>JAQWTJ010000108.1 GCA_029242765.1 Flavobacteriales bacterium | reverse complement strand
GTGCCATGGTGGGCTCTATCATTGCGATTGCATTCCTGTCGTTTATCGTTTGGGCACACCACATGTATATCACAGGCATGAATCCATTCTTGGGATCGGTTTTCGTGTTCACGACGCTGCTTATCGCCATTCCTTCGGCGGTCAAAGCGTTCAACTACTTGACGACCCTTTGGAAAGGCAATTTGCGTTTCACACCGGCCATGCTCTTCTCGATTGGACTGGTTTCGACGTTTGTGACGGGTGGTTTAACAGGGATTGTTCTGGCCGACTCGGCGCTTGACGTGCAAGTGCACGACACGTATTTCGTGGTGGCGCATTTCCACATCGTGATGGGGCTTTCGGCAATCTTAGGAATGTTTGCCGGGTTGTACCATTGGTTCCCTAAGCTGTTCGGCCGAATGATGAATACGAAACTCGGGCACGCTCACTTTTGGTTCACTTTCGTGTGCGGCTACGGCGTGTTTTTCCCGATGCACTTTGTGGGACTGGCCGGTGCGCCTCGTCGCTACTACGAAAATTCAGCGTTTACCTTCTTGGACGGTGTGACGGATTTGAACGTGGTGATTTCAATCTTTGCTATCGTCGGTTCAATAGGTCAGCTGCTTTTCATTTTCAACTTCTTCAGGAGCATCTTCCGCGGCCAGCCCGCCGTTCAGAACCCTTGGAAGTCGACCACCCTGGAGTGGACCACTCCGGTGGAACGTATGCACGGCAACTGGCCCGGGCCGCTTCCTCAGGTGTACCGATGGCCATACGACTACAGCAATCCTGAGCACGATGTGGATTTTGTCCCACAAAATGTGCCGCTGAAAGAAGGCGAGACGGAACACTGAGAAATTTCTTGAAATGTTATAACGGGAGGCCTTAGGGTCTCCCGTTGTCGTGGACTAAGTTGCAGGAGCAATTGGGTTGCTATGGAAGAGCACGACGTTAATCAGGAGGATTTTGAGCCTCGCTTGGAGTCCGAACATCGCGAGGAGGTCGAGTTCGACCGGGCCTTGCGACCGGTGCGCTTTGATGACTTTGCGGGGCAGCGTGCGGCAATGGAGAACCTCGAGGTTTTTGTGCGGGCGGCAGATCAACGTGAGGAGGCCTTGGACCACGTCTTGTTGCACGGCCCGCCTGGCTTGGGCAAGACAACGCTTGCCCACATCATTGCTTCGGAACTTGGCGTGGGCGTCAAGTCGACGTCGGGTCCGGTGCTGGACAAGGCCGGGGACTTGGCGGGTTTGTTGACTTCGCTCGAACCGCGTGATGTGCTGTTCATCGATGAGATTCACAGGTTAAGTCCAATCATTGAGGAATACTTGTATTCTGCGATGGAGGACTACCGGATCGATTTGGTGCTCGATACGGGGCCGAATGCTCGGACGGTCCAAATTCAGCTGGAGCCCTTTACCCTGGTGGGTGCGACGACCCGGTCGGGCTTGTTGACAGCGCCACTTCGGGCCCGATTTGGAATCAACCTTAGGTTGAATTATTACGATGCCGAAACCTTAACGGGGATTGTGGAGCGAAGCGCAGGCATTTTAGAAATTCCTACGCACTATGAGGCAGCATTGGAGATTGCGGGGCGATCACGGGGGACGCCGAGAATAGCCAACGCCTTGCTCCGTCGTGTGCGAGACTTTGCTGAGGTGAAGGGGGACGGGACCATCGACAAGGCCATTACAGGCATCGCCCTGGACGCCCTCAATGTGGACCGCATCGGACTCGATGAGATGGACAATCGCATTCTGGAGACCATGATTGACAAGTTCGGGGGAGGGCCGGTGGGCGTGAGTACCATTGCGACCGCTGTAGGAGAGAATGCAGGAACGCTGGAGGAAGTGTACGAGCCTTTCTTAATCCAAGAGGGCTTATTGGTGCGAACCCCTCGGGGTCGCCAGGTCACTGAGGCGGCGTACGTTCACTTGGGCCGGACGCCACGGGCCCGCGACTTGTTCGGCGGCTGATCATGGGGGGCACGGCTTATGCCGCAATGGAGCGTTTTGAACAGATTGAACGCTGGTCGGAGGAACTTGGCTTTTCCGCGGTGGGCGTGTCGAAGGCGGGTTTCTTGGCCGATGAGGCGCCACGGCTTGAGTCGTGGCTGCGCGAAGACCGCCACGGCGAGATGGGTTACATGGCCGGCCATTTCGACAAGCGGCTCGACCCGCGCTTGTTGTTTCCGGGCACCAAGACGGTGCTCAGTTTTCTCTACAATTACCATTCGACGAGCCGCCCGGACGATCCGAACGCTCCGCGCATCGCCTCCTATGCTTTGGGGGAAGACTATCATTTCGTCCTCAAGTGGAAACTCAAGGAGCTGCTCAAGTGGATGCGCGCTGAGTGGGGCGACATTGCAGGGCGCGTGTTTGTGGATTCAGCACCAGTAATGGAGCGGACGTGGGCGGCGAAGGGCGGCCTGGGTTGGGTGGGCAAGAACAGCTTGTTGTTGACCAAAGGAGCGGGCAGCTATTTTTTTCTCGGTGAGATATTCATCGATATGGAATTGCCCGTAACGGGCCGCGCCTTGCCAACCGACCACTGCGGGACATGCACACGCTGCATCGACGCTTGCCCAACCGGTGCTATTATCAAGCCTTACAGTGTGGACGGAAGCCGTTGTATCAGCTACTACACCATCGAATTGCGGGGGGACTTGCCCGAGCCGGTTGCCGGATCGTTTGAAAATTGGATGTTCGGTTGCGATATCTGTCAAGAGGTGTGTCCGTGGAATCGCCATGCGAAGCCTCACGATGAACCGGCCTTTGAGGCGAGTGCGGATTTGCTCGCGATGACGCGGCAGGATTGGAATGAACTCCGGGAGGAAACCTTCGAGGCACTATTTAAAAAAAGCCCGATCAGACGAACGGGCTTTGAGGGGTTGAAGCGCAACATTGCTCACTTGGAACGCGAGCGCGGGCGTAAGAAAGGAAGCGGGGGTTAAATGGCCATGCGCACACCACGTGCTGAAAAAGCCCTCTGAATGATGTCGCCATAGCGGCTGCCGAATTGGACAATACACCAATTGTAAAGGGTTTCGAGATCGCCAATTTCAAGCCGTCGAATGCTCTTAGTTAGCTCTTTAGTAAATAGTTGTGGATCGAAGCTCACCTTGGCTAGGATTCGCTTGCAGTAGTTCAGCATGCTTTGGGCCATGAATCGAATTTGTGTTCAAGTTAGTTGTAGTCATAGGCCAATTCGAAGTTTGCGTCAAGGATTTATCCACGAACTGCACCCAAATCGAAACGTGAATCAATACAATTCATTGTTTGCTTCCGTAATTTTGTAAGCGATGCCTGCACCCAAGCCCCGTCCACCTAAGCCGCCCAAGTTGTACAATACTTTGGATTTGGATGCCCTGCGTGCCAAACTTGAGGCGGAGGACTTTGATCGAACGACCGTTTCTTTTTATCAGTACGCTCATATTGAAGACCCGGCAGCCTTTCGCAACGAACTGTTTGCCCAGTGGAGCGCTTTGGGGGTGCTCGGACGCACTTACGTTGCAAAGGAGGGGATCAATGCCCAGGTTTCAGTGCCGAGCCCTCGCTGGGATGAATTTGTGAAAGCGCTGTATGCCATTGATTTTCTTGACGGCATCCGATTGAATGTGGCGGTGGAACCGGATGAAATGGCGTTTTTAAAGCTCATCGTCAAGGTGCGCGACAAGATTTTAGCCGATGGCCTGAGCGACGCCACGTTTGATGTGACCAATTCCGGTCGTCACCTTTGCGCCGAAGAGTTCAATAAGCTGACCGACCGTGAGGATTCCATCTTGATCGATATGCGGAATCACTATGAAAGTGAAGTGGGTCATTTTGAAGGCGCGATTTGTCCGAATGTCGAAAATTTCCGTGATGAAATTGACATGGTGGAGAACCTGTTGCTAGAGATGGACGGCACCAAAGTCGACCGACCAATTATCATGTACTGCACCGGAGGCATTCGTTGCGAGAAGGCCAGCGCATGGTTCAAGCACCGGGGATTTCCAAATGTGCACCAGCTCGAGGGCGGCATCATAGAATATGTACGACAGGTGAAAGAAGACGGCCTGCGGAATAAGTACAAGGGAGTCAATTTCGTGTTTGACGAGCGCCTATCTGAGCGCGTCAGTGACGACGTGTTGGCCCACTGCCATTTGTGCGGAACCGCGAGTGACAGTCATACGAATTGCGTGAATCCAATGTGCAATGTGCTGATGATTCTATGCGTGGGTTGTGCAGAAAAACACGAAGGGGCGTGCAGCGAGGTGTGCCAAACGGTTGCGGCTTTGCCCGAGGAGGAGCAGCGTGAACTTCGGAAGGGGAAGCGTCCGGAGCGTCGGCATTTTCCGAAGGAGCGGCGCGCTGATGCTTCGGGGAGTAGTGATGGCAGCTGATGCGCTTGAATCAAGCGGATCAGAGCGGATGCTCGATGGCGTCGTCTAAGATGTAGTTCATCTGCATGATGTCGTCCGCATTGAGGCGGAGGACGCCATGAAAGGTCATGCGCTCGTCGGTCTGGTAGGCCCGGTGCTTGGGATTTAAAAAGCGCAAATCTGTAACTGATTCAGGGCCAGCACCACCGCAGAAAAAGCAATTGGCAAAGGGGTAGCGACTCAAAACATAGAAGTCCTCGTCCACGTCCACAGGAATCATGTACCCTGTGATGTAGACCTTTTGACCTTCAAGCGTCTTGAGCTTGTCGCCAAAGGTGGGCTGCCAATAGTACGCGCCCAGTTCCTCCAGGAAGACCTCCTTGAAATCCACGTCCGCCAAATCGGCCCACGTCAGTTCCATGTAGTCGCTGTCGTCGCAGTCGTTGTCGTCGACAAACGCAGTTTCAATGGCTTGTTCGGTCGGGGTGAGTTGTTCAGGCTCGGCGGCGCGAGCAGCGCCGATGACTTTCATGTCAGGCGCGGTCTCAGCCGGGTGGCAGTACGAGCTCAAGTCGAGCGCAGACACGGCGAGCACGGCAAGAACTAGAATTGAGAGTTGGACAAAGCGACGACGCATGAGTGAGGATGTAGCAGTTGCAAAGTTAACGTCCGGCGCCGAGGGTGCGGCTGATGTCCATTTTTAGGACGGAACGGGCGGGTATGGCCGCTGCGACCAGTCCGACAAAAAAGGCGAGCAACACCAAAAGCCACTCGCCGGGGGCCGGCCCCATTTGGGACCAGTCGTAGTGGAATTGGTCTGATACAACTGAAGATAGAACGGCGATGCCTACGCGGCTCAACAGCAAGCCCGCTGCAATGCCCATGCAGGTCATCCACAGCCCCTCTGTGACGACCAGCGTGAAAAGTGAGCCCGGGGTGCCTCCCATGGTGCGCATCAGGGCGAGCTCGTAGCGGCGGTCGCGCAGGGAATTGAACAACGCGATAAAGACGCTGATGAAGGACAGCACCATAATTAGAACGGCGATGGCGCGGACGGTCTGCAAGCCGATCCCGAATTGCTGGGTCAATCGGTTCAGTTCGATGGACGGCAAGGCAATCTGCATGTTGCTGTCGCGAAGCAGGTTGGGAAGTGTTAGAATGGCCAAGGGGTTGCGCTTCTTCAAGAGCATGGCCGTGATTTCTCGTTCGGGCATTGGCTCACCTGCGGCCACAGCTTCTGCGTCCACGTGCTCGTGCACGGCCCATACGGTTTCGACGGAAGTGAGGATCAATTGGTCAATGACTGAACCGCTGCGCTTCAAGAGCCCCACCACCACAAAGGTCTTGTCTGCGTGCACGTCGGACTCGTCGGTTAACCCGTGGGCTGAGAAGAATGTATCGCCCAAGCTGAGCCCTTCCTTTTCGGCAACACCTGCGCCGAGCACCACTTCAAAGGGCACATCCCAAGCGCGGCCTTCCGAAAGCTCGCAATCGTAATGGGCCGGGTAGGACCACTCCGTTCCAACGATGCGGAACATGCGATAGTTGTCGCCGTAGGCCAGCGGAATGCCCGATTCAACGAAAGGATGCGCGACAATTTCTTCAGCCTCATGCAGCGAGATGTTGCCGGTGGGCACGTCCACGTGGTACACATTGGCTAGGATCAATTGCAGCGGACTGCCCTTGTGCCCAAGCACCATGTCGATGTCATTGATATTGCGATCAAAGTCCTCGGTGAGTTGGCGTTGCACCAGCAGCAGGATTGAAATCATACCGACACCGAAGGCCAGCAGCAGCACGCTCAATCCTGTGGATAACGGGCGGTGGAAAACGTTGCGCCGTGCGATTGAAACCAAGTTCAACTTCATGCTTTCCTAGTTTTGGTGGCACCGTACGCTATGCCAGCTCGTAATGGCAATTCAACTTTTGACTCAAACTGCGATTTGAGCCGATTGTCGTGTGTGACGATGAGCAGTGCGGCCCCCGCTTTTTGAGCTTGCCTTCTCAGCAAGTCCAACACGGCTTTGGCGTTGTCGTCGTCCAGCGCTGATGTCGGCTCGTCGGCTAAAATCAAGCCGGGCTTGTGGACCACGGCGCGCGCGATGGAAACGCGCTGCTGCTCACCCGCCGACAAGGCGCTGACGGCCGCCCAGATTTTATGCCCGAGTCCCAATTCTTCGAGCAGTTCCTGGGCGTAGCTCTGATCCATTGTTTGGCCGGTCAAAAGACCGGGCATCATCAAGTTTTCTAGCACCGTCAAACTTTGCACGAAATGCGGCTGTTGAAATACGATGCCAATGTGCCGTCCGCGGTGTCGATCACGCGCAGCACTGGACATCGCCCCGAAGTCTTCCCCGGCGAGTTCTACCGAACCCTGTTCGGGCGTCAGCATTCCAGCCACCAGATGCAGAAGGGTTGTTTTACCCGTTCCAGAAGCGCCCAACAGCAGTTTTTCCTCTCCGCGCGCTAGGCTGAAATCTGGGAATTCCATAGCCGATTCGTCCTCTGCCGCCGTGTGGTAATTGAACTTGAGATGTTTTACAATCAACATGTGGCCCGAAAGTACGCATCACGAGAGGGCGATGCATCTTTGCGGCATGTCACAGATGAATTTTTCACAACGTTTAATGCGATTTATGCTGGGAATCGGCATCGGAACGGCGCTGGCCTTCTTCTTTTTCCAAGACCGCGGCTGTTCCAAGTGGCTTCCCAGCGCCAAGGTTCGTGAGTTTCTTGCCGAGCCCGGTCTCATGGGTGATGATAGGACACGCTGCTTGATTCGGTGTGAAGCATTGCAAATGAGTGAAATAGTCGAATTATTGGACGAGGGCAACATCAACTTTGGTGCGAGCGACGTGCGTTTGGGCGAGGGGGTGGACACGAAGTTCTACCTGATAGAAAATTCAAGCTTGTCAGCGGAGTTTGTCGTGACCGACAGCGTGACCACTGTGCGCAGGGTGGTGCAGAAGACTTTGGGGCAAAACCATTCGGGCGATCTGCCTGAGGCTTGCGATTGCGACTGAAACTCCGCTGGGGCTGAAATTAAAGCGCGGAGCGGCGTTGAAGCTCGCTGCGGATTAGGCTCAGTTCACGTGAGGTTTGCCCGCCGACCGACGTGTTTTCCTTGGCCCGACGCAGCAGGTAAGGGATGGCCTTTCGAATCGGTCCGTAGGGGACATATTTGGCGACGCGGTGGCCTTCGGCTGCGAGGTTGAAACTGATGTGATCGCTCATTCCCAAGAGCTGGGCAAAACTCACGCGCGGGTCGTCAACCTTGATTCCTCTGCGCGCCATTTCATCCGCTAGAAAGCGGCTGCTCTGTTCATTGTGCGTTGCACACACCAAGTGGGCGTGCTCGATGCGATCAAGGCAGAGCTGCACCACGGCATCAAAATCGCGATCACTGGCCGCTTTGTCCTTTTGGATTGGGTCGACCAATCCCAATTTTTTTGCCCGCTCACGCTCCTTCTCCATGTACGCTCCGCGCACCATTTTCAAGCCCACCACATAGTTTGATGACTCGGCCCGATTGATGAGCGCTTCACTGTATGCGAGCCGATCGTGACGGTACATCTGCACCGTGGTGAACACAATGGCCTTATCTGCATTGAAGCGGGCCATCATTTCTTCAGCGAGGCCATCAATGGCCTCTTGCAACCACGTTTCTTCAGCGTCAATCATCACGCGTCCGCCCGCCGCTGCGGTGGCTTCGCAGATGGCTCGCACCCGCGCGCGCACCCGGTTCCAGGCCAAGAGTTCGTCGGGGCTCAGGCAGTCAATTTCACAACGACTGGCCGTTTCGCCTCGGCCACCGTCTGTATTGCCTGCTCCGCACGCCGAGACCTTTTCCAGCAGGCTGTTGTCACTCAAGCCGCTGATCTTGAATACGGCAAAGGCGTGTCGCGGGTCCCCGTCGCCCGCCGCAACGGTGGCCAGCACCTCTTTTAATGTGTGATCCAGCGCTGCTTCGCCGGTCTGCCCCTCAGCGCTGTAGTCCAGCACGGTGCGCACGCTGTATTGCGATAATTTTTCAATTGTGGAGTCGCTCAAACGGATGTTCTCCCCTCCGCAGAAATACTTGAAGACGGGCCGCAAGGCCCAGTTGATGGGCAGATGAAAGAACAATGCAAAATTGACCAAATGAGAGCCCAGCGTCACCATCCATGGCCTGGCAATCAAGCCGAACATCCAGCGGGCCCGTTTCAATTCGCGCGTGCTGCGATATGCAAAAGCAACTTTAGTATTGTCAAAAGCAAATTTCACTGCTCACATATTTTTACGGCGCCAAGATAGTTTGCGACATTGCACCCCATGACAACTGAACATTATTTGAGCGACCATAAGGATCGTTTTCTTGAGGAGCTCCTCGAAATCCTTCGTATTCCCAGTATAAGCGCTGACCCGGCATACAAAAGTGATGTGCTGCGCTGTGCAGATGCAGTGGCCGATTCCTTGAGAAAGGCGGGTGCACAAAAAGTTCAGGTGATCTCCACGCCGGGCTATCCCGTTGTGTACGGAGAGCGCATCGTGGATCCGTCCCTCCCCACGGTTCTGGTGTATGGACATTACGATGTCCAGCCGCCCGACCCTATTGACTTGTGGACCTCGCCACCATTCGACCCGGTCATTCGTAAAACAGATATTCACCCCGAGGGGGCAATTTTTGCCCGCGGCGCATGCGACGACAAGGGTCAAATGTTTATGCACGTCAAAGCGCTGGAGATGATGGTTGAAACCGGCGAGCAGCCACTCAATCTTAAGTTCATCGTCGAGGGCGAGGAAGAAGTCGGGTCGGACCATCTCGATGATTTCCTGTCCGATCATAGGGAGCTGCTAACAGCCGATTTGGTGTTGGTCTCCGACACGGGGATTATTGCCAATGACACGCCCAGCATTACCACAGGCTTGCGCGGATTGAGTTACGTCGAAGTGAAAGTAACCGGTCCCAACCGCGATTTGCACAGCGGCCTGTACGGCGGTGCGGCGCCCAACCCGATTAATGTTTTGTGCGAAATGATTGCCTCGATGAAGGATGACCAACAACGCATCACCATTCCGGGATTCTACGACAAGGTGGTCGAGCTCAGTGTCGAAGAGCGAGCTGCAATGGCTGAAGCCCCCTTCTCAGAGGAGGAGTATAAGGCCAGCATTGGCATCGGCGGATGTGAAGGTGAGCCAGATTACACGCCCCCTGAGCGGATGAGCATTCGCCCGACTTTGGACGTAAACGGTGTGTGGGGAGGCTACATGGGCGAGGGCGCAAAAACGGTGATCGCCTCGGAAGCCTATGCCAAGATTTCTATGCGTTTGGTGCCCGATCAAGATCCCGATGAGATTACGGCGCTCTTCAAATCACATTTCGAGTCGATCGCTCCAGAGAGCTGCAAGGTCGAGGTCACTATTATGCACGGGGCGCATCCAGCTGTCACGCCCGTTGACCACCCCGGCTACCGCGCAGCTGCAGCTGCAATGGAGCAGACCTTCGGTCGCGTGCCCGTGCCGTTTCGCGGCGGGGGCTCCATTCCGATTGTCACCAGTTTCGAACGCATCCTCGGCCTGAAAACAGTCTTGATGGGCTTCGGCCTTGACTCCGACGCGATCCACTCGCCCGATGAGCATTACGGCCTGTTTAACTACTTCAAGGGCATCGAGACCATCCCGTTGTTCCACGAACATTTCGCTCGCCTGCACGGTGCGTAACGCCCCTTTGAAACTTCATAAAAACTCCATCTCTGCGGTCTTATTTAGGACGCGGATGCTGGGTGTGGGGGTGCTGCTGCTCGGTACGGTTTCGCTTTTTTTGAGCGGCTGTTCCCCGATGGAAGATCTTGAAATTCGTGCTATCCGTGGATTGACCTTGGATAATGCCAATGCAGGGCAAGGTGAAATTCAGGTCGCCTTGTACAATCCGAACCCGTACGACATCAAGGTCAATACCGTCGATTTACGCGTCGACCTCGAAGGGCAGCCCGTAGGCCGCGTCGAACTCTCTGACCCGGCGAAACTGCCCTCGGGCGAAACGACCTATGTGGGCTTCGCCGTCGTGTGGGATGGCCCGGCGTTCACCCGGGTCAGCACGAAGCACGCGCTGATCTGGTTGGTCGCCGGGGCTCAAGTCAGTGTTAGCGGCACGGTTCACGGCCGCGCCTACCTCATCAGTAGAACGGTCCAGGTCCACCATCAGCAGCTCGTGCGCTTGAGCGACCTTCGTGGCCGTTGACCCCCGATCCATCACCATCATCACATGACCATGTATTTTTCCAACCGCTCTTTTTTTGCCATACTGGCTTTGGTGACTTTCAGCTTCGCGGCCGCTGCTCAAGACGATGCGCCTGTCGACCTTTTTGAGGACCACACCGTCCGTCACATCGGGCCGGGCACCATGAGCGGTCGTGTGACGTCGATTGATGTGTCGCCCACTGACGGTACGATCTACGCGGGCACAGCCAGCGGCGGATTGTGGCAGTCCAAAAGCGCGGGCACCACGTGGGAGCCATTGTTTGATGATCAAGACATTTTGAGCATCGGCGCCGTCGCTGTTGCCCCTTCGAACCCCGATGTGCTGTGGGCCGGCACAGGCGAAGGCAATCCGCGCAACTCGCACACCTCGGGAACTGGGGTTTTCCGAAGTCTCGACGCGGGCCTCACGTGGAAACATATGGGCCTAGAAAACACGCGCGCGATTCACCGCATCCGCATCCATCCGATGGACTCGAAAACGGTGTTTGTCGCCGCTATGGGCTCGGCTTGGGGACCGAACGCGGAGCGCGGTGTGTACCGCACGCGTAACGGAGGCGCAACCTGGGATTTGGTTCTCTCAGCAAACGACACCACCGGCTGCGCCGAGCTTATTATGGACCCGTCCAACCCCGACAAACTCTTTGCGGCCATGTGGCAATTTGCACGCGAGCCCTGGTTCTTTACTTCGGGCGGCGAGGGCTCCGGCCTGCACGTTACGCACGATGGTGGGGACTCATGGACGCAGCTCGGGGAAGACCAGGGCTTGCCGGGCGGGGAACTCGGGCGCATGGGATTGGCCATGAGCGCGGCCGACCCGGATATTGTGTACGCTTTGATTGAATCGAAGAAGACGGGCCTGTATCGTAGCGAAGACGGGGGAGCGAATTGGGATTTAGTGACGAAGAAGAACATCGGAAACCGTCCCTTTTACTACGCTGAGATTCACGCTGATCCGTCGGATCCTGACCGTCTGTACAACTTGTATTCACTGGTAAGTCGGAGTGATGACGGGGGCAAGACCTTCGAGGTCATCCTGCCGTACAGAGGCGCTCACCCGGACCACCATGCCTTCTGGATTGACCCGGAAGATTCCGATCACCTGATTGATGGCAACGACGGGGGCATCAACATCAGCCGCGACGGGGCCCAAACTTGGACCTTCGTTCGCAATTTGCCCGTGGGCCAATTCTACCATGTCAATGTTGACGACCAAACGCCCTACAACATCTACGGTGGCATGCAAGACAACGGTTCTTGGGTGGCGCCGGCGTACGTCTGGCACAGCGACGGAATCCGCAGTGAGGATTGGCAAGAAGTTGCTTTTGGTGACGGATTTGATGTGGTGCCCGTCCCCGGTGACCCCTCTACGTGTTATGCGATGTCACAAGGGGGCCACCTCTACCGCATCCATATTCCCACCGGCGATATGGTTTTCATTCAGCCAAACCACCCGGATACCGTGGACTTGCGCTTCCATTGGAATGCTGCAATTGCTGCAGACCCTAACGCTGCAGACGGTCTGTATTTCGGGTCCCAATTCGTTCATCACAGCGCAGACCGCGGCCAATCTTGGGCCATTCTCTCGCCCGACTTGACGACCAATGACCCGGAAAAACAGCGCCAAGCGGAGAGCGGCGGGTTGACCATCGACGCCACCAAGGCCGAAAACCACACCACCATTCTTTGCATTGCACCCCACCCGAATCGACCTTCTGAAATATGGGCGTCCACCGATGATGGGCGTCTGCACCGCACGGTCGACGGCGGCGTCTCGTGGACCGATTTGAGCGACCGCCTCAAGGGCCTGCCTTCTGGCAGTTGGCTGCCCCAAATTCAAATTTCGAAGCTGAACCCTGATGAAATTTATGTGGTGGCCAATGACTACCGCCGCAACAACTGGGCGCCCTACTTGTATCGCTCACGCGACGGCGGAAAAAAATGGGAGCGCCTTGCTCAGGACATTTTGGGTCACTTGCACTGCGTGATGCCCGACACAGAAGTGAGCGATTTATTGTGGTGCGGATCTGAGCAAGGCTTGTGGTGGAGTGTAGATGCGGGCTCTTCCTGGGAGCGTTGGGAGGCTGGGGTGCCAGCCGTTCCAGTGCGTGATATCGCCCTTCAAGAACGCGAAGCCGATTTGGTGTTGGGCACATTCGGTCGTGGCATTTACATCATTGACAACCTCGCAGCTATCCGCACTTACGTACGTTCTGGAGCGAGTGAAAATTTCGGCGCTGCTGCATTGACGGCCTTCGCAGCCGATGCTGGCGTTCAGGCGTCCTGGGCCCGTCCTGCAGGCGAACGCTTTCGAGCGGACCACTTTTGGTCTGCAGAAAACAAGAGCGGCGGCTTGGTACTCAATTATTACGTTCACCCTGATTCGCTTTCGGCCCTTGAAGAACTCACCGAAGCATCGGAATTTAAGATCGCCATTGTGAACGCGTCATTGGACACCGTCCGGACGCTTCACCCGGATCTCGAGGCGGGACACTGCTCCACGCATTGGGGGATGGATGTTGCTGGCGTGCTCTGGCCTACGCGCCGAAAGCGCGATGACGACGCCCGCCCCCGTGGCGGCCACTCAGTTCAACCCGGTTCATACGTGGCCCACTTCATCGCCGGCTCGCGCACCTTGGCCGCACTGCCCATCGAAGTGCTTGCCGACCCGCGTCGCGCACCCTCACCGGCCGTTTTCGCAGCTCAAGTTGACTACGCCCACTCGGTCGAGCGTATAGTCTCGCGTGCCGATACCGTTATGGAGCGCCTGAAGTCGCTTCGTCGCGCCGTTAAAATCTCTCGCGATCTCACCGACTACCAGGCGCATTTCACCCAAGATTCGTCGGCCACAGCTCTGCTCGATGACATCAACACCCTCACGGACTCCATCGCCATTGCACTCGATGACCTCGAGGCCCAGTTTATGACACCGGACAGCTTTGAGGGTTATGATCACGTCACGCCTCGACTCCAAGGCCTGCTCTGGCATGCCCTGTCGTATGCGGACTCTGGTACGCGTTCACCCGGGACCAATGCGCATGCCGCGCGGGCCACGGCTGAACGAGCCACCGCCCGAGCTGAGGCGACGTTGCACCAAGTGGAAGAGGAAATCCTTGCCCCTTGGCGAGCGGCGTTGGAAGCGCTGGAGTTTGAACCGTTCGGGGAATTGGACCGCGACTGAGTCAGAGCGAAAAGGCCGCTCCGCCGCCTCCACGGCTCCCGTCGGAACCCCCGAAATCCCAACCCAGTCCCAGCTGGGCCACAATATTGCGCATGCGTTGGCGGAATAGGCCACCCAAAATGCCGTCGGTGTCTCGAATACTCAGGATGCTGCCTGACATGCGCATCTGAACAAACGCGTGATCTGAAATGTGCGTGCGGCCGTACCACAGCCCCCCGATATCCCAACTTCGGAACTCGTCGCGCACGTCAAAGGCCACGCCGCTGTCTATTTTTTCAGCACGCAAGAGCCAGCCACCGTACAGGCCCGCGCCCACTTGATAGCGCCCCAAATTCACGTCAATCATCACGGGCAGTTCCACATAATCGAGCTTTCGCGTCCACGTTGTGTAGTCCCCCGCATCGGGGTTGTGCGGCTTGCGACTGCCTTTTTGGATGTAGCGCATCTCAATCCGCACACCCCCGTAATCCCCTGGGTCGCGAACATCTAAAAACACCCCCGCATCCAAGCCAAGTTTATTGAATCCGGCCGTCGCATCCCCGTGCACTTGTGTGGCTGAAAACCCGCATAAAACGCCGCCTGAAAAAGACAGGGGCGTCACTTCTTGCGCTGAAATGGGCCCGCAATACAGTACAGCGACAAGCCCCAAACGCAAAATTGAAACTCCGCTGTGCATCACTCGGCCCAAGGCAGCTCCAAGACTGCGAGGACCTCCCCGTCCGAGGCGGTAGCAATCGCCAAAAGATGGCAGTTTTCAATCGACCAATCCGGGTTCCACACCATGGAGTAGTCCGACTGGAGTACATCACCAGCCGAAGCATCTGCAATCCACGGTAAGCCATCCCCGCCCGACACGGAGCCGCGCAGCATATGGTTGAATTCGTAGTCGGTCAAGACTTCGGGATCGGACGCGTAGTTGAGTTGGGCTCCTACCAAACCGCTTTCCAGCACCACCACCGCCAGCCGCACTTCACCCTCCACTGCAGCAGAAAAACTGCCGTGCACATGGACGTGCACATCGTCACCATCTTCTACGGCCAGCCCTTGCAGATGCAAGTTGGCCGGCTCAATCAAAGCAGCCTCCATTTCAGCCTCCCATACGGTGGGTGGTAAACTTGCTCCCGAACCGCCACGTCGGTTGACCCGGCCGATGGGGTTGACCTGAATGCCGAGTTGCGACCACCAAAGCTCAGCTTCTTCACACGTCCAGTCCGTATCAAAGGGCGCATCCTGCACGGCCGCTAAAGGACCGGCGTGGACCGCGATGGCATGCACCAAGCCTCCACCGCCCTCAGCCAGCGCTTCGGCTACGACCGCAGCAGGGGGGCAGTTGCCGCACTCGTGTGCGGTAAAGTCCTCAATTAATACGTGCCGAGGCCCTCCGGTCAAAAGGGAAAATTCCGGCACGAGTGCTTCGCCGCGGTAGCCGATCCCCAAGTCAATCACCGGGTTGTCGATTACGTCACACCCTGAAAAACAGACCGTCGCAGCGAGTGATATTGTAGTCAATAAGCGCATTAGAAACTGCTTGTAAAGGTGAGTTCAAAACCGTTGGAGGCCGGCACTGCTCGGCAGACTCCGCCGATGCAAAAAATTCCCTCGCGCCGCTTTCCGTAGCCCACAGCGATGCGATTCGATCCTTCGATGTGTCCTATGGAGCCGTAGATATAGTGCAGTCCGGATTCGCCTTCTGCCGTGTTGTAATTGTATTGGTCTTGAAAGCTGAAGAACCAATGTGGACTGACCGTGTATTCGGCCAATACGGTTGCCCAATCTCCGCGGTCTTGTTTGCTGCCGTCGTCGTCTATGCCCGTAGTTAACACCTGAAATTCAGTTCGCAAGCTGTGTTTGGGTTTGATCCTCCAGGCGACCTCTGCAACGTGCACATTGGCCCTGACAATTCCTTTGTACGCCGTGGTTACCGGGGTGGCCAAGGTGTTGAAGTCGAAGTGGAAATAGGTGTACTTCATCTTCCACTTATTCGAAATTTTTCGAGATATTTCAATGTTCACGTCCCGGATATACAGCTCGGACCCCGGTTTCCAGGAATTGCGCTCATAGCCGTACACTGCACCTTCCACGCCGGTCAAGTTGGTTGTGTCCAAGGAAAAGGCGGTCGCCCACTGCGCTGCAATCTTGGTCCCGTACTTGCCGCCGAGTTTCGATCCGCGCTTCAAGGTGTAGAACACTTCTGCGCTACCGCCAACTTCGCCTTGGATGACTGTGGCGTAGGGGTAGAGCGTGGCCGCAAGGTTGTAGGAGTGCAGCTTGGTGATGGCCGGAATGTAATTGATTGGCAAATCAAATAGCAGCAGGTTGCGGTCCGAGCGGAAACTCATGTTGTCAACCGCCTTTCCGCTGAAGGTGACGCCGAAGCCCTTGGTGGACCAGCCGGCCCCAATCAAGACGCCTTCGCCACGCCGGTAGGTGTACGTGTTGTCGGCGTTCGGGTCGTTGATCTTGGTGACGTATTCCAAATTCGCTTGGAAGCCCTTGTGCTGCAAGTTTGCTCGATAGCCCCAAGCGCCCACGTTTTGGGGCACCTCCAGGACCAGCGTGTCGACCGACAAGGTGCTGCCAGCTTGAAAGCGGCTGACGAAGCTTCCGCCCAAGGTGATGCGTGTTTTAGAGTCGTGCAGCGAGGCGATCAAGGTGTTCACGTCGAGCTCAGCATCAACGGCGCGCACAATGCCCGGCCCGTTGATCAGCCTGGAGTCGAAGTCCATGCGCTGTTTTCCATACAATCCCTTGACGACCAGCCCGTCCACAGGCCTCCAAATCAATCGAAAGCCATCCAAAGCATTGTCAATCCCGAGGTTGCGCTCTTCATAGGCCCGAAGCAGCATCCCGCTGCCAAACTGTTCGTAGAAGTTGCCAATCGTCACGTCGAATTGGCCCTTTTTGTACCGTGCGAATCGGTAGCCTATGCCCGTTCCGTGAAAGCGGCCGGGGAAGCCGAGCAAAGGATTAAGGTAGCTCTCATAGCGGAGGCCCGCTGAAAAGTCACCTTTGGTGTAAATCAGGTTTCCAAAGGCGTTGAAGCCGGTTTTTCCCGGAGGCACCACCGCCCCGATCAAGGAGTCCGCATTATAGGTCTGCATGGTAACCTGGACATTGCCTGTGATGTAGCCTTGGTCTTCGTTACCACTCAAATCCTGAGCCTTCAATGCGCCCCCACAAAAGCACAGCACAGCTAGGCCCAGCAACCATTTTGATACAATTTTAGTCATTTTCCCCAGCTAAAATCACAAGCTGTTCGTAGACTTCATCTTCATCTCCATCGGTGTAGCTGTTGTGCTGCCAGATAACCTCGCTTGTTGCGGGGTCGACTAAAAAGGTATGCGGCACGTTTATCACCTGCATAGCGCGTTTGAACTCTCCGTTGGGGTCGAGCCAAATGGAGTAATCCCAACCTACCGAGTTCACGTATGGTTGTACGCGCGAAACGCTCCGCGGGTCGTCAACTGACACGGCAATGAGCTCTAAGCCGAATAGCTCCTGCCATTCCCTATAGTAATCGGCGTATGCATTCAGCTCTCGCTTGCACGGGCTGCACCACGTAGCCCAGAAGCAAATCAAGACAGGGCCTTGGGCCTCAGAGATGTGCTGGGCTGTTGAGACGGCACGGCTTTCCATATCCTTGATCTGGACATCGGGGATGGCTTGGCCGTGCAAATCAGCTGAGAAAAGAGCCATTGTGCTCAGCAAGAGGCAAAGGACAAAAGGTGATGTGAGGTGTTTCATATCGTGTGGTTTCAATATCACAAAAGGAAGCTGGATTCAAAGGTCGCTCAAATTCCACTTCGAATGCTCCCAAAAAAATAAAGACCGGTGGCCTGCAAGCAGCAAACCACCGGTCCTATAAAATAGTTGCGTTCAGATATTACTTGACCGTCACGCGAAGCGTCTGCGTTGAAGCACCCATGTCCAAAGACACGAGGTACACCCCGCTCTGCAAGTTTGTAAAGTTGAGCTCCACGCGGCGCTGGCCAGCGGCCACATTGCCTAGGTTTTCAGTCATCACAGTCTGACCGAGCAAGTTGAGCACGGTCATGTTCACGTCGGCAGCCTGGCCCATGTTGAGCTCGAGGAAAGCCACGTCAGACACAGGGTTTGGGTAGACAGCAAAGCTGGTCTCAGCTTGCAATCCCTCCACGTTCACCACGGTGTTCACGTCGGCAGCAGCATTCTCCTGTTCGAAGTTGTAGTCCCCATCGTAGGCGTAGAGCCATGAAGAGTAGGTCAAGTCAGCATTCACAGAAGCCACGTTGCAGAAGCCGTTTGTTGAGCCCCACTGTTCACCATACAATCCATCACCGTAAGAGTCACCTATTGTGAAGAAGTAGCAGCCATTTGCCGGCACAGACACGTACTCTTCGTATGCTGTCTGATTGGCGTATGTGCCCTCGCTCACAGAAGCGTACTCGGTGCCTCCGCCATCGGTAATCGACCAAGACGTCTCCTCACCCCAGCCATCGGTTAAAATGTGGACGTAGATGAGTGAAGTTGAAGGTGTGGCCAGTTCCACAGCTGACATAACAGCGTTGTTTGTCGCATTGGCATCGCCACCGGCAACGGCACGAACTTCAAAGCTTGTTGCGCTGCTAAATTCGTGGCTTCCAACTTGAATGTCGGTTACGCCGTAGGTGTCCAAGTTTCCAGTCCAGTTGTAGCTCAACTCAGTAGCGCCGTTGTAAACCAACTCAATCGTGCAAGCGGTCAAAGGCTCGGTGCCCATGTTCATTAGCTCGACAGAAATGGCGGTTGGCGATCCAGCACAAGCCACAGTTTCGCCCGTGTAACTTAACACGGCCGCATCGGTAGGCTCACTTGCAGCAGCACAGCTAGCGGCCGTAGCCACCGCGATATGACCGGCTGCATCCGCCTGTCCACTCTCAGTCAAAATGTGGTTCGGGCAGATCGTGTAGATGGTGGGGTAGTACGTGTTCTCGTACAGGTCAAAGATGTTCCCACAGTCGTCAAACATAGGGAATGGCGTGCCAGTAATCCAGTCGCCAGTTGTTGCCGATCCCGTACCCGCTAGATCCGCTGCGGTGGTGGTGTCGTCCGACTCCATTGTGAAAATCATAACCTCGCCTGTTCCGTCGGGACCGAGCTGCTCCCAAACGTCGTCCAAAGCACCGGTTGCACGGTAGCTCCAGCAAGGACCACACCAAGTGGCGTAAAAGTCGATGATTACCGTGGTGCCGGCATCAAGTAATTCATAAAGATTCCACTCCACACCATCAATGTCTGTGGCGGTGAAATCGGGGGCTACACTTCCGTCGGGCAATTGAGCCATGGCAGAGGTGGTGATAAAAAGTGCACAAAGCACTGTGTACAAGTGTTTCATTTTGAGATTATTAGGTCCTTGCGGGGGTGATTTTCGCGCCCAAGGTACGGCGATTCTTGGTGCTTTCGTTTATTAACCGTTCACCTATATAGGGTTGCTTGAGCCTTCCGTGCTATTTTTGCGCCCATGAGTATGTGCAAGGCCCTAGGTCAAATCCTCTTCGTTTCTCTCGCATTTTTTGTGGTGAACAGCGCTTCAGCGCAAAACAGCCCCACCATAATCGACCCTCCAGAACAGGTGTTTGGCGAAGCGACCGGTGAGCCGCTGGTGGCCGAGTGGATGGTGACCAATGCCACGGATGTGTCATTGACGATTTATGTCGAACGACATTTTGTGCAGACTGTTGAGCCCTTTAACTACCCCTATGTTGCTGGAGGTGAGGGCGCCTACGAACGCTTTTGTTGGGGCGGGACGTGCTTTCCCTACGGTACGGATAGTTCGCCCGGTCCGCTAGCCTTGACGCTGGCCCCTGGTGATACAACGGGCTATAACGCCATCGACCAAGAGGAGTGGCTCATTGCGGATTACTACCCCAACGGTATCGCCGGACTGACGGCCATTGAATATTGTTTCATACCCACGGGTCAAGGCATGGAAGAGTATTGCCACACGGTGTTGTACTGCGCTGATGTAGAAGACTGCGTAGTGGGCATTGAGCAACAAAGGCGCGTGGAGATTCAGCACTTCGCACCGAATCCGGTTGTGGGGCTTGCGGGCCTGGCTTACTCCACGCCCCAAGGCGGCAACTTGGTCTTCATGGACCTGACAGGACGAGCGGTCAAAACAATTGTGTTGAACTGTGGGCACGGCGTGCTGTGGATTAACGGCTCAGAATTTGCACCCGGCGTGTACTTGTATGCGCTGGAAAGAGACGGCGTTTTGAGCCATGCACGGAAGCTCGTAATTGAGCACTGAACCCTCTGGCCATCTGAACGCATGAGTAGCATTCTTCGCAAAGAAGCACTCGACTATCACAGCGGTGGTCGACCGGGCAAAGTGGAGGTCATTCCCACCAAGCCTTACAGTTCGCAACGGGACTTGTCATTGGCCTATTCGCCGGGCGTGGCTGAACCTTGCAAGGAAATTGCAAAACATCCCGAAGACGTCTACCGTTACACGGCCAAGGGCAATCTGGTCGCGGTGATTACCAACGGCACTTCTGTGCTGGGATTGGGCGATATCGGCCCGGAAGCGTCCAAGCCAGTGATGGAGGGCAAGTGTGTGTTGTTCAAAGTGTTCGCTGACCTGGACTGTTTTGACATCGAGGTGGACGCCACCGACGTGGATCAATTCGTAGCCACGGTCAAGGCCATCGCCCCCACTTTCGGCGGTATCAACCTGGAGGATATCAAGGCGCCGGAGGCCTTTGAAATTGAGCGCAGACTGATTGAAGAGCTGGACATTCCGGTGATGCATGACGACCAACACGGCACGGCGATTATTTCGTCAGCGGCCTTGCTGAACGCTTTGGACGTTGCGGGCAAGAAGATTGAGGACGTGCGCGTGGTGGTGAGCGGAGCGGGCGCTTCGGCTATGGCGTGCTTAGCGTTGTACTTGCAATTGGGTGTGAATTTGAAGCATGTGGCGGTCTTTGATTCAAAGGGCCACATCAACAAGGGGCGCAAGGGGTTGGACGAAAAAAAGTCGCGCTTTGCCACAAAAAAGAAGTACGCTGATTTGGCGACTGCGATGAAAGGGGCAGACGTGTTTTTAGGGCTGAGTCGCGGCGATATTGTTGAACCCGAATGGGTGGCGGCCATGGGAGACAACCCGATTGTGTTCGCACTTGCAAACCCCGACCCTGAAATTGCCTACGACTTGGCTATGGACGTGCGCGAGGATCTGATAATGGCCACGGGCCGCTCGGACCACCCCAACCAAGTGAACAATGTGCTGGGCTTCCCCTTTATTTTTCGGGGAGCCATGGATGTGCGCGCCACTTCGATCAATGACGAAATGAAGATGGCCGCCGTTCGCGCCATTGCGGAACTGGCAAAAGAAAATGTGCCCGATGAGGTGAATGAGGCCTATGGCATCCGCGGGATGGCTTTTGGGCGCGAATTCATCATCCCAAAGCCAATGGATCCGCGTCTAATCTCAACGGTGGCACCGGCTGTGGCACGCGCTGCGATGGACTCGGGTGTGGCGCGTTCGCCCATACGCGATTGGGATGGCTACAAGCGCGAGCTGAATCGCCGTCTCGACATTGATTCGAGCTTGATTCGATCACTGGGCGACCGCGCGCGCAACAAGGTCAAGCGCATCGTGTTTACCGAAGCCGACCATTACAAAGTTCTGAAGGCGGCTGAAGCGGCCCGCGATCAAGGCATCGCCCGGCCCCTGTTGCTCGGCGACCGTGAGGCGATTGCGGCCTTGATAGAGGAGCACAACATCGAGTTGCCCGGCGTCGAGATTATCGATCCGCTGGAACGCCGTGAGCGAGAGCGTCGCAAGGCTTTCGCTGTGACATTGGCCGAAAAACGTGCCCGCAATGGCATGACCTTGAGTGATGCTCAGCGCCTGATGAAGCGTCGCAGCTATTTCGGTGCAATGCTCGTTGAATCAGGCGATGCGGACGCGCTCATCTCCGGTCTCACCCGCAATTACCGCAAGAGTTTAATCCCCGCGTTGCAGATTATCGGGATGGCCGAGGGCGTGAAAAAGGTTGCCGGGATGTACATCTTGCAAACCAAGCGCGGTCCGATGTTCTTCGCGGACACCACGGTAAGCCGCAATCCCACGGCGCGCGAACTGGTCAACATCACCTTATTGACGGCCCGTGCTGTTAGGGAGTTTCGCATTGTTCCGCGCATTGCCATGCTCAGCTATTCGAACTTTGGATCAGCCCAGGGCCCTGATGCAGAAAAGGTGGCTGAAGCCGTGAAAATCCTCCATGTAGAGCACCCTGATTTGATTGTTGACGGTGAGATGCAGGCGAATTTCGCCCTCAATGAAGAATTGGCAGGGGAAATCTTTCCGTTCAGTGCGCTGCGGGGAAGGCGTGTGAATACACTTATTTTCCCGAACCTTGCAGCCGGCAATATTGCCTACAAATTGATGCAAGAAATGGCAGGATTCGAAGTGCACGGGCCGGTGTTGCTCGGGATGAAGAAATCCTTCCACATTTTGCAGCTTGGTTCAAGCGTGCGGGAGATTGTCAATATGGTCCGCATTGCCGCTTTTGATGCCCAGCGCACCACGACATGATCCATCATTTGGTCGGCAAATTCGTTGAGAAGACCCCCACTCATGTGGTGGTGGAGTGCGGCGGCGTCGGCTATATGGTGCACGTGTCACTTACAACGTATTCGAAAATTTCGACGCTGGCCGCGGGTCGCTTGTTGATCCACCCGGTGTATCGAGAAGACGACCAATTGCTGTTCGGTTTTTACGACAAAACCGAGCGCGATTTGTTTGTGTTGCTCAACGGTGTGAGCGGGGTGGGGGCGAAGACAGCGCGGATGATTCTCAGCGGGATGGACCCCGGCGAGGTGGTGCACGTGATACAATGCGGAGACGATGCTGCGTTGAAGGCCATCAAGGGCATCGGCGCTAAAACGGCGCAGCGCATCGTCGTTGACTTGCAGGACAAATTCGGCGGCGAGGCGTGGACGGGGGAACCGGGGGGGGCAAGTTCTACAGGGGCAGTGCACAATACGGAAGCGCGTGATGCGTTGGCTGCATTGTGTTCGCTGGGATTTGATCGAAAGCGGGTCGATGCGGTGTTGGGTGCAGCCATGAAGGCCGGCGTCCAAGGTGTTGAGCCTTTGATAAAAGAAGCCCTGAAACGACTTTGACCAATATGCGCTTGTTTAACACCTTCTGCAAAGTTACTGCGATGCTGGCCCTGCTGATTGCTGGCCCTGCAAGCACAACGGCGTGGGCGCAAACTGAAGACGGTGCAGACGGGGGGGGCACGGCTTTTGCGGACACCATCGATTTACCTCTGCCCCACGGTGAAGACCCCTATGTGGTTGTGGAAACGCCGGGCGGCGTGAGTTTGGATTGGCCTGATGTTGTGGAATACGGCGTGGACTTCGACCCCACCACAGGCTGGTACATCATTCGACAACGCTTGGGCGATACGCTCGATTTTCGCAACCCCACATTCTGGACGCTCGATGAATTTCTGGATTACAATATTGACCAGAACCTCAGCGAATATTGGGACGAAATTCAAGAAGAGGAGGACGAGGCAAGTCGGGCGTTTGCTCCAAAATTGACGATTGATTCTGAGATTTTTGAGACGCTCTTTGGTTCGAACGAGATTGAAATTCGTCCGCAGGGGTCGGCGCAAATCAATGTCGGCGCGCGCTATTCCAAGACGGACAATCCACGGCTTGCCGAACAGGACCGGGCGATCACCACCTTCGATTACGACCAGCGCATCCAGCTTTCAATTGATGGAAGCATCGGCGATAAGATCAATATTGGCACCAATTACAACACCGAGTCAACGTTTGATTTTGAGAACAGAATGAACATCGGTTTCCAGGGTGAGGAAGATGATATTTTGAAAAATGTAGAGGCGGGAAATATTTCGCTTCCGTTGAACAGTTCGTTGATTCAGGGCAGCCAGAGCCTTTTTGGGGTGAAACTCGAGACGCAGTGGGGCAAGGTGTACAACTCCACGGTGTTTTCTCAGCAAAAGGGTGAGCGCAAGGAGATCGATGTTGAGGGCGGTGCGCAGAAGCAAGAGTTCGACATCCGCGCTGACGATTATGAGGCGAATCGCCACTATTTCTTGAGCCAATATTTCCGCGACACATACGACGCGTCGATGCAGAACTTGCCCGTGGTGAATTCGCCTGCTCGGATTACCCGCATTGAGGTGTACATCGTCAACATACAGGCCAACACCCAAGACGTGCGCAACGTCATCGCTTTCACCGACCTCGGCGAGCACCCCGATAACATGTCAACGGACTTGCCCATTTCAAGTTTGACCGACGACCCGGACCTTGGCGTTACAGTCTCGCGCAATCCGGACAACGCGAACAATGAAATTTTCATGGACATGACGGGCAATGCGTCCGTTATGGATTTTAGCGGAGCCAATGCGGCGATCGCTAGTTTTGTGGGCACCGACGGCCAACCCATCTACTCACCGGGCATTCATTATGAACGCGTGGGCAACGCGCGTCGTTTGACCTCAACGGAGTTCACGTACAACGATAAGTTGGGCTTCATCTCCTTGCGTCAATCCTTGAACAATGCCGAAGTGCTCGGCGTGGCCTTTGAGTACACCCTCGGCGGTGAAACTTACCAAGTCGGCACGCTATCTCAAGACGGTTACGCGGCTCCGGGGGCTCTGCTTTTGAAAATGCTCAAAAGCAGCGTGACGCGGGTTTCTTTGGAGAATGGTGATACCGCACCGCTTTGGGACTTGATGATGAAAAACGTGTATTCCTTGGGGGCGTTTGGACTCAGCGCAGAGAATTTCCGTCTCGGCATTTGGTACAATGATCCGGCGACGGGCGTGGATTTGAATTACATACCACGTGAGCCGCTCGAAGGCGACCTGTTGATGCAGTTGCTCGACATGGACCGGATCGACATCAACGGCCAAGCCCAACCTGACGGCGTATTTGACTATATCGATAATGCAGCGACGCTCGGCGGCACGATACACAGCCAGAACGGTCGCGTATTCTTCCCGACTGTTGAGCCTTTTGGCGGCACACTGCGCGGGAAGATTGAGGATCGCGTGGATGACCCGGCCCAAGCGCAAGCCTTAATTCAGACCATCGTCTACCAGCCTCTATATGACAGCACGAAAACGGCGGCCCAACAAATGCCCTCGCTCAACCGTTTCCGCATCAAGGGCGAGTACCAGAGCCAGATTAGCTCGGAAATCATGCTCAATGCGCTCAACATCCCTGAGGGATCGGTGACTGTGACTTCGGGTGGGGTGCGCTTGATTGAGAATCGCGATTACACGGTGGACTACAACTTGGGCCGGGTGCGTATCATCAACGACGGCCTGATGGAATCGGGCCAGCCCATCAAGGTGTCGCTCGAGAGCAATTCGCTGTTCAATATCCAGACCAAGACTCTGATTGGCACCCGTTTCGACTATTCACCAAGCGAGGATGTTGCGCTGGGTTTCACCTTTTTGAACATGCGCGAACGCCCGTTGACACAAAAGGTGAATGTTGGTGATGAGCCGGTGAATAACACGATTTTTGGTGGTGACTTTGCCCTGACGCGGTCGTCTCAATTTTTGACGGATGTGCTGGATAAAATTCCGTTCTATGACGCCAGTGCGCCATCGAGCATTAGCCTGAGTGCAGAGGCGGCCTACTTGATTCCGGGCCACAGTAAGGCGGTGGGCAAGGAGGGCAATGCCTATGTTGACGACTTTGAGGGGTCGCAAAGCGCCATAGATATTCGCTCGTGGACGCAGTGGCATTTGGCCAGCACGCCGAAGTTGCAACCGGACTTGTTCCCAGAGGGCAACTTTGAGGACAGCCTCTATTACAATTACAACAGAGCGAAATTGGCGTGGTACACCATCGATCCATCGTTCTACAGCAACAACGGCTTGGACGACGGCCAGGTGACGCCCGAGGTGCGCTCGGACCATGCCATGCGCTTGGTGCGCCAATCCGAGGTGTTTCCGCTGCGTGAGCTGCCTTTTGGTACGCCGGAGAACCTGCCGACCTTTGATTTGTCGTTCTACCCGCAGGAGCGCGGGCCGTACAACTACCTTCCGGCAGAGGGTTCTGGCGCTGTGGCAGGTCTATCGACCGACGGTGCGCTACTCGTTCCGGAGGAGCGCTGGGGCGGTGTCCAACGCGCACTGATCACCACCGACTTTGAGTCTTCTAACGTGGAGTACATCCAAGTTTGGATGATGGACCCCTTCCATGAGGATTCGCAGAATTCTTCCGGGGGCGACCTCTATTTCAATTTGGGCAGTATTTCTGAGGATGTCCTGAATGACGGGCAACTCGGATTTGAGAACGGCCTGCCCTCGGCCAACCAAGATGCGCCCACTGTTGAGACCAACTGGGGCCTGGTGCCTGACCCTACGACCTTCAACGTGGTCAATGCCTTCGATAATTCCACGGGTGATTACGCCATGCAAGACGTGGGTCTGGATGGGATGAACACGACCGAAGAGACGGCTTTCTTTGCGGATTGGCTCACCGGTTTGCAGGGCCAGTTGAGCCCCGAGGCTTTGGCGGCGATTCAGGCCGACCCGTCGGCGGATGACTTCCGCTACTTCCGCGATCCGGGAGCCCAAGCCGCCGAGGAGGACATCTTGCAGCGGTACAAACGATTCAATGGTTACGAGGGCAATTCGAACACGGCCCAGCCCGATGCTTACCCCATCGCCTCCACCACCTTGCCCAACACCGAGGACATCAACCAAGATTTGACCTTGAACTCAATCGAGAGCTACTTCCAGTACCGCATTTCAATGCGCCCTGCGGAATTGACGGAGGCCAATCTTGGCCGCAATTACCTCACTGACATTTTGCTCACCAGTGTGGAGACGCCCGATGGGGAGGAGCGAGAGATCCGTTGGTTGCAGTTTAAGATTCCCGTGCGATCGTTTGAAAAGGCGGTCGGAGGCATTTCAGATTTTCGCTCGGTGCGCTTTATGCGGATGTTTATGACGGGCTGGAGCCAGCCGGTAACGATGCGCTTTGCTCGTTTGGAGTTGATTCGAGGAGAGTGGCGCAAGTTCGAGGCTTCGCTGGCCGGACCGCAAGAAATTGAGCCGGGCGACCCGGCCTCGACCACCTTTGCGATTTCTGCGGTGAGCATCGAGGAAAACGGCCAACGCCAGCCCATTTCTTATGTCACACCGCCTGGCATCATCCGGGAGATCAATGTGGCAACGGCTAATCAGGCCCAGCTGAACGAGCAGTCGCTCTCGTTGGAGATTTGCGATTTGCAAGACGGCGATGCCCGCGCGGCCTACCGCAACATCAACTACGACATGCGGATGTACAAGCGCCTTCGCATGTTCGTCCACGCGGAGCAGGCCCGCGCTGACATGCCACTGGAGACCGGCGACCTGTCCTGCTTCATCCGCCTTGGCTCGGATTTCGTCGACAACTATTACGAGTATGAGATTCCATTGGAGGTCACCCCGTGGTACACTGGCGATCCAAATTTGATTTGGCCCGATGCCAATGCCATCGACATTGAGTTCCGAAAGCTCCAAAATCTCAAGTTGTCACGGCCGATTGGTTACCCGCTTTTCCAAGCGTACAGTGAACTCGACGAAACGGCGCGCATTACGGTGAAGGGCAACCCGAACCTGGCCAACGTGGTGACGGTGATGATTGGCGTTCGCAACCTGGATCGAGATGACAACCCATTTGCCGAGGACGACGGCCAGCCTAAATGCGCTGTGGTGTGGGCGAATGAGCTGCGCCTTTCGGAGTTCAATGAGGAAGGCGGCTGGGCGGCCACCGCGCAGATGAACGCCACCCTGAGCGATTTGGGTCACGTCAATGTCGCAGCGAACATGTCCACCCCAGGTTGGGGCGGGCTGGAGCAGCGCGTCCAAGAGCGCCAGCGCGAGACCATCCAAGGTGTCGACGCCAACGCCACGATTCAACTCGGCAAGCTGTTGCCTGATTTTCTCGGTGTGCAGCTGCCGCTCTACTTGGGCTACAGTGAGACCGTGAGCACCCCACAGTTCGACCCGCTTTCCCCAGACATTGAATTGGCCGATCGGAACTTAACAACCGAACGAAAGCGCAATTCTCAGAGCATCAACCGCATTCGCAGCGTCAACTTTTCCAGCATCAAGATTGACCCTCAACTTGGCGGATCTGGAAAAAAGGATAAGAAGCGCAAGGCGGATGAAGCGGCGGCAACCAAAGAACGGATGCGTGGGGCGGACGATGTGACGAAGGACCGCGAAATGCAGGCGCAGCAAGGCCGTGGAGGCCGGCCCACAGGACGCGGAGGTTCTTCAAGCAATGGCGGGTTCTTCTCCTTTATGGACCCCGGCAACCTCTCGGCAAACTTTGCCTACACTGAAAACTATCAGCGGGACATCAACACGGAGTTCAACATTCGCCGCAACTATCGCGGGGGGCTTCGCTACGATTACAACGGTCGCCCTAGTGAGTTCAAGCCTTTTAAAGGCCTCAGCCGCTCAGAGGCCCTCAGGTGGCTCACCGACTTCAATTTTTACCCGGGCTTGAAACAGATCTCGATAGGCACGACGATGGACCGCACGTATGAGACGAGCCGGGTCAGAAATAACACGGCGGCCTTGCTCGGATTTGAGACCGGGGTACTGATCAACACCCAGGTGCTCAAGCAGTGGAATTGGGATCGGGACTACCGGGTCAAGTACGATTTGACGCGGTCACTGAAATTTGATTACAACGGCCATGCTACGGCCTTGGTGGGGGAGCCGTCGGGGGTCATCGCGCTTGAGGGCACCGACGAGTACAACCAGTATCGCGATACAGTTTTGACCAATCTCGAGAGCTTTGGCGACGTCACAACCTACGACCATCAAATAACAGCGAGCTATAAACTGCCCTTCGACAAGTTCCCGCTCATCAAGTTCGTTTCGGCCGATGTGCGTTACCAAGCGACGTACCGTTGGGATCGTGCGCCCTTTGCCCAGGATTCACTTGGCCATACGGTGCAGAACTCCCGCAACGTCAGTTTGAATATGCAGGCCAATTTGCTTTCGCTGTACAACACCGTCCCCTTCCTCAAGGACATCAACGACGGCAAGCGCAGGGACAAGAAGCCGAAAGAAGACGATATCGACAATGAGGACCGCGACGGCTTCGGCAATGAGATCGACCAGAAGAAGGACAAACCGGAGCTGATTATCGACCCCATCACTTTCGTGCTCAAGGCGATGATGTCTGTACGCAATGTCAGCGGAAGTTACTCGCGCAATGAGGGGCTGCTGGTGCCAGGCTTTGCTTCTTCACGCAAGGCGCGTTGGGCTGGTATGGACGATGCGTTTGAATCGCCTGGCATCCCTTTCCTTTTGGGACACCAAAACACGGGACTTGACGGTGAAAAGGTGGGCGACTTCGCACTTGATGCGGCAGATAAGGGATGGCTTTGGGCGAACCCGAACCAGAATCAGAATTACATGGAGAACTTCAGCTCCAATGCAAATTTTCGGGCCACGCTTGAGCCGTTCAAAGACTTCAAGGTGGAATTGAATGGAACGCGCACTGAGAGCCGTGACTTGCAGAGCTTCTTCCGGTTTGACGAGGATTTGGGGGATTGGTCTTTCCAATCGCCACAGAATACTGGCAATTTTACATCGACCATTCTGTCCTGGCCGACGGCCTTTGTAGAGGACGCTGATGACTATTCCAGTGAGACGTGGCAGGATTTCAAATTGGCACGTTTGGATATTTCAGAGCGCCAGAATGAAGCCCATTACAACCTCAATGATCCGGAACCCACCGGTTACTACGAGGGCTGGGGGCCTACGAGTTCAGCGGTGACCATCCCCGCGTTCATTGCGGCCTATACGGGCCAGGACGCCACGAAGGTGAGCCTCGATCCGTTCAAGACGCAGATGGCACCCAACTGGCGCGTGACGTACAACGGTCTGACAAAAGGCGCCCTGCTGAAGAATCGCTTGAAGCGCTGCTCAATTTCGCACAGTTACCGCTCCACGATGTCGACCTCGTACGTGACCAACCTTTCTTACGTGGAGAGCGAAACGGGCTTGCCCACTGAATTTGACCAGAGCAGCTTCGGCAACTATATCACGCAGCGACAGTACAACCAGGTGACCATTTCCGAGCAAATGTCTCCGCTTATCGGCGTGGATATGACGATTAAGACGGATGGAGAAAACGAGCCGCAGGTGAAGGTTGAAATGCGCCGGGATCGCACCGTCAATTTCGGACTGACGAACAATCAGATCACGGAAACAAAGAGCTCGAGTTTCGTGATGGGATTGGGATACCGGATTGCGAATGTCCCCAACCCCTTTCTGCGCACACGGGGTAAGCTGCCCATACAAATGCTTCAGCATACGGATTTGGTGATGCGGATGGACGTAACGATTCGGGACAATGCGACGATTATTCGCAAGCTCGACCCGCTCGCCGTAGACGGATCGATTGGGGGGACGGATGACGGCCGCGAGAATCAGGTGACGGCCGGTCAGAAGATCATCAGCATCAAGTTCTCGGCTGACCTGGAAATCTCGAAGAAACTGATTTTGCAGTTCTTCTTTGATGAGCAGCTCACCCGCCCGAAAGTGTCGACGTCCTTTGCGACGACGAATGTCAAGACAGGGGTGGCCTTGCGTTTCAATTTGACGCAGTAATTGGCCTAATTTCGTCGCTATGAATATTCCTCAAGATCTTCGATATACAAAGGACCATGAATGGGTGCGCCTCGAGGGCGACACGGTGGTGATTGGCGTTACAGATTTTGCACAACGTGAACTGGGTGACATCGTTTTTGTTGAAGTTGAAACCGAGGGCGAAACGCTCGATGCTGAGGAAGTGTTCGGAACGATTGAAGCGGTGAAGACGGTAAGCGATATGTTCATGCCCGTGGCAGGGGAGGTTTTGGAATTCAATGCCGAATTGGAAGACGAACCCGCCTTGATCAATGACGATCCGTATGGCAAAGGCTGGATTGTGAGGATTAAGCTCGCTGAGCTTGTCGATATTGATCAGTTGTTGTCGGCTGATGCGTACGGAGCAGAGTTGGCCTGATGCGGCGTTGGTGGCCGGTCGGATTCATAGCGCTGCTGGTACTTCTGCTTCATGCTTTGCCGGGCAGTGAGCTTGACACGGCGCCTTGGTGGGCGCTTTGGCGGCTGGACGCTTTGTTGCACTCCGCGATGTTTGCACTGCTCGCTACAGCGGGCTTGATTGCTGTTGTAAAGGGCCGCCTTTTGTCTTCACAGGCCGCCCGATTTGAAATGTTTTCTCGTGCGATGCGCTGGATTGTACTTGTTTGCGTGCTTTACGGTGGACTGTTAGAATGCGCGCAATGGCTTGTGTTTTCGGGGCGTGGTGCGGATTGGACAGACGTTCTTGCTGACGGATTGGGGGCGGGATTAGGGGTGGCCGCATTTTGGGCACTGTATTTGCGTCGTGTGGCCCGGAACATTTGATTAATTTGCCGCTTCTATGCAGCCTAGAAAAACACCCCACGCCGATATTGAGCAAAAGCGCGGAACCCTTCGTTCGGTTGGGTTCACCGCAGCACTTGCTATTATTCTCGCTGCGCTGGCTTGGACCAGCTACGACGTTAACATCATTAAGGCGATTGACTTTGCGGGCGATTTGCTTGAGGACGAGGTCATCCCAGTGAATGTTATTCCGCCCCCCCCACCCCCTCCACCTCCTCAGCAGACGACGGTTATCGAAATTGTCGACGACGAAGAGGAGATAGAAGAAGAATTGGAAATCGAGGACATCGAACTGGATGAGGACACCGAAATCGAGATCATCGAGGAGTTAGATGACGAGCTGGATGAGGACATCGCCTTCATGATTGTGGAGGATATGCCGGCCTTTGGCCCATGCACGAGTAAATCAGGAGATGAGCGCCACCAATGCACCCAAATGGAAATCATCCGTTTTGTCTCGAGTAACACCAAATATCCGCCCATTGCAAAAGACGCGGGCATCCAGGGCACGGTCTTCGTTTACTTTGTTGTGGGTAGGGACGGCATAGTGAAAGACGTGCGCGTATTGCGCCCAGTGGATTCGCGCCTTGACGCAGAAGCAGTACGCGTGGTGGAATCGTTGCCCAGATTTGTTCCCGGCCGCCAGCAAGGCAAGTCGGTGAGCGTCCAGTACACCATCCCAGTGAAGTTCATTATTCGCTGAACCCGGTTTGGGATTTGGTCGGGTTTCGGCTGAGATTTATTCAGTTAGAGCTGCGCGAGTACGAGGCCAATGCGCTGCTCGATGCTGAGATGATGGGGGAGGTCGAGCAAGCCTCGTGTTGAGCCGAGTCGCTGGTTGTTTTTGACCCAGCCCTTGAGCTGCTCGACATAGTTGTTTTCCAAAGCACGGCGGTCGTGCAAGTCAGGCAAGGATCGCAAGGGGTCGGGCCGCCACATTTTCAACGTGCGGCATAAGACGTATTGGTCAATTCGGAGTGTTTCCAGTGCCGCTAGTGCGGCGCAGGCAGATGAACCGAAGGCTACTTGAGCCCAGATATTAAGCACCATCGGTCCAGTGTCGCAGATAATCCATGGGGCATTGGGGTGTGCGTTGCGGGCTTGATGGACGCGGCAGTGGAAAATTTCGAGCAGCTCTTGCAATGTCGCGGGGGTGACCTGGCCGGCGAGGACATCGGGGTGCTGGCGCGCCGCTTCTTCAATGAGAGGTGTATTCGTTTGTGTGGCTAGAGCCCGGGCGAGGGTGGTCTTGCCACTGTTTTCAACGCCGGTCAAGACGAGAAGGCGAGGGCCTGCTGCGTGCAGGTCGTCGTTACTCATTTTCAAAGTTGCATAAGCACGGCGGGGAAAGCTCGATGTGAACGCCGGGCAGCAGTGTTTTTAAGAATTCCTGCTCGACACGGGTCATTTCGTTGTGCAGCAAATCGAGGTGGGTGAAGCTGTCAATTGAGCTAAGCGTGGCGGGGAAATTTGCGATGATGTTGCCCCATAGAATAAGCCTTTCAAGACGGCTGATCCGGTCGATGTTCAAGGGGATGTCCTCAATTTCATTGTCCGACAGGTCAATTTCTCTGAGCCCTTTGAGCTCTAGCAATACCTGAGGGAACGACTCCAAGCGGTTGCTGCTGACGCTGATGCGTTCGAGCGTGTGTACGAAGCGCAATTCTTGGGGCAATGCACCGAGCTTGTTGCGATCCAAAACGAGTTCGCGCAGCTGTGAGAATCGGCCGATGCGCGGGTCGAGTTCCCGAAGTTTGTCCCGCGTGAGGTCCAGGCGGATAACACGTTCAGGGCGAGCGAGGGCCTGTTCATAGTCGGTGTAAACCCGTGCGGTGTCCCAGGACCAGGTTGCTGGAATTGGATCGGTGGTTTGGGCCAGCGCCTTGGGCTGGCTGGTGCCGATCAAAGCGACCAGAGCGATGGTGAGAGTGCGCACGAGCGAAAGCCCAAGCGAGCGGAGGGCCTTCAAGGCGCGGTGCCGATCATTTTCAAGTTGCGCCACAAGCGCCGGGCGCCCCTCAAATTTCTGTTCGGGTCGCAGGCGGGTGTGGAAACTGAGTTCAATTGGGCGGTCGTACAAATCGATGGGCTGATCCAAGAATAGGTGCGCCTCAATTTGAAGCGTTCCCTCCTCGGAAACGGTGGGGCGGTGCCCGATGTTGCACATGCCGCCCAGGGCCTGATCGTCATTTGGTCCGGGTGAATTGACCGTGTCGAGCAGGCGCGCTGTCACCGCGTAAGCACCCACGGCGGGGATGAGTTTGAGGAGGGTGTTCAGCTTGAGGTTGGCCGTGGGGAAGCCCAATTCTCGGCCCAGACCGGCGCCACGCACCACAGTGCCACGCATCACAAAAGGCCGACCTAACAACCTTTGGCCGAGCTCCACGTCTCCTCCTTGCAAAGCTTTTCGCACTTTGGTGCTGCTGACGGTGACTTGGTCGATGATCTCGGCGGGGATTTTCTCAACAGAAAAACCGAAGGCCTCGCTGCATTCTTCCAACAGCGCGACGTCCCCCTCCCGGCCCGCTCCGAACCGGTGGTCGTGTCCGACGACGATGGTGCCCACCCCGACGCCCTCAACCAACACGCTGCGGACGTAATCCACGGGATGCATTCGCGAGAATTCCAGGTCAAAAGGCACCACTACGGCATGATCGACACCGGCCTTGGCGAGCCGTTCGAGTCGCTCGTCCAAAGTGTCAATCAAGGCGAGCCCACAATCTTCGCCGAATAGCACCAGCCGGGGGTGTGGGTCGAATGTGAGAATGACGCTTTCGCCGCTCTTGGAATGGGCCCTATCCGTCACCCACTTCAGAAGCGCCCCATGGCCCAAATGCACCCCGTCAAAAGTGCCCGATGTCACCACGCGATGCACACCATCCTTGAAACCGGGCAGTCCTTTATGAATCCTCACTTCTAGGCAAAGAAACATCGGATTTTCACAACCTGTTAGTGCAAATTCCTGACTATTGGAAATACGTGTATAAATCGGGAGTGGAATACGTGAAATTTGGATTACTTTTGCCGCGTTTACATCGAGCCTTATTGCTCGTCCAACGCAAGAAAACAAGCCATTATGAGCCATAATACAGGTTCCATTTCTCAAATTATCGGCCCTGTGGTCGACGTGAGTTTCCCAGAAGGCGTCTCATTGCCTAAAATTCTCGAGGCCCTTGCGGTGAAGCGTGAAGGGGGCGATTTGATCCTCGAATGCCAGAAACACATCGGTGAGGACACCGTCCGAGCAATTGCTATGGACGGTACGGAGGGCCTCCGTCGCGGCATGGAAGTGGTGTCGCAGGGCAGTGGTATTTCGATGCCAACTGGTGAAGCTGTGAAAGGTCGTTTGTTCAATGTGGTCGGTGAGGCCATCGATGGCATTGGCGAGGTCAATTCAGATGGCCCTCGGGAGATACACCAAGCGCCTCCAAAGTTTGACGAGTTGAGCACTTCGACCGAAATTCTCTTCACGGGCATCAAGGTGATTGACCTGATTGAACCTTACTCAAAGGGTGGTAAGATCGGATTGTTCGGTGGTGCAGGTGTGGGCAAGACGGTTCTCATCATGGAGCTCATCAATAACATTGCAAAGGGCCACGACGGCCTCTCAGTGTTAGCTGGAGTGGGTGAGCGTACGCGTGAGGGCAATGACCTGCTCCGCGAGATGATCGAGTCGGGCGTTATCAACTACGGTGAGGCTTTTGAAAAGAGCATGGAAGAAGGCGGCTGGGATTTGTCAAAAGTGGACAAGAAGAAGCTGGAGACCTCACAGGCCACGCTTGTGTTCGGTCAAATGAATGAGCCTCCAGGAGCCCGTGCACGTGTGGCTTTGTCGGGCCTCTCTATGGCGGAGTACTTCCGCGATGGCGGTGACGACGGCGCAGGACGCGACATCCTCTTTTTTATCGACAACATTTTCCGCTTCACTCAAGCCGGCTCTGAGGTGTCTGCACTCTTGGGGCGGATGCCTTCAGCTGTGGGGTACCAGCCTACATTGGCTACAGAGATGGGCGCCATGCAGGAGCGCATCACATCAACAAAGAAAGGATCGATCACTTCGGTGCAGGCGGTGTACGTCCCTGCGGATGACTTGACAGACCCTGCGCCTGCAACAACATTTGCTCACTTGGACGCCACCACGGTGTTGTCACGGAAAATCGCATCATTGGGCATCTACCCTGCTGTGGACCCGCTTGATTCAACTTCGCGCATCTTGACCCCTGAGATTGTGGGCGAGGACCACTACCGCACGGCTGAGCGCGTAAAGGAGACGCTACAGCGCTACGTTGAGCTGCAGGATATCATTGCCATTTTGGGAATGGACGAGCTTTCTGAGGAGGACAAGCAGACGGTTCACCGCGCACGTCGTGCGCAGCGCTTCTTGTCTCAGCCCTTCCACGTAGCAGAGCAGTTCACGGGCTTGTCGGGGGTGCTCGTTCCCATCGAGGAGACCATCAAAGGCTTCAAAATGATTCTGAACGGTGATCTTGACAAGTACCCTGAGGCAGCTTTTAACTTGAAGGGCAACATCGACGAGGTGATCGAGGCCGGAGAGAAGATTCTCGCTGAAACTGCAGCTTGATGCGCGTAGAGATTATGACCCCTGATGAGACGTTGTTTGAGGGCGAAGCCCAGCACGTCTTTTTGCCTGGCTCAGACGGCGCAATGGGCGTCTTGGACATGCACGCTGCGATGATCACTACGCTTGGTGCAGGGACGCTCCGCATCCGCACAAGTGAAGGGGAGCAGTCCTTCGAACTGCAGGGTGGCACAGTGGAAGTGCTCGAGAACAAAGTCTTGGTTCTGGCGGCTTAAGCACCTTTTTTACGCACGGTGATTGAGGGCTAGCATTCACCCCTCAGCGCCAGATACGCGCTGCCTATTCATGGTGGTAGGGCTCGCCGCGCAAAATGCTCTGCGCGCGGTAGAGTTGTTCTGCCGCCAGAAGCCGGATCATTTGGTGGCTGAAGGTTCCGGCGGAAAGCGCCAATTTTTCTGACGCTCGTGCGTGAACACTGCCGTCGAAACCGTAGGCCCCGCCGATGACCAGTGCCAAATGCCGGATGCCGCGATTGTGCCGCGATTCCACCCACCGGGCCAACTCGACGCTGCGGTACTGCTTCCCGCGCTCGTCGAGTAGCACGACATGGTCTACGCTCTCAAGGGATTTGAGTAAAATGGGAGCTTCAGCTTTACGCAAGGCCTCGGGTGAGGGTTTGCCACGGAGCCGAGCGTCGGGCAACTCGATGTATCGAAAGGGTGCGTAACGCGCCAGCCGATCGGTGTAGACAGCCAATCCCTCACGCAGCCATGGCGCGTCCGTTTTCCCGATGACGATAAGTGAAATGCGCATGCCGTTGGAGCGTTTCAAATGTAGCGTGCATTAACTTGCTGTTTGCTTCGTATCCCATGCCAAGTCACCCCCATATGCAACAACTCATTGAGCTTGCCTTCGCCGAAGACCTCGGCCGAGGTCTTGTTGCAGTGCAAATGCAGGGTGACCACACCTCGGCCTCGAGTATTCCTGCTGAAGTTTGGGATTCGGCAGGATTTATGATGAAGGAGAGCTGTGTGTTGTCTGGCCTTGAGGTCGCCCGAAGGGTCTTTGCTTTCGGTGCGCCCGAGGCGGAGTTTGAGGAGCTCGCACGTGACGGTGACGCAGTTGCGGCCGGTGACATTGTGGCCCGTGTAAAAGGCCCCGGCCGTAGCCTATTGACCTGTGAGCGAATAGCGTTGAACTTTATGCAGCGCATGAGCGGCATCGCCACCAATACGGCGCGCGCGGTCCAGGCTCTTGAAGGCACGAAAACGAGGGTGCTTGATACACGCAAGACGACCCCGGGCCTTCGTGCTTTTGAGAAACTCGCCGTTTTGCACGGGGGCGGGGTGAACCACCGCATGGGTCTATATGACGCAATCATGATCAAGGACAACCACGTGGATTATGCCGGCTCCTTGCGAGCTGCCGTAGAAAATGCGGCGGCGTATATCGACCAACACGACTTGGGCATCGACCTGATTGTCGAAGTTCGGGATCTTACCGAAGTAGAGGAAGCCTTGTGCTGCACAGGCATCAGGCGTCTGCTGCTCGACAATTTTTCGCCTGCGCTAACCGGCCAGGCGGTCGAGCTCATCGGCGGCCGAATCGAAACGGAAAGCTCCGGAGGGCTGACCCCTGAAAACATTCGGCCCTACGCCGAGGCGGGGGTTGACTTCGTCTCGCTTGGGTTTATCACGCACAGCGCGCGGAATATGGATATTTCCCTGTTGAGTGACAAGGCTCTGAAATCTCGCCACGCATGAAAGACCTTGAATGGGAACAGTGGATGCGGAGGACACCGCTCAAGTATATAATCTTCATTTTTGAGCGCCTCAAAATTTGGACGCCTGTTCAGTTCTTTATCGAGGGGTTAATCCAAGGGCGGGTGGCGACGCGTTCTGCGGCCATTTCCTTTCGTCTTTTCGCGGCAACTTTTCCGGTTATTTTGATGCTGCTGTCTTTGCTGCCGGTGGTGCCCATCGAAAATTTCCAGGTCCTGCTCTTTGAATCAATCCGTGGTTTCTTTCCCGGAGACACGTTTTCTCTATTTGAGTCCACCGTGGAGGATTTGCTGCTCAACGGCGCCCACAGCGAAGTTTTGAGCATTGGATTTGTGCTGAGTTTGTTTTACGCCTCGTCCAGCATCAACGCCATATTGTTGGGGCTCAACGAGGGGTTTCATGTCCAGCGCCGCGTGCATTGGTTGTGGATCCGATTGGTTGCGGTGCTGTTGATGATCGTCCTATCGCTTGGGGTCATTGTGGCCGTCGGACTCATCGTATTCAGCGGGACGGCCTTGGATTGGCTAGCGGCCCAACAGATTGTCGACGTGGCCAGCCTCCCGCTCTTGCAGCTTGCCCGGTGGGGCATCACGTTGTTGCTCGTGTACGGGTGCGTCACCATCTTGTACAACGTCGCAGATTTTTCGAGAAAGAAATGGCAATGGCGCAGCGCCGGTGCTGTGATGAGTACCGCATTGTTCGTCTTGACGTCGATGGCTTTCGCTTGGTTCGTTGCTTCATTTGCTTCTTACAACCGCTTGTACGGTTCGTTGGGGACGCTGCTGGTTTTGCTCATTTGGCTCAATGCCAATAGTATGATTTTGTTGCTGGGCTTTGAGTTGAACACAAGCCTGCACAGTTCACGGCAGGCCCGTTCAATTTCGTCAGCTCCAAGCTCAAAGGGTGCGAATAGGTCCAAGGCGGTCAAGGCCGTCGCGTTGCTGCTGGCTTTCGGGCTGGCTGGCGCTCCGCAATCCACGCTCTTGTACGCTCAAACGTGCAAACAAGTGGAGGTCACCGCTGAGATGGTCACGGGCACCTGGGCCACCGAGGTGACTTGGCTCATTGAGGATGAATCGGCCAATGTGGTGGCCGGCCCCTTCGGTCCGTACACCGACAATTTCACGAGCTACACCGAACAACTTTGCATGGAACCGGGATGTTACATCGTGTGGATGTTTGACAGCTACGGCGACGGATGGCAAGGCGGGGTGCTCACGATGTTTGATGAGGGCGGCGAGCCGATGGCGTCAGGCTTTCTCGACAGCCCACCAGGTGCACAGGATTCGTTCTTTTTTTCGCTCTCGGACGATTGCGACTACCCCGGTTGCACCAACCCCGATGCGATGAATTTCAATCCGAGTGCTGGCCTAGATGACGGCTCGTGCACACGGCAGTCGGACAATGTGAACCTCTACGCTCAGTGGACAGACGTATCGCTTCCGATTACAGGGTTCGGAGGGAGTTTCAATGATGTAGAGGGCTTGTTTTTGAACGGCCGCGAGTACGCCATCATCGGTTCGACGATGGGCACCCATGTGATTGACGTGACGGAACCGGGAGATGCGCCGGAGGTTTACTTCCTGCCGGGTGCATACGGTGGGAGCGGGGTCACGCATCGCGATTACCACATTGACGACACGGTGCTGTATGCCGTGTGCGACCAAGGCACAAGCTCGCTCCAGATCTTTGATCTTTCTGGGCTGCCCGCAAGCGTGACGACGCTTTACGATGACGACGAGCTGGTGGTCAACGCACACAATGTGTTTGTGGACAACGCTTCTGACCTGCTTTATTTGTGCAACATGAGCCGCCCCGGTCTCTCAACGCCGTTGATGGTTCTAAACGTCGCCACCCCGTCGGCGCCATTTCAGATATTTGATCTTGCGCCTTGGGTCAGCGGCTGCCATGATGTGTATGCTGAGAACGATACGCTGTGGGTTAACGCCATGGGCGGCGGCTTGATTGTCATCCGCATGCAGAGCGGACCGGTGGTGATTGGCACCTTGGAGGATTACCCTGAACAGGGCGCAAACCACAGCGGTTGGTGGGTTCCCGAGGATGAAGTTTATGTTTTTGCGGATGAAACGCACGGTGCTCCGTTGAAGGTTGTGGACACGTCGGACCTCACGGATTTACAGGTGGTGTCAATGTTCAGCTCGGGCACAGCGGAAAACGCGATCGCCCACAATTTGATGATCCGCGATGAACGGGTGTATGTCTCCTATTATCACGATGGATTGCAGGTGTTCGATATCCATGACCCGGAGAATCCTAACCTGATTGCTTGGTTCGACACCTACCCGCCCGACAATCACAGCGGTTACGCTGGTGCTTGGGGCGTGCATGCGGCTTTGCCTTCGGGGCGCGTGCTAATCTCGGACATTCAACGCGGCCTGTTCGTCTTGGACCTCGAAGTTCAATGGCTTGAGGTCTGCCTCGAGGACCTCGAGGATTTGGCCAATCCACTGCTTTGGAACGGCGTGCCGGTGACCGAAGCTGGGCCGATGGTGGTCGATGTGCCCGATGAGATTTGGGGCGTAGATATTGCTTGGGCCGAGGTGGTGGTGCACTCGGATTTTTGCGTGGAATGTCTTGGAGATTTCGACGGGGACAACGCGGTGAGCATTTCAGATTTAATGGCCATGCTTGGGGCCTTCGGCTGCACGAGCAATTGCACAATGGACCTCAACGGGGACGGTGCGATGAATGTGGCGGACTTGATCGTGTGGCTCGGTCTTTTTGGCTCTTCTTGCTGATTCCAATTCCCTTCCGGACAACCCACGTCTTTTGCTACCTTGTCAGCATGAACAAACTGAAACTCTCTGCGTCGCTATTAGCGATGATGCTTTGCGCCTCGATGACACTTTGGGCCCAAGTTCCTGATTTGACCGGTCGTTGGAAGACTCAAGACGATGAGACAGGGCGCATCAAGAGTGTGGTGGAGGTCACGGTTGAAAACGGGGTGTTAACTGGCACGATTGTCGAGCTGTTTCGTCTCCCAGAAGAGGACCAAGACCCGCATTGCGATGAATGTAAAGACGACCGCAAAGGCCAGCGTACTTTGGGGATGGACATCGTCCGAGACATGAAGCCAGATGATGGTGAATGGGATTCCGGTACGATTTGCGACCCGAAAAACGGTAAGATTTACGATTGCAAGATGTGGATTAGTGAGGACGACCCCAATGTGATGCAGGTTCGGGGCTACGTGGCGTTTTTCTACCGCACCCAAAGCTGGTTCAAGGTGGACTGACGTCGAGCAGACGATGTTCAGCCCTTGCGGCGCCCGTATTTGGCAACGAGCTCGGGAGCGAGATTGAAGGCCCAGGCAGCACTTGCAATGGCGGCAGTGGCGAGAAAGGACTTGGCTGCAATAATGATCCACGGCGCCCAAGTGCCCCAAGACGAAAGTTCGGGGTTGACCGACCAACCGCCCCAGGCAATGACGCCGAGCAGCGCCGAGGTCAATATCGAGCGCCATGTGAAGGTGTGAATCTTCAGGTAGCGGTGCAGCAAGATTTGTCGCACGGTTTCTGCAGAGCAAATGACCGCAAGCGAGGCCGCGGCCGCACCAAAGATGCCCAGGTCCAATCCGCCCGGATGCATGAACCAATAGTTCAGCGGGATCACGGCGACCACCATCCCCCAGTTGATCCAGATGACACTGCGATACTGAGGGCTTTGCGCTAGAATATACCGCGATCCGCCGCCCAAGCTCAGCACCCATTTTGCCAACCCCGAGACCAATACGATGCTGGCGAGGCCCTGAAATTTCACCGGAAGAAGGGCGTCAATTTGGGGCATGATGGCCATGACGCACACCAGCACCCAGCCGCTTGAAAGCAGGAGCATATGATGGGTGCTGCTGTGGATGCGTTCCAGTTCCTTCACGTCGCCTTTGGTGAAAGCCTCCGCTACAATAGGCCTCAACACCGGTTCCCATGACTTGGCAGGCATCAGCACCACCGCTCCGATGAACAGCGCGATGGTGAACACCGGAACGGCCTCTAGCCCGAGCATGTGCCCGACCATCAGCACGTCGATCTGTAGCACGATACTCGATGCACTTCCGGCAAGGATGATGCCCCCAGCGTAGGCCATAATTTCGCGCCGGGCTTTGGATGAAAAACCTCTCCATTTGAGCGAGATTTGATTGGCCCAAGCCTGTAGAATCACAGCTGCAGTCGATGCTGCATAGATGCCCACATAGGCGATGAGGAAGGTTTGGAAATTGAACGTTCCCCAGCCGAAGAGCAGGGTGATTACTAAATAACCCAGCTTGACAAAGCTCTCTCGAAAAAAAGTGAACCCAGAAGTTTTTAGACGCGTTGCCAAGAAGCCGCCGAGGTATCCGCGCACGCTGATCAGAACGGTTAGAGCGTACAACCACCAAATGTTGCTGCTGGTTTTGACACCCAAAAGCACGGACATGTGCTCTGGAGCGGCAGCCAAGACCAGCCCGAATAAAATGAGCAGTACGATGGCTGGAATAGTGAGCAAGCCGGCAAGGCGAGCTTTGTCGTCACGATTGAATCTCGGGCTGAACCGCACCATCGTGGTCGATGCGCCGAACAAGGCGATCGGCGAAAAGAGCAGCGCCCACGCCGTGATCACGCGGACAAGCCCCCAGTCTGCTAAGCTGCTTGAAAAGGCCCACGGCAACACCACCAAGGTGTTCAATGCCCCCGCCCCCGTTCCGATGAAAACCGAGGCGAAATTTCGAATGGCTTGTGTGGAGACTTTGGCCATGTTAATGCGGGTGCCGAATGGAATCAAGCAACCGAGCCACTTGGCCCGCAAGGTGCTTGCGACTCAAGTGTTGAATGTCTAGCGAGGGGTAAGATTTATTTTTTTGAAAATCATCAAAGGTGGCCTGCACCATGGTGAGGACACCCTCGTCGTCGTCGTATGTGAACGTGCCTTGAAGACCGAGTGATTTCAACAAGTGATGCACATCACCTTGCTCCGGTCCGATGGCCAGGATGGGGCGTGCTGCTGCGAGGTATTCGTATACTTTTCCAGCGATAATTCCCCGATTGTGCCGGCGATTGGGGATTACCAAAGTGAGAATACTGGCCTGGCTTAGAGCTTCTGGCACGTCTTTATGCGGGATGTATTCAAGCTGATTGATAAATTTCGTAAGCCCTTGGTTTTTAATATCTTCAGTGATGCTGTGGTCCACAGGCCCGATGAGGCGGATTTCCAGCACTTCTGCAAATACAGGGCTGTCTGCAACAGCTTGGGCCAAGGCTTTCCATACGCCGGGTGTGTTTTGTGTAGGACCGAGCGTGCCGATGTGCAAGACGATGAAGGCCTCGTCTTGAGTTGGGACGTTGGTGGGGTCTGAAGCCTGAGTAAAGTCTTGGGGGTCATACCCGTTCTGAATCCAAGTGATATCCCGTCCTCGGAGCTGTTTGAAATGGTCGCCCGCCGAACGAGATGTCACCACCAGGGCGTCGGCCTGGCGTGCTACGCTCCGCTCGAGCCGGCGATGAATGCGGCTAGAGATCCACCCGATATACAGGTCGTCCCAGTAAAAAACTTGGGTCCACGGGTCCCGGAAGTCAGCCATCCAGGGTACGCCAGCTTTGCGTGC
>JAQWTJ010000107.1 GCA_029242765.1 Flavobacteriales bacterium | reverse complement strand
GTTTCGAGGGCCATCTCCTGAAAAGCATCCGCATACGCCAAGTTGTTGTTGATGATGAAGTCTCGCCGGGAATTGAAGCCGTCGGAAAGCCAGACCCCTTTGTATAGATCGAGGACAATCCTTTGCGGCGTGACATATTCCAAAGCAAAGTCCAAAACAAACTGCGAAGTTGAAAGCGGCTGGGCACTTGAGCACAAGTTGAAACTCGACAGGCCTGCGACTTCGAATGGGTGGGGGTCGATGCCACGATAACAGGTGCTGCTACCTAGAAATAACAGATCCGGAAGTGGATTGCTCTCGGACCACCTTACGAATTCTGGCATGCGAAGATTGGTTGAGCCGCCTCCAAAGCTATCCCCCCAAAACCATGCTTCGATCCGGTCGAAATGTCGACCGCCTACCGTGGTCAATGTGGTCATCACAAGAAATGCTGCGCAGAAAGTCAGGAAACGAAGAGAGAGTCGCAACATTAGAATTGGAAATAAATGAAATCGGAGGGTGCTCCCAATCCTTTCAAAACGAACCAAGTAATTAAGCAATAGGCCAGCCAACGGGCGGGCGTCCAGCCGATTTTCAATGGGGACCGCTCGTCTCTCCGGTGGAACCAATCGTGCAACATAAGGATTCCACAATACAAGATCATTGGCTTGTTGATCCACGGCTGTAAAAACAATCCGTGTCCCATATTTTCGAAGTATGTCAGGGATTCTTCAATGCTCTCCGCACGGAAGAAAACCCAGGCCGCACAGACCATAGTAAACGTCCATGCCATATTGGCTGCGTCTCTAAGGGACGGTAACCATTGGTTTTCGGCCACCACATTGTGGGTGTGTCGCCTGTTTTTTCCGCGCAGCAGCAGCGGTACAAAAAGCACGGCATGCACTCCGCCCCAAGCGACAAATGTCCAATTGGCCCCATGCCAAAATCCACTCACTAGAAAGATGGCAAAAACATTGCGCACCGCTTTGAAGCGTCCCACACGCGAACCACCCAGCGGGATGTACAGGTAGTCACGGAACCAGCTCGAAAGTGAAATGTGCCACCGACGCCAAAATTCTGCGATGTCCCGAGAGAAGTAAGGTGTTTTGAAATTGGACATCAGCTCAATGCCCAGCAGCTTGGCCGTGCCGATGGCGATGTCGCTGTAGCCTGAAAAATCGCCGTAAATCTGGAAGGCAAAAAACACCACGCCTAAGACGAGCGTTGAGCCACTTTGCATCTCGGGATTATCAAAACACATGGTGACGTAGCCCGCACACGTGTCGGCCACCACTACTTTTTTGAACAGCCCCCACAAAATCAAGACGAGTCCGTCCCGGGCCTGTTCATACTTGAACTTGCGTGCACTGCTGAGCTGCGGCAACAGCCTTGTGGCGCGCTCAATTGGCCCGGCCACCAGTTGTGTAAAGAAGGCGACAAAGGCCGCAAAAGCCACAAGGTCACGCGAAGGTGTGAGTTTCCCTCGGTACACGTCGATGCTGTACGAAAGCGTTTGAAAGGTGTAAAAGCTGATGCCCACCGGCAGGATGATGTACAGCGTTGAAGCGTCCATTTCGTAGCCCAGTCCCGCCCAGGCGTCCACCCAGTTCTGTACGAAAAAACCGGCGTACTTGAAATAGCCGAGCAGCCCGAGATTCACGGCCAACGACACCCCAAGCCACGCCTTGCGCTGCCTCGTTGAGAGCCCCCGCTCAGGGTTCAACCGCAGTCCCACCCCGAAATCCACCAGGGTCGACAGCGCCACCAGCCCCAAAAATTCCCATGACCACCAGCCGTAAAACACGTAGCTGCTCAGTACAATCCAGGCATTTTGCCAGCGCAGCCTGCCATTGAGCAACCAATACACCCCGAACACCAAGGGCAAGAAGAGCGCGAATTCGACGGAATTAAATAGCAAGGGGACTCAGATCAGGCGTTCTAATTTCAAGCTAACAGCACACCAACAATGGAACGAACTGCTCGCATGCTCGTGCGAAGATGCCCCCGTTTGATCGCCTCAACAAGTAAAAATCCGGCGTGCCTCAGGTGCTTCGCGGCATACACCCACCCGATGCGCCCAAATGCTGCTTTTTTCAGTTTCAGTACCTTGTCTATGCCCAACAATTGGCCATCAATCTTCTCCCGTGTCAACACGGATCCAATGGACTTGGATTCCATATTAGGCCGTCTGTATACAGCGGTTACGCGGTCTGAAAAGGAGAAATTATCGGACTTGAGTAATGCGCGATTTGAGAATTCCCAATCGTTGGTCATCGCCATTCTTTCATTCCAATGCAGTGAACTCTCAATGATAAAAGACCGTTTGAACAGGGCGCACATGGTTTGAAATGGGAATTCAAACGCTGGTCGATTTTGATTCGGGGAATTGCCCCAAAAGGCGTCGATCAGTTGATCGCCTTGCCGGTGCTGGGCTCGACTCACGACGAAATCGCGGTCTGTGCCGTGCAGTCGCCCAAGGTCGTAAGCGATCTTATCAGGCAAGAGCCAATCGTCCGAGTCCATCCACAGGACGTAGGGTGAGTTTCCGTGACTAAATCCCGCGTTGCGAGCGGCAGCGGCGCCAGAGCCGGCGTGTGGGACGCACTCGCAAGTGAACTTTTCGGCATCACCGCCGCATTCGCTGTCCAGCTGGGCTTGGGCGAGCACCTGTTCAATGGCCTCCTGCTCATCGGAGGTGCAGCCGTCATTTACCACAATCAGGTGAAGGGGACGGTGGGATTGGGATAGAACCGTGGGGAGCGTTTCGAGAAAAAATGGCACACGCCCTTTTACTGGGATAATCACATCGACTGAAGGCGGGGCATCTTCGAACATCGCCCGAAAAATAGCCCTTACTTGCGGGCCGTGCGACTCCTCTTTCTGACCGACGGATTGTGGCCCCATGTATTGGGGGGGATTCAGCGTCATAGCACTCTGCTGGTAGGCCAATTGGTTGCCCGCTCGGAGCAATTGACGGTGGTGTATTGTGGCGCTCCGGGCGAGCCCCCGCCCGACCCTCAAAAGATGGGCCTTGCGTTCCCACAGGCGACCTGCGATCGCATTGAATGGGTCCCGGTGGTGTTCCCTAAGTGCGACCGCCTCCCTGGACACTATATCCGGGAAAGTCGCAAGTATTCCCGAAGAATTGTTGGTGCTTTGGGCGACTTGTCCCGATTTGACGCCTGTTATGCACAGGGATTGACGGGGCTTTCTTTGCTGGGATCGCGCTTGCCGGTGATGGTCAATTTGCACGGGTTGAACATGTTTCAAGTGACGCGGTCGCCTGCCCAGTGGCTGGTCAAGCGTATGTTCCAACCGGCGGCACGCCAAATCTTAAGAGCAGATGCCGTGGTTTCCTTGGGAGGAGACCTCACGCGAATTCTCGTTGATTCGGGTTGTGAGTCAAGCCGCATAGTGACCCTCCCTAACGGTCTAGATGTTTCAGAGCTTCTCGAGAATTCGGGTCCCTCGGATACTTTGTCCATCTCAACTTCGCCCGCCTCGCCCCGCTTCATCTTAATTGGCCGCCATGAGCAGGCCAAGGGCTTTGATGTGTTGACTGCGGCGCTTGCAGAGATGGATTTGGCCATCGACCTGGACCTGGTCGGGGAGTGGCCGGCGCTGGTTTCTCCACCCCATCGCATAGTGCATCACGGCGTGGTGATGGACCGCGAAAAGTTGCTGCAACTCATGGATTCCGCAGATGTCCTGCTCTCGCCGTCCCATTCTGAGGGCATGCCCACAGTTATTCTCGAGGCCATGGCCCGAGGTCTTGCCGTGGTGGCCACCGATGTGGGGGCGGTTGGAGAATTGGTGAACGACTCTACGGGATGGCTGGTTCCGGCGGGCGATGCGAACGCCTTTGCCAAGGCCGTGACCTGTGCGGCGTGGGCTCAGGCCTCTACGCGCGAGGCGATGGGACGAAAGGCGCGCGAAAATGTGGAGCAATACCTCTGGCCCCATGTGGCCGAACAAACCATGGCAGCCCTTGAAAAAATGGTCGAGACAGGGTTAGAGTCGGACTAGAGTTGGACCTCCAAAATTTCATCGCAGCGCTCGGCCAATGCCCCATCGTGCGTCACCAACAGCACGGTCACCCCTTGGTCGGCCTCTGCCCGAAGCAAGTTGTGGACGGTGTCGCGGAGCTTCAAATCTAAAGCGCTGGTTGCTTCGTCCAAGATCAGCACCGGCCTCTTGTGCAGCAAGGCGCGCAGCAGCGCAAGCCTTTGCATTTGACCTCCGCTGAGATTCGACCCGCCCGCTAGCAGCTCAAAGCCCAGCGGCTCATCACCCAAACAGCTTGTTAGCTCGAGCTGCTCGACCAAAGCCAAGGCCTTTTCTTCAGTGAACGGCGCTTCGCTGAGGCCTAAAGTCAAGTTGGCCCAAACCGTTCCGTTGAACAAAAAGGGGTGCTGGGACAGGTAACTCGTGCAACGAAGCCAGTCGCTGTGGCTGATGTCCCGTCCCAAAGTGTACGAGCGCCCCTGTGCATCGCACAACATAACTTCGCCTTGGCTGGCCGGATGCAGCCCCATCAATGCGCTGACCAAGGTGCTCTTGCCCGATCCTGAGCCGCCCACGATGGCTATCATTTGTCCGGACTTGAAAGCGGCGGAAAAGTCGGTAAACACAGGGGTGTCTTCACCATAACGCAGCTCAACGCTTTTCAGATCGAAGCCCATCGGTGCTTGGGGCTGGACATCTTCAGGGCCCGCGTACGATCCTTTCACCTCTTGCGAGTGTGCGGCCGCTTCAATCGCGTCCATCAAATAATTCTGGCCTCGAATGGTGATAATGCGACCGTTCAATCGGCTCATGGCGGGCATCACACGATAGGCGCTCAAAGCGAGCAAAGTCAAGGTGGAGAATGAATTGACCGTGGGGTCGATTAGCAGACCGAGGACGATTGCACCGGCAACTGAAGTCACGGCAAGGGCTTCGTACAGCCGCACCGGCATGGCTTGCAACACGGTGGTGTTTCCGTGTACGCGGAACAAGCGCCGGGTGTCGTCTAAAAAAGACCTCTTCACCTTGCCCACGGCCTGAAATGAAATCAGTTCGATAAAACCTCGAATAGCATTGGTGAGCAGCGTGTTGACACGTGGGAGAATGGTCTTCTGCGTCGCGCTGTAATGCGCCAATCGCCGCTTGGTCACCTTTCGGATAATGATTGTGCCCACGAACAAAATCAGCCCCACGCCGCCGAAGGCCATGGCGTCGTAGGCCAGCAAACCGATGATGATCAGCCCGACTACCACGGCTTCGGTTAGCAGAGCGAGCAAGCCCACGAGCACATGGGTAGCGAAGTAAATGGGCCAATTGCTGATTTCCGTGAGGATTTTCCCCGACTCCATCGAGTGCAATTGGGCGAACGAAGTGGAGAAATGGTAATCCCACATCTGTCCTTGCAGTCGGTGGGCCACGGCCATGGAAAAGCGTGCTTGATACAGGGCGACGACCATGCCGAAAAAGGCTTTAAAAAAAAACCCACCAGCCATCAAGCAGCTCAGTAGAATAAGAAACTGCACGTCGTCGGCAAGCCCCAGCCAGCGCTGTGACCATCCAAAGGCCGCTGACAAATACGCGTTGTTGTGGATGAGCGAGCGGTCAACCACCAGGCCAATCACTGGCACCACCACGGCCAAGCCGAGGATGTCCACAAAGCTGTTGGCCAGCACCCCTCCAAGCATGAGCAAGGTTCGCCGTCGCTCACGTCTATTGAGCAACGCATACACCCGCTTTGCAATGCCGTAAACCGATACGTTCTCAGAGCTGCTCACGGGCGGGGTCTCATTTGCGAATGATGGTTTGAAGGCGATTGGGCCCGAGCGACACAATGCCGATGGGTGAGCCAATTTTCGCTTCGATGTAAGCCATGTATTCGACCAAGGTTTTTGGCAATTCTTCCTCAGTTCGCACGCCCGTTTGGTCGCCAGGCCAGCCCGGCATGTCTTGGGTGTGGGGTTTGAGGGTGCCTTCATCCACGACGTAAGGGAGCTTGTCTACATGCTCGCCGTCAACTTCGTAATGCGTGCAGACCGGTACGGTGTCAAAGTCTCCCAAGACGTCCGCTTTCATCATACACAAGGTGGTCACACCGTTGATCATTGCCGCGTAGTGCAATGCGGGCATGTCCAGCCAGCCGCAACGCCGAGGTCGTCCAGTGGTTGCACCGAACTCGTTCCCTGCTTCGCGCAACTTGTCGCCCACTTCGTCATGCAATTCGCTGGGGAAGGGACCCGATCCCACCCGCGTGCAATACGCCTTGAAAATACCAATCACCTCGCCGATGCGTGTGGGCGCAATACCCAAGCCCGTGCAAGCACCAGCTGATGTTGTGGTCGAGGAGGTCACAAAGGGGTAAGATCCGAAGTCGATGTCGAGCAAGGCACCTTGTGCGCCCTCGGCTAAAACGCGCTTGCCGGCGTCGAGTTGTTCATTGAGCCAATGTTCCGAGTCGATGACTTGCATCCCCCGCATCCTTTCGATGCTTTCAAGCCAATCGGGCTCAAAGGCACTCAGGTCGTACTCAAAGTCGAAATGCGATAGCAGGCCGCAGTGCTTTTTCACGAGCTGGTCGTAGCGCTGTTTAAAATCAGGGCGGAAAATATCGCCGACGCGCAAGCCGTTGCGCCCGGTCTTGTCCATGTATGTTGGCCCGATGCCGCGCAGTGTGGAGCCGATCTTCTTTTTCCCCTTTTCCTTTTCGTTTGCTGCATCGAGCAAGCGGTGGGTGGGCAAAATCAAGTGGGCCTTGCGCGAGATGAGCAGGCGCGGGTTAACGTCCACGCCCAACGAGGCCAGATCGTCCACTTCCTTCTGGAAAATCACGGGGTCGATCACCACGCCGTTTCCGATTACATTCATCACGTCATCGCGGAAAATTCCGCTGGGGATGGTGTGCAGCACGTGCTTCATACCGTCAAATTCCAAAGTGTGCCCCGCGTTGGGGCCGCCTTGAAACCTAGCAATGATGTCGTACTGAGGCGTAAGCACATCTACGATTTTCCCCTTTCCTTCGTCCCCCCACTGGAGCCCGAGCAATACGTCGACCTTCATGATTCTAATTAAGCGCGCAAGTTAGCACCGACGGTTCAGTCTGCGAGCCGATGAACGGTATGAACACCATCAACTTTTCTCAACTTTTCAATAAGTTCATTCAAGTGGGAGGTGTCATCAATTAAAACGTCCACTTTTCCCTCGAAAATCCCGTCCACGCTTTCGAATGAAACGCGCTTCATATCCACCGTCATATCCGATGAAATTATTTGTGTGATTTGATTCACAAGCCCAACGTCATCCATGCCTTTAAAGGCCAATGAAGCCCGCGACCGTGATGATTTCTTGGCAGTTTCGCTAGATCCCCACTCGGCCTTGAGTACACGGTACCCATACTTGGACATAAGTTGCGTGGCGTTGGGGCATGCTGAACGGTGGATCTTGATTCCGCCGCTGACGGTCACAAAACCGAAGACTTCATCGCCGGGGATTGGCTTGCAACAGGTGGCCATATTGTAGTCGAGCTTTTGCCGGTCCGCGCCCAGCACTATAGCCTCACCTTTTTCCGGAATTTTATTAGGCGGTGCGGAAGGGGGCTTTTTTGGCGTCGCCTCAATTTCTGGCCGTAGAAAGTGGAGGCGACCACCGCGCACTTCGTGCTGCGGTAAATCCTGCAAAGTGACACGCTCCGAAGCGATTTGGATGAACAGTTCTGTGGGGTTGTCGATCTTAAACCGATCGGCCAAGGCCTGTATGTTTGCTGCGATGAACTCGATGTGCAAGGAGCGAAAGCGCTTGCGCAAGAGGTCTTTTCCGTCGGCTGCAAGTTTGCGTGAATCCGCTTTCATTGCGCCTCGAATCTTTGCTCGGGCGCTGGCGGTCACCACCATGTTCAGCCAACTCTCGCGCGGCCGTTGTTTTCGAGAAGTCAAGATCTCGACCTGATCCCCGCTTTGCAATACGTGCCCGATTGGCACGAGCTTCTTGTTCACCTTCGCGCCGATGCAATGGGTGCCTACTTGTGAATGCACCCGGAAGGCAAAATCGAGCGCCGTGCCTCCTTTTGCCAACACCACCAAGTCACCGTTGGGCGTGAAGATGTACACTTCGTCATCGAATAGATCAAGCTTCAGCTCGTCTACAAATTCTAACGCGCTGTCCTGCCCCGACTCAATCACTTCACGAATTTGGCCCACCCATTGATCCAAACGGCTGTCAGCGCGTTGACCTTTATAACGCCAATGCGCAGCGTAGCCCTTCTCCGCAATCTCGTCCATCCGTCGGCTGCGAATTTGCACTTCGACCCATTTTCCTGTGGGTGACATCACCGTGGTGTGGAGGCTCTCGTATCCGTTTGCCTTGGGAATGGAAATCCAATCTCTTAAGCGGTCCGGATTGGGTTGATAGAAATCCGTGACAATGCTGTAGGTTTTCCAGGCCTCAGCTTTTTCTTGATTCAGTGGCGTGTCCAGGACGATGCGGATG
>JAQWTJ010000106.1 GCA_029242765.1 Flavobacteriales bacterium | reverse complement strand
CGTCAGGCCCCCGTCGTTGTATATGGCCCCGCCCAGACCACCGCCCTGCAGACCTTCGCCATCGCCTTCGGCCATTGACCAGCGAATACCGACTTCCGACAAGGTCAATTCGCCTTGGTTCAGCACGGCGCCGCCATTCTCAGCATAGACGAAGCCCTGGTGTATTTCGAGGTGTTCAATGGTGGCGATTCCGCCGGGCAAAATGTGGAACACACGATCCAAAGAATCGGCATTGATGATGGTTTCACGGGTCGACTCACCAACAATTGCAATTTCAGAGGTGATGTCCAAATCCCCAGAGAGGCCGCCGTCCTCACCGGGCGCATCCAGCCCAATGATATACGTGTTGTTGGGGACAGAGATGTCATTGGCTCCGGGGGTGGAATTGGCCTCCATAATGGCCGCGCGCAAGGAGCAGTTCCCATTGATGTCTGCACAAATGCCGTTTCCAGGGTTCGTATCGACCGTGTCATCGGGGGTGTTCACTACAAATTGCCCAAGCCCGGCCGTGGCGCTGAAAAACGCAGCGGCTAGAAAAGAGATCACTCTCAGCGATTTGATGGAACAACCCATGGTAGGCAGACTTGGTGGGGGGCATTTAACGGAGCCTTACGCCGCACGTTCAACACAAAACTAAAGGAAAGAGACTTCATCATCTATTCACGACGGATCAACAGTCCGGGATTTGGCTTGATTTTTTAATCGTTGCAGTAAATGCAACGAAAGTTTAGATAATCGTTGCATATTGTGCGACGAATGTCAATGTATGTTCATCATCGGCCGGATTGGCCTAATTTTTTCTGGGACGCAGACCGTCTGATGCCGGTGCTGGGCGCCGTGCGTCAAAAGCACGGGGTGCTGTTGGGGCGAGTGCTTTCGCTTGATCGAGAGCTTCAAGGGGCGGCGGCGGTGCTCGCGTCAACGACCGAACTGCTCAAGTCCAGTGAGATTGAGGGCGTATGGCTTGACGAGCATCAGCTGCGCTTTGCTGTGGAGCGGGCCTTGGGCTTGAGCACCAAGAAAAAGAGCGCCGCTCGTATCGTGCTGGACGTCCAAGGCGCCGTCGACGTGATGACCGACGCCACCCAGCGCGCAAGTGAGCCGGTGACGGCGCAGCGGCTGGGGCAATGGCACGCGAGTATGTTTCCCATCCAACCCGCCGCGCGCACGCGCTCCGTCCTGATGGCCGTCGGCAGCTGGCGCACAGGCTCGGAGCCTATGCAAATCGTCTCGGGCTTTGCAGGCCAACAACAGGTGCACTTTGAGGCGCCAGCCGCTGTGCGAATCGATCGAGAAATGCAGGCGCTGTTGGATTGGATTGAGCTGGACCGGTCCCAGGGTTCTACCGGCGCGCAGGCCTTGGACCCCGTCCTTATGGCTGGCGTTGCCCACCTATGGTTTGCAACCATCCAACCCTTCGATGATGGCAACGGGCGCATGGCCCGGGCTTTGACCGAGCTGATGCTCACCCGGGCCGACGGCGTTCCGGAGCGATTTTTCAGCCTATCCGCTCAAATGCGCCAGGAGCGCAAGGCGTACTACGCGGCGGTCGACTCGGCCCAATGCTCGAGCACTCTGGACATCACAGCTTGGCTGGAGTGGTTTCTGGGCTGCTTCGATCGCTCCTTGGACCGCAGCGATGAGATGCTTGACGGGGTGATGCGACAGGCGGCCTTTTGGCGCACGCACCCCGAAGGGTTCAACCCGCGTCAACGCAAGGTGCTCAATCTGTTGCTCAGCGAAGGCGCCGAAGAGGTTGCAGGGCATTTGACCTCCATGAAGTGGTCCAAATTGACGCGCTGTTCCAAAGACACGGCGATCCGGGACATCAATGATCTGCTCGCCCGCAAATTGCTTCTCAGAGGCCCGGAAGGCGGGCGAAGCACGAGATATGTGCTTCAAGGATAGTAGCTCGCAACCGCTGACTTTGAGGCGGCGTTGTTCAACGGCCACCAATTCAATGCCGACATTAAACCATCACACGCATAAGTCGTTATTTTGCGACACGCCATTGAAATCACTCGGCCTAGACTTTTCAGATTTTACATTTATGAAACACACGAAAAATCGTTTGCACCGTGCAGGGTGGTTGGCCTTGAGCTTGTTGATTCCGGCCGTTGCTTCTGCGCAACAGATGGATGGCTATGCCTTGTACAACGCCAACAATTCAAGCACAGCCTACCTCATCGATGCCGAAGGTGACATTGCACACATTTGGAACTGCCCGACGCAGGCCAACTATGCCATGGCACTCCGCGACAACGGCAACATCGTTCGAGGCTGTGTCAACAATAACAACCAGTTGAATGGCGCGGCCGTTGGCGGCAAAGTCCAAGAGTTGGATCCCGATGCCAACGTCGTTTGGGAGTTCGTGTACTCTTCTTCAGACCATGTGACCCATCACGACATCGGCTTGATGCCGAACGGCCACGTGCTGCTCACAGCATGGGAAGTGCTCAGCTCCTCGGATTTAGATGCAATTGGCTACAGTGGGAGCGGTACAAAGTTGGCAACGCACTTCATTGAGGTCGCCCAGAATGGAACGGGGGGAGAAGTTGTTTGGGAGTGGCACATCAAGGACCACATGGTTCAAGACGAAGACGCCTCTTTAGACAACTATGGAGAGATCCTTGATCATCCAGAGCTATTGAATGTCAACATTCCTATCAGCGGCGGTGGCGGACCAGGCGGCGGCGGCGGCGGTGGCGGCGGCGGCGGTGGCGGTGCTTCGGACTGGTTTCATGTCAACGGGGTGGATTACAACCCCGACCTGGACCAAATCGTTTTTAGTTCACGGTTTTTGAGTGAGATTTTTGTGATAGACCACAGCACCACAACAGAGGAAGCAGCGGGACATACAGGAGGCAACAGCGGAAAGGGCGGAGACTTTCTCTACCGCTGGGGAAACCCATCAAATTATGGTGCGGTGGGCCCACAAGTCATCACGTCAGCGTGCCACGATGCGCGGTGGATTATTGATGACGGCCGTCCCAACGGGGGCTTCATTCAAGTCTTCAATAATTTGGGCAATGGCGGGCAGTCTGCTGTGGATGCTATTGATGCACCCCACGACGGATACAACTACACCCATGTACCGGGCCAAGCCTTTGAGCCCACGGGTTACACTTGGCGCCACAACTGCTTAGACAATGCCACTGGACAATCCGCTTCGGACCGCATGTCGGACGGGAACATCTTCGTCAACCTCTCTGGGGGGCAAGGCGGTGCGGGTTATATGTACGAAGTGGACCAGATGGGCACCCTTTTGTTTCAATACAACGCCCAATCGGCAAAGGCCTTTCGCTACCCCTGTGATTTTCCGGGAATCCAAGCGCTACTAGACGACCCCTGTGAACCCGTAGTGGGCGTGAATGAAGTGGAGGGCTTGAATTGGAGCATTTTTCCCAACCCCTCGCTCAACGGACGGTTTTCTTTTGCAGGCGAATACGGCCAAGAAGGAATGGACCAATTGATCGTGCACGATGCCATGGGGAGGGTGCTGTATTCTCTGCAAAACATCACTTCGCTGGACTTGAGCGATGAACCTGCAGGGGTGTACACTCTGCATGCTTCAAGTGGCGGCCTCACTAAGATTCGACGGGTGGTGATTCAATGATTCTCAAGGGACATTTCATCGCAACTCTGGCGTTATGTGTGCTTGGACAAGCCGCGTTTGCGCAAGAGGACTTTTATGCGTTGGACCACCTCCCTGAGATCAACATCCTTTTCACAGAATCCAATTGGGATGAAATTCTCGACGCCTACTTTTTAGCCGGTGAAGAAGAGCGGCTGACTTGCGATCTAGAAATTGACGGCCTGCTGATTGAGGGGGTCGGGATCCGATACAAAGGCTTTAGCTCGGTCAGCGTGGACCGGGACAAGAACCCGTTCAACATCAAACTGGACTACAGCGATGATTCAGAATCCTACCAAGGGATTGACAAGATTAAGCTGGCCAATGTCATCCAAGACCCCTCCTTTTTAAGGGAAGTGCTGGCCTACCAAATCGCAGGCAAGTACCTGCCGAGTTGTCGGGCCAATTTTGCGCGGCTCTACATCAATGGCGTGTACTGGGGACTGTACACCAACGTAGAATCCATAGACAAGCAGTTTTTGAGCGATCACCATTGGACCAACACGGGATCGCTATTCAAGTGCAATCCTGAAACGCTGGATTTGTTCGGGGAAAATGCAAATTTGAGTGACACACCGGGCGATGATATCTCCAATTATTTTGACCTCTATGATTTAAAGTCCGATGAAGGGTGGGATGAATTGTGGACCTTGATTCAAACGCTGAACAATGCGCCGGAACAAATTCAAGAGGTGCTCAATGTGGACCGCACCCTATGGATGCACGCCTTGAACTATGCAATCGTCAATCTTGACAGCTATATCGGGTATGCTCAGAATTATTACCTGTACCAAGACCACAACGGCCTTTTCAACCCCATCCTTTGGGATTTAAATATGTCTTTTGCGAGTTTTCGCCTCACCGACGCTTCGGAGTACTACGACGGCTTCAGTATCGCCGAGGCCAAAACCATTGACCCTCTGACCCACCTGAACAACGTCTCGGTTTTTCCTCGCCCATTGCTGCGCAAGCTCCTGGAGAACTCCACATACAAGCGCATGTACTTGGCGCATCTGAGGACCATTATCGAAGAGAATTTCGATACGCAATGGTACATCGAACAAGGGGAATTGCACCGAGCATTGATTGAACCCTGGGTGGAGCTTGACACCAACAAGTTCTACGGATTTGATGACTTTCAAGCCAATTTTGATTCAACGGTATCTGACCTTGTAGACTACCCCGGGCTGACGGACTTAATGTCCGACAGGTCCGATTACTTGCTCGAATATGAAGGGCTTGACAACCCTCCAACGATCAGTGAGGTCAGCCTTTCGCCCATGATTTTTGGAGGAAATCTGGATGCGGTGGCTGCGGTGTCCAATGCCGAGGAAGCCTGGCTGTTCTACAGGTTTGGAACGGACGGCGTGTTCCAGTCTTTGCCGATGCTCTCAGATGGCGCCGGGAATTATTCAGGGTCGTTGCAAAACGTCGGGAACCTGCTGGAATATTACGTGTATGCACAAAACTCGACCTGCGGGCGGTTTGCACCTGAAAGGGCTGCGTACGAGTACTATTCAGCAAGCACAGCCCTTCCTCTGGGAACCGTGGTGCTCAATGAAGCGGTAACCAACAACGCCGGGTCTGCTGTTGACAATGCCGGTGATGCGGACGACGACTGGATCGAATTGCACAACCTATCATCGACGCCGGTCTCCTTGGAGGGCTTGTATTTATCCGATGATTTGGACTTGCCACTCAAATGGGCGTTGCCAGGGCATCACCTCCCCGCTGGCGGATATGCCATTGTGTGGGCTGATGAAGACCTGGAGCAGGGCCAAATGCACGCCAACTTTAAGATCAACCTTGCAGGGGAGAACCTCACGCTTTTCGACTCGACGGGAACGCTGTGGGACGCAACGACCTGCCCTGCGAGTGAGCCGAATGTGGCCTGGGCGAGGTTCCCCAATGGAACGGGGCCTTTTGTTCAAATGGGGCCCACATTTGCTGCTGAAAACACCACGGTGTCGGTGTCGGAGTGCGACTTCAAACGTTCTCGAATATATCCCAACCCGGCCCAATCACAGGTCTACTTTTCTTGCCCTAGACCCCTTCCTTGGCGCGCAACATTATTCTCTCCAACCGGCCAAGTTGTCGCGGCAATGACAGGAAAAGGGGAAAAGGGGTCGATCAACCTGAATCAAATTCCCCACGGATGGTTTTTGCTTGTCTTGGAACAAGGGAACTGGACTGAAACCCACGCGCTAGAACACCATTGAATTATGAAACGCTCTATTCTATCTCTCATTTCTATACTAACCCTTCAGGGGCTTGGGGCTCTCTTGTTTTCACAAACATTGACCACGTACACGGTGGAGGACGGGCTTTTGGATAACAATGTTCACAGCATCTGTCGTGGCGAAGCTGACGCTTTATGGTTCGGCACTCAATCGGGCGTGTCGTATTTTGATGGAGACGGGTTCACCGATTCAATTGAAGTTGAAGACGGATTGATACACGAGACGGTTTTCACGGTTTTGTGTGACAATGCGGGGGATGTGTGGATGGGGACGGACTTTGGCCTGAGTCGCTACAACGGGACCAGCTGCACAACGTATACGACCGAAGACGGGCTGGAGGACAACCGCATCAAACACCTCTATGAAGATGTTTCTGGAATCATTTGGATTGGGCACAACGACGGGGTGTCTTCCTTTGACGGAGCCGCCTTCACCAATTACACCACGTCGGATGGACTGCCTTTTGGGGGCGTGGGCCACGTGACACAGGATTTGAACGGCGATATGTGGTTTGGGACGGGGCTGGGAGGCGCCTACCGTTTCGATGGAGAGGCCTTCGAGATGTTCGGTGCCGATGAAGGCTTGCCCAATATTTCAGTTCGTTCCATCGCAGTGGATGCGGCAAACAACAAATGGATTGGAACCAATGAGGGCATTGTGGTGCTCGATGCAAACAACGAAGTTTCAGAAAACCACCCTTCTTTGATTGAATTGCCACCGCCCCATGTGATCAATCCCGTAGAGGACGTGAAAATTGATTTGGAAGGACGCGTTTGGACGGGGGTGTACGTGGACTACCTGGTAACGGTCGGCGGCGTGGCCTATTTCAATGGCATGCAGTGGATCGGCTACGACGAGAGCGACGGCCTGGCCGGCCCCAATGTGCGCCAACTTGCTGTGGCAGCAAACGGGGATGTTTGGTCAGCAACCAGCACAGGCGCCACACGATTTTCAGGCACGCCAGCATCAATTGCTGAGGCCCTTCCATTTCACCCCTTGGTGTACCCCAACCCGGCGTCAGATTTTATAACCGTGGCATTGGGGGACTTCAAAGGCTCAAAGACAGGCATTCGACTGTACGATTCCTTCGGGCGGATGGTCTATCAAGATGAGGTCTTGTCCACCACTTCAATCCAAGTTTCGCATCTCAGCCGCGGAGTCTACACCTTGGAGCTGTCAGGGCACGTAGGGGCTTTTCAAAGTCAAATCATCATAGAATAGTATGGACGAAAGACGCTGTGAATCATGCGGCACCAAACTCCTTGGAGATTGGTGTCATTTGTGTGGACAAAAGGTTCAAGACGGGAGATTTACAGTGCGAAAATCGCTCATTACACTGGCCAACACCATCGTGAATGTTGAGCGAGGATTTTTCTACACCTCAATTATGATGTTCAAGTCTCCAGGCGTAGTCATTGCAGACTATATCAGGGGCAATACGCGGCCTTATATGCACCCGGTTAGATATGCATTCACGCTGCTGACCATAGGGCTAATCGTGTTTCAATTTTATGACATTCCGGAATCTTCGTTCTTGATGGCGGAGCACCAGGAGAACAACCCCTTCCCAAGGGAAAAGGTCCTTGAGTTTGCGATGAAGTACTCCAACTTCATTTCTTTGATTGTGTTCATTCCATTTATGGGGTGGGCGTCCTGGATAGTCAATAGGAAGACCCGAACAAACTATGCAGAGCATATCATAGCCATGCTCTATGTCGTGGGACACAACGTCTTATATGGATTGCTACTTACGCCATTGGTTCTCCTTTCAAATGACCAGCTTACGGCGTCCTCCATCGTAACCCTTTTGGCCTATGTGCTGGTCATCTATCAAATCAATGGAACCTGGCTTGAGAACAGAAGGTCAATGGCGCTCATTAAAGCAGTGGCTGTGCCGGTGCTGGGTTTTATTGCACTTGTTTTTTCTGTGTGTGTTCTTGTGGTTGTGGGGGTTCTAATTGCCGTAATCTTAGGAAAGCTATGGAATTGACGTACATGCGACTCATCTTTTCATTGGCAGCCTCCTTGGGCATTGTTCTCGGGGTGACAGCCCAGTCCACCTTGAATTCCTCACACGCTTTTCCTGACCACTACACACAACATGCTTTTCATGCTGATTTCGTGCAATTGAGCCCGGAGGAATGTGATGATTTAGCGGATGTCGTTTTTGAAGGTGAAGTGCTTTCTACGCGATCAATTTGGCGAGGACACCATATGTATTCAGAGCTGGACATAATTGATGAAGACGGCGTGTCACGCACGGTACAACTGGTCGGTGGGGCCTTGGCGGGGGTTGGTAGTTTTTGTACCGGTGAAATGTATTTGAATGCGGGTGCAAAGGGCACTTTCTACTTGCGTTCCACCTCGGAGGGGCAGTGGGAGCCGGCGTGCGGTGTGCAGTCGTTCAAACCTGAGCATGTTGTAGAAACCATGGGCTTGGCCCGAAACAGCCTGCAACTAAGTTCCCAGTGGTCTGCGGGAAACGCGGACCAATTCTTGACCGTTTCAGGCGCGGGGTTTGGCAACGTGCAAGGCAATGGGTATGTCACATTTGATGCGGGGGGGGCATATTATGAGGAGTCTGCAGCCGATGGGTTTAATTACACCACATGGACTGACAGCAGTGTGACCGTTCAGGTGCCCAAGGCCTTTTCTAATACAGTGCAATTGGTAAACGACGCAGGCTCGGTCATGCAATCCTCAGACAGCCTGCACATAGGATACAACTTGGACGGGGACCCTAGCGGGATGTATGGACATACACACCTGTTGGATCTCGAGGCCGGGGGATTGGTGTTCCATGTCAATACACAACTGCATGAATTCCCAGAACGCCTTGAAGCCATCGAGCGAACTTTAGAGGACTTTGTTTGTAAAACGGGGGTCAATTTTCAACTGGCTGAAGACGCCACATCTGCGGGATGGGATTTGGGCGATGGCCAGCACACCATCTCCTTTGATGATATCGACGCACCTCTTTCTCCCTCGACCGTGGCTTTTTGTCATACCCTATGGTCGAGTTGCATCATGGGGGGCGTGACATTCTATCACGTTGAGGAAATTGATATTGTACTTAACGATGACTATGACTACAGTTATGATACTGGGCCGGCTGAAGGTGAACAAGCAAAATTTGCATACGTTCTCATGCATGAATTTGGTCATGCCATGCGGCTTGGTCACGTGAATGAATGGGGCGAGACCATGTTTCCCTCCGTTACAGATTCCCCCTCCAACGGTTGGTCGGGGCGGGATACGATTTCAACTTGGGATCAAGTTGGTGTAGGCCATGCGGTAGAACTCGCTTCATCCTTCACGTTTGATGGGTGCGGCCTGTCCTCGATGATTCCCTTGGATGTGGATTGTGCCACTGATGTTGCGGTGTTTAACGTGCCGGGGCGCTCCTTGGAATACCGCCTTTTTCCCAACCCGACGCGGGGCACTTTCCGTATTTCAGGCGTCCCTATCAATGAGCCGGTTCAGGTGACTGTATACGATATGTGGGGGCGGCTGTTAATGACAACGACGTACAACGGAGGTGAGGCGTTGATTCTCCCTCCGAACCTGGTCACAAAGGGGGTCTATACCGTGCAGATTCAGGGGCGCAGTTTTGTTGATTCGTGCGGCCTGATCCTTCAGTAATTCCCGCGTTGAATTGGATGGATCTCCGGGAGCACCCTGTTATTCTTGATAGTGACACGGATGCTGGGAGTAATCCAAGTTGTGCCTTCGAATGATGTGCTCAATCATTCCGTCACGCCCGCGGGCTTGGTATTCCCGATTGATACGATAACCGGACGCGCGCGTCACAAATTTCAGGACCCCCCAATAGGGCATCTTCACGGCGCTAGCATAGGCCGAAATGAACGATTTAAACCCTTGAAATTCTCGGTCCAGCAGGTGGAAGAGCAACATAGATTCCCCAAAGTCCGAGAATAAATCCGCGGCTGTGGAGTCTTCAACAAGAATTCTTCTGTTCTGCTCGTCGACGATATCCGTTGAGCGGTAGCCACTCATTTCTGCTTGAGCAATTAAACAGGGGTCATCTTTAATTCGCAGGGTGTCATTGGATGGCGCTTCAGCTTCCTCCTCTTCGGTGCTGGCCGAGGAGGAACCACCAATGGTGATATTAAACGATTTAGACTCGCCTTGCCTTCTGCTCTTTTTTGCCGCCTTCTTTGCGGATTTGAGGGCTGATTTTTGAGCGAGCAGTGTGTCTTTGGGAATCGAAGAAATCCCCGAAGAAACCAGCTCTTCTGCGGGCTCAAGCCCCATCACCATCAATTGAACTGTTGGCCACAGCCGCAGGATGGTTGCTTCAAGCTCTTGGTATTTCTCGCTTTGAATATCGTATTCCTTGATTTCCACATTTCTCCAATCAACCCCTTGAGCTGGAGCGGAAATCACGGCTACATCCAGCAGGTTAATGAAAGGCACCGGCACGGGACTGTATATCGCGGTGTCCTGCGCTGACATAAGGCTGCAAGTCATTCCCAAGAGGCCAATGCAACTCAAGCGTCGGGCGAGAACATCAATAAATTTCATTGTTAATCGCAGTGAATCTCCCCCTGTAAATACGATACGGCGTGCCCCATGATATGCACAGAATCACCGTCTAAAGTGCAAGTTAAAGAGCCCCCACGTTCTGACAACTGCTGTGCACTGAGTTCTGTTTTCCCAAGGCGATCTGACCAATAGGGCGTGAGGGTGCAATGCGCAGACCCGGTGACGGGGTCTTCTAATATGGTGGCTTGGGGCGTGAAATATCGAGAGACCATATCACAGCGGTCTCCGGGTGCCGTTGCAATAACGCCTCCGGGGTTTAGGTTTATTTGATCGAAAACCGGGCGGTTCACTTGCAGTTCTCGAATGGTCTGTTCTGAATCAAATACCAGCATGTAGTCTCGGGCCTTAAGCACCTCGATGGGCGCGCGGTTGAAGGCGTCTGCAATGACTTGTGGAAGGTCGGCTTGGGCGGGAGGGCGCGAGGGGAGCTGCATCAAATAGCCTTGCCCTTGTCGAGCCACAGTCAGCCGTCCACTCTTGGTTGAGAAAGCAACGCGATGTTTTTTTGGTTCAATGTGATGTAAAACGGCGTGGGCTGCAGCTAACGTAGCGTGCCCGCAGAGGTCCATCTCAATGTCAGGGGTGAACCAGCGTAGCAGGTATTCGTCCTCCCCGGGGATCAAGAAGGCCGTTTCTGCAACGGCGTTCTCTCTTGCGATGTTTAGCATAACCTCCTCGGACAGCCATTCTTCAAGGAGCACGACACAAGCGGGATTCCCTTGGAACACTGCATCTGTAAATGCGTCGATTTGAAACAAGGGGAACGTCATGCTTTAAATATCGTGGTGATTCTTGAATTGTCAGCTATTTAAGGCGGGCTTCTCGCTGAAAAATCACGGACCAATCCTAAGCGATAAATTCACGACGCATCACCAGCTGGTGTGCCATGAACACATACATTCGGCACATGGTGAAAGCAAAAATATTCGCGGGGGTTGAAAAGAAGAGCAGGGCGGCGGCTGATGCGCCAAAGACGGATGCAAAGGCTTTTCACGCCGTGGTGGATTCACGGCGCAGTGTGCGGGTTTATGCCGATGAACCCGTGCCCAAGGCTGTGGTGGATGCGTGTTTGGATGCAGCATTGAAGGCGCCAAACTCATCCAACCTTCAAGTGTGGGAGATCCATCACGTTGTGGATGCCAGCAAGAAACAGGCCTTGGTTGAGGCCTGTCTTTCACAACCTGCGGCAGCCACAGCACCCGAACTATTTGTCTTTGTGGCCCGACCCGACCTGTGGAGGCGGAATGCAGCTTGGATGATTGAGGCGTTCGATCGCCAACCAGAGGTGCCTGATTCAGCCTATCAGTATTATCAAAAAATTGTCCCCCTGGTCTATAATATGGGGCCTTTGGGGATTTTCACTCCGCTGAAATGGCTGGCATTCAATTTGCGTGGTCTTCAGAGGCCGACCCCAAGAGAGCCGGTTGGCAAGTGGGGGATGCGGATTTGGGCACATAAATCAACGGCTTTGGCTTGTGCCCATTTCATGCTTGCTATGCGCGCCCATGGTTTTGATACGTGCCCCATGGAGGGCTTGGACAGCAAGCGGGTGAAGCGAATTTTAGGCTTGCCACGCGCGGCGGGGGTCACCATGGCGATATCTGCGGGCCGAAGAGCTGAAGGGGGCATATATGGTCCGCGCATGAGATTTGACTCCAAGCATTTCATCCACCGGCACTGATTATTGACCTAGGCTGTCGTGCCATATGAAAACGGGACTTTCTGTTTTCTTTCGGGGTGCGAATCGAACGCGCAACCAAACCGGCACGGGACGAGTCATCAATGCAACAACAAGTAACCATGAAAGAAATATTATTCACAGCCAGTTTAGCTGCTATCTCGGCGATCGGGTTTGCTCAAGATGAGATCTGCCCTGGGGCCAACATTGAGATTTCAACCCAAGGCATGTCTTATTCTCCTGATGCTGCAGTTGTCAATGTGGGATGGACCGTTGGATGGGTGAACTATGGAGGAACTCACGATGTAAATGGAGCAATCAGCTCTACAACAGGGCTTTCGTTTAATAACCCAGAATCATTCTCACTTGGAGGAATTGAAGTTGATTCTGTTCCAGTTTGTATAGGCACCCACACATTTACGATTCCTGGAGTCTATTATTATGATTGCTCGACATACGGTCATGCTCAAGCTGGGATGGTCGGAAGTCTTACAGTCCACCTCCCGGGGTGTATGGACCCTTTGGCGTGCAATTATGATAGCACGGCAACCGAAGACAACGAAAGCTGTGTTTTAATCGGAGACGCTTGCGACGATGGCGACGAAAACACACAGGATGACGTTATTCAAGAAGACTGTGAATGTTTGGGCTCACCGGTGTCTATTGTGGGTGAACTGGAAGATTCCTCAGTTCGGATATTCCCCAACCCCGTTGCCTCTATTCTAACCATCACCCTAAGCTCAAAGTCTAAACTTCAAGTTTTTGATGCTGTTGGAAAATTAGTGGAGGAAACAGGAGAGGTTTCAAGTTGGGTTTTAGATGTAAGTGCGTGGGGAAAGGGGCTCTACACTGTAAAAACTCAAGCGGGGGAAACCCATCAGTTTATCGTTGAGTAAAACGCATTAACGTTTGCAAACTTCTGAGGCAGTGCGGTGCCCGTCCACTCATTTGGACATACTTTAGTGTACCAAGTTTTTCTCGATGCCGACCAATTCCCCCCTGCGCGCGTGTGCGCTAGCTGTG
>JAQWTJ010000078.1 GCA_029242765.1 Flavobacteriales bacterium | reverse complement strand
CCTCACCGTCACCGCTCAAGGCATATCCCTTTCCTTCATGAGAAAACTGCGCCCCCGCTACGCGCCCTTGGGCCGGCAGGGTGGCCATTTCAGACCAGGTTTCACTCAAGGGGTCATACCGGTACCATTCATTGAAGATTTCACCCCCGTGGTGACCGAAACCCACATACACTTGACCATCGATTCCAAATTGATACGGATGGTGGCGTTGTGTATCAGGGAAATCAGGCTTTTCCGACCAGGTATCAGTTGCCATGTCGTACGCCCACCAATCTTTGAGATCCCCATCCAAGGAATTCCCCAAACCGACATATATGTGATCATCAATGGCTACAAATGCTGGGTGCATGCGGGCATCGCATGGACAGGATGTTCTTTCTTCCCAGATTCCGGTTGCCGGGTCAAACACCCATAAATCATTGAGAAGGCCACCGGGGCCTTCTCCAAATCCAAACCACGCCTTGCCGTCCCAATCATCGCCAATGGCGTATCCACGGGCACTGCCTGGGAAATCCTCCAATGCAGTCCAAGCATCGGAAGCGGGGTCATAACTGTAAAACGCATCGCTGTATCCACTGTCCGTCTGGCCGGCGACCAAATAGCCCGTGCCATTCAACGCAAACCCATAACTGTGGTCGCTTCGAAATCCGTCTGGCAAAGGCTCAACTGAAGTCCAACCTTGAGCAATCACATTGTTGCCCATGAATATCAACGCAGAAAACACAATTAGACGGCCGATGAAAACGGCCAAAATCTCAATATTTTTCATGGGGCAAGTTAGAGCCGAAAGGGCCTTGGAAAAGGGGCCTGGCTACATCACGAGGATTGCCGCTGCCTAGAGCAAATCAACCTTATTTCCAGCGGGAAATTCTCCACGCCTTTTGTTGCTCCTTATCCAGGAATGTCCATGCCACAATCCGCGCAGACTTATTGGCTGTCCCCAACGAAATGCTCTTGACTTCCAGGGCTTTCACATCTTGCAACGACCTGAAAACACGATCCAAATGGCCCTTTTTCGAAACCAACGTGGAGAACCAAAACACCCGGTGCGAAACTTCTCGACTCTCCCGGATCATGTTGCGAATGAATTGGGATTCCCCGCCTTCGCAAATCAACTCGCTGTGAATTCCAGAAAAATTCAACGTGGGTTTTGCCCCTCGAGCCCCAGACAAGTTTCGAACTTTTCTTCGGGTCCCCGCTTCAGCCTCTTCAGCTGATGCATGAAACGGAGGATTGCACACCGTGAAGTCGATCAACTCAAGGTCCTTGACGACGCCTTGAAAAATGGACCGTGGGTTCTCCTGCAACCTGAACTCCACCTTGCCTTGAAGCGCTGGATTGGCATCCACAATCTGCTGAGCAGATGCAATCGAATCCTTGGAAATATCCGAGCCAATGAAATTCCAGCCGTATTCGACAATTCCCAGAATGGGGTAAATACAACTTGCCCCCACACCCACATCCATACCCGTCACCCCCTTGCCTGTTGGCACGGTGCCGAAAAACTTTTCCTTCATCAAATCCGCAATGGCATGGAGGTAATCCACACGGCCGGGGATGGGAGGGCATAGATTTCCATCCGGAAATTCCCAATGTAAAATCCCGTAATAATGGTGAAGCAAAGCTTGGTTCAACAGCTTTACAGCAGCTGGGCTTGAGAAGTCGACGGAGTTGACGCCGTGCTTATTGAGCTGTACATGTTCTGCCAAAGCAGGGATTGCCATGGTCAGCGCCTTCAAATCATACGGCTCACGGTTGCGATTGCGCTCATGAAGGTGGAACTTCTCCTGGGGTTTCATTTTTCTTTCCATGTGCTCACCAACTCGAGACGAAGGTCTGCCTATTTATTGGCCGCAGCAAACCTCTGTTGAAAAGGACGACGCGGTGAATGTGCTACCTTCGCATCATGACAAACACATACGAATGCGCCCAATGCGGTATGTCTGTGAATGCCCAATGCGGCAAGTGCAATGTGCCATTGGAAAACGGCCAAATCACCTTGGACAACGGATCCACCGTACAGGTGTCCAAATGCCCTTCATGCGAAGGAAAAATCAAGTCGCCTCAATGCTGTGGCGCTGACATGAATTGCACAGTAAACTAGGGCAAGTCCTTCACCCAGGGATGTTTGAATGGCCCGTAACGATCCTTTTTCTTGACGATTTCCGGCATTGAAATAGAACTTGTTCGGAAGCATATTAAAAATGTGAACCTCCGGATTTACCCGCCCGAAGGAAGGGTCAGGGTCTCGGCGCCCGTGCGCACCTCCGAAGCGTTCATCGCCAAATTTGTGACGTCAAAAGCCCCTTGGATTCGCAAACAACAAGCCCGCATCGCTGCCATCCCCCCCAAGCCCGAACTGGCCTACACGGATGGCGAAGAGCACACCTTCCTAGGCGAGCCATACACACTCCAGCTGCACCAAGCGGGCGGGAGGGCGAGCGTGGCCTTTAACTCCACCGATTGCACCATTCAGATCCACGCCCGAGACCCTCGCGCCGAAGCGGTAGAACGGCTTTTGAAGCGGGCCTATCGCAAGGAACTGCAGGGCTTACTGGACAGCTACATCCCAACGTGGGAAGAGGCCTTGGGGGTGGCGAGCACGAAGATCCGCATCCGTAGCATGAAGCGCAAGTGGGGCGCTTGCCGCACGCGCACGGCTGACATCGTCTTCAACCTCGAGCTCATCAAGCACCCACCCATCTGCACCGAGTACGTGGTCCTCCATGAATTGGCCCACCTCATTGAAGGATCGCACAACGCCCGGTTCAAAGCCATCCTCACCGAGCACATGCCCAACTGGCGTGCAGTGGAAGCGATGCTCAATGGACGGAAGGTCCACCGAGCTGAGAATGCGGAGCTGCTGACGTAGGCCGCAGGGGGGGGGGCGTGAGCGGCTTAGGAAAATGCTCCATCACAGCTGGATCGGCATTTATTTCACTGAACACAAGCAGGTCCTCTTTTGCCCAAGCTCTAAACCCAAGCCGTTCTGATTTGAAAATGTACTTCCTGCTCATCTCCAGAATTTCATTTTCCACGAAGGCTCTTTACTTTAGAAAGCAGTCCAAGCCAGATGCCAAATAGTCCATTTCTTCTGAGTACTCCGTATTGATTTTACTGCCACCCTCCGTTTTATTGACGTCTATCAGGTAGTACTGGCCATCGCGTTCAAGATAATCCAAGCGACCAAAATCTATCTTCAGGTCTTTTCTCCATTGTCTTACTTCATCAGGCAGCGGTATTTCTTCATCAACCACGCTGTTCTTAAACTTGACAATTCGGTTGGTTGACCCGATACGCCCTGAATATTCCTTGTCCCCAAAAAACACATAGTAGCGCACATAATACAAGTCGCCTTCTCGACTCATGATAAAGGGCTCAACGATCAAATTTTCATTCTTCCATACCCCTTTAGGCACTTTAGAAATATTCTCTCGTACGGGGTACTTTAAGGGGTTTACATACTTTGTAGTGGCCCACCAATTCAATGTCAAATAGTGCTTTTCTGAGCTCAAATTATATTCTGGCACCCCCCCAAAATTTGCATTGGTCTTGATAATGACCGGCCCGTCATAATCGTCCTCTTTTGAAAGGATGAGCCGACTGAATTTGCGACGTGAGATGTCCAGGATTTGCCCATTGATTGCATTGGGCAATGCGCGGATCAAATCAACGTACTCTTCTGGTACAACAGTAAGATCAATATGAACGATATAAACATCAGCATCAGGGACTTGAGATGGTCCAATGTGATCGATTACCTGATGCCCGGCATCTTTCCAACGCAAGGCCAAATGATCAATCGTATGCCCCATAGGTCGGCCTGCTCGATCTCGAAGAATTGCAATGGTTTTCATGGCGGCTCGACCGGTGTGTGATGGTTGTCGTTACTCTTTCGAGGATTTAATAGCAGCTAGAACATAGTCCGGCAGATTCTCACCATACTGCTCCTGCCAAGCGGGGTTCAGGTGGTCACGGTTCGATATGGTCCCTCGACAATTCGAAGAACCACAATGGCATTCAAGGTTGAATTCAAGATCAATATCGCCGCTTGAGTAATCATAGGTGACTTCTTCACCAACCTGAATATCACGACGGGCAAAGAGCTTATCGCTATCCTTCCCCCCTGTGTTAGGATCACAAGAGTGATTCATTTCACGCGAAGCGCCCTTAGGCGACGAGTACCGGTCCACACCACACTGAAAACCATACCATTTAAAGTCCCTATACCGATCCTCTGGCCAGGTCTCAATCTCCTTCAAGGTATAGGTCGGCTCATTCAACTCCCAGATAAGAGCACCTTTAGGAATCAACTGGGTCGCAAAAAGACCATACCCGTGTATGGTGCCTTTACTACGCATTTCAATCGATGGGTGCAACACTGATACGGGCTTCTTGAATTATACAAATGCTCCTTTTACCACAGCGTGGAATCAGGGGGAAGTACTTGGCTGGCATGATGCACTGTCGGAGACCAATACCGAGTCACGATGCTTCGTTTTGCCTGACGCTCAGCGAGTATGCTGGCCTCGGGGCCCGACGGATCACAAGAATTGGATGAGACAAAAAACACGTATTCACCGCAATGGTAGACCGGAATTGTAAGCTTAAATCCTGTTGTTGGGCCTATTTGATTCGTCATAAGTTGACGCATATTCTCAAGGTGTTCCAGGTCCATCATCGAACCCGCCTGAGCAGAGCAAACACCATCTTTCTTAAGAGCGCAGGCCACCGTCGCGTAGAACTCTTCTCCAAAGAGAATCTCTGATGGGCCCACACCGTCATTGCAATCAATAATGGCTACATCAAAAGCATCTTCATATCTCTTCAAGGCTTCACTCGCATCTTCAAAGAGCAGGGTGAGCCGGGCGTCCTCAAAAGAGCCTGCATGAACAGATGGAAAGCACGCAGCAATATTTCGAACAAACTGCTCATCAATATCAATCATCACGACTTCATCTGGATTGTGCTTCAGCACCTCTCGCAAGGTGCCGCCATCTCCACCGCCTACAATAAGAACTCGCTTGGGGTTGGGGTGCGCAAACAGGGGAGGATGAACCAGCATATCATGGTAGATGTACTCATCATAGGTGGAAAGCTGTACAATGCCATCTAAAACAAGAACACGTCCATAGGCCGGGTTGTCGAACACCAGATAGTCCTGAAACTTAGAACACTCTTTCAGTACAACATCAGTGACACTGAAGCCGTGGTTAATTTTGCAATACCTCCGACCGGGAACAGAGCCCTCGTAAAACCAGGCGCCGTCTTGCTCAAGGCCAGAGCGAAGTGGAGGCTCCTTCTTAATTGGTAAAATTGAGCGCTCTTCATCTCCTCTTCCTCGCAAAATCTCAACATACTCGGCACGACCAGAAGAAAGAGCTTTTTCCAGCATGCTGTACGCCTTTAGCGGATCGCAACTGCCACAAGTGTAAATGTCTACACCGGCATATCCTGCGTCAGGCCAGGTGTGAATTGAAATATGAGACTCCGCTAGAATTGCGACAGCTGTTACGCCTTGCCCCTCGAACTTGTGAGAGCGCATAGCCATCACCGTAGCACCTGCCGCGTCAGCCGCCAGGGCCAGAAGCTCAACAAGCCGGGCTTCTTCATTGAGCAATTCCGCATCGCAATCCCAATAGTCAACAACCAAATGGCGCCCGAAAGAACTTATATTGACCTGTTTCCGAACAAATTCGCTCCGGAATTTGTCTTGAACATAGGGCGAAGCATGAGATAGCAACCGCCCTTGCTCTTTTCGGTTCAAATCGTAAAATCCACTTATCGTACCTCGACATGAGTCAACGCCGCATTGACACTCAAACGGCGCCGCATATTGGTATTGCTCCAGCGCATAATCGTAAGTGATTTCTTCGCCGTCCGATATAGCCCGCGTGGTTAGACTTCCTGCAAATACTGCAATATCCTTTGGTTCTTTAATCCATAGATCGCGCACATTGGGCGCGCAAGAATGATTCATAAAACACCAGGGAATTTCCAAGGCAACCTGAGCACAGCTCGCATCACACGGAACGGCTGATATAGAGGAATAGACCCGCTTTTTCTCCTGGGTTTCCTCAAGAACTACATCAACATAATCAACCCCCCTAACATCAATATCCAACGTGTCGTCTATAGGCTCAAGAAGCTCGCCCTGGGCAAAAGACCTGTTTGCTACGATGCGCCAGTTATCCGGATCATCTGTGACAATACGATATTGACTGGTTTCCTTGGAAATGACGATCGTTCGTACCTGCTTTCCTGAAGCATTATCTGATGGCATTGATTCGTTCGTTCATTGTTGATGTCCAGTGGCTGAAAGCAAGGCGCTCATCGCACCATCACTCGGGCCGATTTAAAGCCCTCAATATTCAAGAAATACGTGCCCGACCTCAATGCTTTGACATCCAACGTGGATTGGCCTTGGCAAGCGCCTCGATCCACTTCTCGCCCTACCAAATCGTACAGCATCCAGTGTTTAACGCCCGGCCCAGCATTGAATTGAATCATGGTGCTCGAAGGGTTGGGGTAAATGGCCAATGCTTGATTCGCAGGGGACTCTACGACCTGGTCCGGGTTGGGAAGAAATCGATAGATGCGCCCCAATGATGGGGAGCCCGTCAGCGTGGCCGAAAACACGCTGTTAAACGTAAGTTCAACCAGTTCAGGGGCACTCTCATCGCCAGTTAGCATGTAAAATTCCCCAGCGTCGTTGCCATCAAAACTGTGGACAAGACCGATAGGCATTGCTGGCAGCTGAAGCTCAAACTGAATATCCACGACTCCAAAACGATACTCGATTACACCGGTGGCCTCATGCAGCCAAATCTGCGCGTTGTAACGACTCGGTCCAATGCTATCCAGCTCAATGATTTCTTCATAGTAGCCGCAATCCCACCATTCCAACTTGAAGATTTTCTCTCCCGGGTTGCCCTCTGTGATCCAGCGAATTTCTGATATCGCCTTATCTACAAGGCCTATATCTGCTAGGTCATAGGCGCCAGGGATTAACAAATTTACCGTGATGTCATCTATTGGAGCCAGCATAAAATTTCCCAGTCCGTCTTGAATCAGCGAAGTGCATAGGTCTCCAAAAAGTGGAAATTCCATGAGCAGCATGGTTTGAAAATAGGGGTCGTCCCAACCGCCTTCCATGTCATTGAGAGCCGGGTCCATGACCTGTGCACCTTCCAATGGGGCATATTCTGCAGAATCGACTTCCAAAACGTAGTATGGATTCTGCGAAAACGGAGCAAAGCCCCAACTGAGGAGCAAGATGAATGTGGATATTCTTCGAAGCATGGTCATGCAGCAATGTACATCGCGCCAAGGAATGTAAATCAGCCTCAATGGCCGTATTTATAACCGTCCCCGTGCGCAAAAGAGCATTCTGTTCAAGACCGGGATTCGGATTGCTCATCAACGTAGTTTTATAGTCAGCCCCTAGAAAACACATAATGCGTATACAACTTCTATTGGCGCTGCTCACGGTGCCAGCCATAGCATTAAGTCAAAACGAACTACAGATGAAATCCACTCCATTTGACAATCTAACTGAGGAGGAAAAAAGGGTCATTGTAAACAAGGGCACTGAGCCTGCGTTCTCCGGGACATACAACGACCATTTTGAGCCCGGCACCTATGCTTGCAAGGCCTGTGAAAGCCCCTTATTCAGATCAAGCAATAAGTTCAATTCCAATTGCGGTTGGCCCTCATTTGACGATGAAATCAAAGGCGCCATTGAGAGACAATCCGATAACAGCGGGGGGATGGTGAGAACTGAGATCTTGTGCGCCTCTTGCGGGGGCCATTTGGGTCATGTTTTTGAAGGAGAGCAGCTAACACCCAATAACATAAGGCATTGCGTCAATTCGATCAGCGTGATTTTTGTGCCTGAGAAGGGCGACGAGTAAAGTCTATCAAGTGTGGGGGAGGAGACAACACAGCCGCAATTGGGTCTTTTTTCGACCTCTCCGATGTTAACGGTGGAGGATGTGCTGTTTTGCTGACGGTTAGGTAATGAGGCCCTTACTGCAGACCTTTAGCGACATGAACCGCCTACTTGCTTTTGTTGCTTCTTTCATATTGCTGGTTCCTGCTTCAGCTCAGGATGACTGTTTCAACCCCGACCTGTCCAACGACGGAATCGTAGGCAGTGCCGACCTTCTGCTGCTGCTTTCCTACTACGACTTGGCATGGCCGTTGGACACCAGTTTTTCCTGTGAGTCCAGCTTAGAACATCAAGGCTACGACTACGATGTGGTGCAGATTGGCGACCAGTGTTGGTTTGCGGACAACCTGAGGACTGCAGTCTACGGAAATGGGGACACGATTCCATCGCTGTTGAGTAACACTCCGTGGTTCACGACTTTGGAGGGCGCAACGGCAGTGTATGGCGATGGCAGCTTTTTTAATACTGCCTGCACCTATTACAGCACCGCAGGTTCATGGGTTTGCGATGAAGCCCAGTCTTTGGTGGTGTTTGGACGGCTTTACAACTGGTACGCGGTAAACGACGCGCGCGGGCTGTGCCCAACGGGTTGGCATGTGCCCACAGACGAAGAGTGGACAGACCTGGAGTTTTACTTGATGACAAATGGGTTTAGCCTGACTGCAGGCTCAGCATTAAAAACCACCAACGGCTGGGACGATGATGGCAATGGAACTGACGACTTTGGATTTTCAGGACAACCAATCGGACATCGCGATCAATATGCTGGAAACTTCACCGGCGCAGAGAGATATGGGTATTGGTGGAGCTCTTCACCGAATGGAGACCAGGCGTGGTACCGACGCTTGAGTTATGACAATTCAGACATTTTGCGGTCCGATGAATACCTCCGAAGCGGACAATCAGTCCGCTGCATCAAAGACCAATGAGACCCCTTGTCCAGACGACATGAAAGGGCACGGTAGACAAGAACAACTTTTCATTTCTCTTTATGTGGTATATTCAATACTGTCATGAAAAGACTATTACTCATAGGGTCAATTGGGCTAAGTGCCACCGTTTTTTCTCAAGGGATTCAACTCGAGCTGGACACTTTTAATCGATCTATACCCACTGCTAATTTTGGCGGTCAAACTTGGAGAGGTCCGTCGTGGGTGAACACCACTTTTAATGACTCTGTAGCCACGATGCATCCCGATGTATTGGGCTTTCCTCCAAGCCCAGATGTTTGGGATTGGCAAAACGGCTGGTTTTATCCTCAAGAGGCCTTGGACACCTGCTGTGTGGACACAATCACTTTAAGCTGGGGGCCATTGAATGCTACAGTCATTGAAATAACACCAGAGAATTTTCAACTTGCTTTAGATCAGATTGGGGCTGAGGGCCTGTTCTGCTTGAACATGATAAGCAGTACCATGTCGCAGCAATTGGCCGATTTACATTCAGCCAAGGACCATGGCGTCACGGTGGAAAGGATCCGACTCGGGGACGAAATGGGAAAAGCCGGCAATGAACATAGCATCAGTCATTTTCCAACTGCTGAAGACTATGCTGCAGCCTGCGACACGTATATCGACTCAATCAGAGCGATACTTCCAGACACTAAAATAGCCGTCTCAGCTGGGAATTTCGGCTCTTCAAATCCAAGGGCTGAGCATTGGAATGAAGCTCTATATGCGATGACCAATAAAGCAGATGCATTTAGATGGTCCGCGTTTTTCTACTTAAAGGGAGCAGACACCTTGTTTACAACAAAACAATTGTTGGCGTACGCATTTGATCAAATCCCGACCTACGAAAGGGTCCGAGAACTCCAAGACACCACGGCCAATTTGCAGGATTATGAGATCTGGGTGGGGTATGGCATTACGGACAACACCTTGGACAAACGGTATGTCAACCGGTGGAGTTTGGTGCTGATGTATAGCGCCTCGCATCACCTCTTTTTAAACAACAATTTAGTGGAAGACATAAGCCTGTTCAATGTCGGAGGGATTTTTGAAAATTGGGATGCACTCGACACTGACAATGGCTTCAGGAAGAGAGCATCAGGCATTTTTGCCACCATTTGGAATACGGCGAAATTGGGCAAGAACAGAACGAATGAAATTGAAACACCGGCTGGTTTATTAGACACAGTCACCTATTACAACCAGAACAATGTCGCTAGAACCACTGAATATCCTGAACTTTATGGCTGGCGATTTGAAAACGACTCCACCTATGAGGCGGCTGTCATCTTAACGAACATTTCCAGCGACACCCTTGTCGTTTCCGTTGACAGCCTGCTTTCTGGCGATGTCTCTTGGGAAAAATGGCATTCCGACTCTCTATTTGACGTCATAGACAGCGACAACTACATTCAATTGCTCACAGATACTGGCGCAACAAACATTGTATTGCTCCCATATTCTATCAACGTGGCGACAAGCGATTGTTTTGATGATGCAAACGGTAATGGTCCATGTGGCTTGTCCTGCGATGCCGATTTGAACTCGGATGGAATCGTCAGCCTACAGGATTTGTTGTACATATTAAGTGAGTTTGGATGTTCATCGGCCTGCGAGACGGATATCAATCAAGACGGTATTGTCGGCGTCGACGATTTTCTTCAAATTCTAAGTGAATATGGTACGACGTGCCAATAGTTTAGCGACATGAACCGTCTACTTGTTTTTATTGCTTCCTTAATGGTGCTGGTTCCTACTTCAGCTCAGGATGACTGTTTCAACCCCGATCTGTCCAACGACGGGATCGTAGGCAGCGCCGACCTTCTGCTGTTGCTTTCGTATTACGACTTGGCGTGGCCGTTGGACACCAGTGTTTCCTGCGAGTCCAGCGTAGAGCATCAAGGCTATAACTACAATGTGGTGCAGATTGGCGACCAGTGCTGGTTTGCGGAAAACTGCCGGTATCTGCCCGCCGTTTCGCTGCCCTCGTCAATGAACTGGGCGCCCCATGCCTTTGTCCTGGATTACATGGGAACCGATGCCGACGCGGCTATGGCGACGGATGCGTATACCGATTACGGGGTCCTATACAATTGGCACGCCTTGACCCAATGGGACCTGTGTCCTGCAGGATGGCATGTGGCGACGGACGAGGATTGGATGACCATGGAAGCGGCCATTGGGGTTCCAGGGGACGATTTGGAGACCACGGGGTGGCGAGGGGACGACCAGGGCGATCAACTCAAGGACAGCGTCATGTGGAACGGCACGGACAATTACGGGATGGCCTTTCGACCGGGTGGACAAACGTTTACCAACGGCACATTTGGCAACGAAGGCGTCATCGCCCACATCTGGGTGGCCACCGAATATTCCAGTGTGTACCCTTGGCACAGGATTCTGATGACAGGTTCCGACGGGGTGTTCCGAAACAACAACGTCGCCAAATCGATTGGGGGCTACGGCCGCTGTGTAAACGACTGAATCCAGCGAGGAGCTCTGCGCTGTTGCCCCACAGGTCCTGAAATCAAGAAGGGGGCATATGCCAAGTTTGTTATCGTCAAGAGAATGAGGAGGTTGCTACGTACCTTACAAGCATGAACCGAATTGTCCCAGCCGTCTTCGCGTGCCTTTTTGCTGTGTCTTTAAGCGCGCAAACAGTTGATCTGCCCTATAACCCCGACTCCAACGCAGACCAAATCATCGGATCGCCCGACCTGCTCGACTTCCTGCCCACTTTCGGTGAGCCTTTCGTGGTCGGTGAGCTGATGGTGGACGGCATGACACTCGAGCAGTACCTCAGCGAGCTCACTGATGGGGTGACCATGGTGGGGGTGGAGCTGCTGTCCGATACGGTATTGACCTTCACATTTTCCAATGACTCGGTGGTCTCCATCCCATTCCCCGGAGCCATTATCGGCCCGCAAGGCCCCCCCGGCTCACAAGGTGATACTGGCGATGACGGTGCAAATGGAGCAGACGGTGCGACAGGGCCCGACGGTCTCAGTGCGTATCAAATCTGGCTCGGCCTGGGCAATTCCGGTTCCGAGCAAGATTTCATCGACAACATGATCGCCAATTTCTACGCGGGGGTCATTCTTGGATGCTCAGACCCATCCGCTTGCACGTACAACAGCGAAGCCACAATAGATGTGCCCGAGTTGTGCCGGTACTTGGACGCGTGCGGCAACTGTGGCGGAGAAGGCGCCATTTTCGAGTGCGGCTGCGACGGCATCCCCGAGGGCGATTGCGACTGCGACGGCAACCAGCTCGACGCCTTGGGCCACTGCGGCGGCGACTGTGCTGCCGACGTCGACGGAGACAATATTTGCGATGACGACGACGACTGCATCGGAGACTACGACGCCTGCGGCGTCTGCCAAGGCCCGGGAGAAGTCTTCAATTGTGGTTGCTCGGACATCCCTGAGGGCGACTGCGACTGTGGCGGCAACCAGCTCGACGCCTTGGGCCACT
>JAQWTJ010000085.1 GCA_029242765.1 Flavobacteriales bacterium | reverse complement strand
CAGCATTGAGGGACTCGCCACCGAGCAGGAGTAAGTTGATTTTCCACAGCTCTCCACTTTCAAACAAATACCGGGCTTGGTGGGGTGTTGTGGCCGCAATGTTCACCCCGCTTTTTACAGCTTCAGCAGGCAAAGTCGGCTTGGCACGGGCCTCGCTTTCAAGCAAGGTCCAGCCAAGGTGTAGGGCGCGCCAGACCATCATGCGGGCGCCGATGCCTTGGGGCGCGAGCGGAGTCCATGCCGTAAATGCGCGCCCGGTGGGCCATCCGAAGTGGGCCGCTGAGGCTTCGATGGCGTGGATGACGTGGGCGCGCTGGTAGGTGATAAGCTTGGAGACCCCTGTGCTGCCTGAGGAAGAAGCTGTGAGCGGTCCACCGGTGTGCCATTGTTCGGCTGCGCTGGGCTGCTGGACAGGGGAGGCCGGCTTGGCGGGACTCATTTGAGTATGGTGTTGGTGTCCCAAGCTTGGGGGTTGTCGAGCAGGCGGAGGGTGCCATCGGCAATGCAAAGTGGGGAGGGGATGTTGTTGGTGAACAGCCCGCCGGTGCCTAGCCCCTGCGGGAGTCGATCCTCCGGCGGTGTGTCGATGAGTGCATCAGCCGTCCATTGGGCGATGGCGTTCAGGCCGATGTTCGATTCCAGGGCGGAAGTGATCCACCAGCCTACGTTGGCCTCACGGGCGCAGTCGATCCAGTCTCCGCTTTCAGCAAATCCGCCCAGCAGCGAGGGTTTAAGCACGATGTATGCGGGTTTGATCCAGGCCAGCAAGCCTTGCCGAATCTTACTGTCGTTCACGCCGATGAGTTCTTCGTCCAAGGCGATGGGGATAGGGGAGGACGAGCAGATTTGGGCGAGTCGGTCCCATTGGCCGGGGCGAATGGGCTGCTCAAGCGAGTGGGGAGAGAAATCGCTGAGGCGGTCGAGCTTTTTTGAAATGGCACCAAAAGAGTCGCCATCAAACGCGCCATTGGCATCCAGGCGCAAGCTGAATTGGCTGGAAGGAGCGAGTTTGCGCACCGCCTCCAGAAATTCACATTCACCCTTGAAATCATGCTGCCCCACCTTGACCTTGATCGTCTTGAAGCCTTGATCTAATAGCGACTCCACTTGGGCCAGCATGGCCGAGAAATCGTCCATCCAGACCAAGCCGTTGATGGGCAGGGCCTCCCCGGCGGTAAAGGGGCTGGGGAACAGCGTGCGGTCGCCGCCGCCCAGTAGGTCCACCAAGGCCATTTCTGCTGCGAACTTGACCGCCGGGTATTGGGCGGTCATCTTGTTGGGATCCAGTGTGTTGCCGGAGGCCAATTCATTCAAAGCGCGCTGAGCCCTGAGCGGGTGCTCGGGACTGAGCCCCGGAATCAAGCTGCACTCCCCAATTCCCACACACCCTTGCGCATTCTGTGCCACCACAAACCAGGTGGGTTTTTCCAACAACACATCGCGTGAAGTTTGCGCTGGATTGCGAAAAGTCAGCGGATGCTTGATGACTTGAATGTCGAGGTCTTTAATCATGGCTGAGATTATCCCAATTGTGACATCAACATGAACAGGGCGATGACCGCAGTACTCAGCGCAACACGTTTGAGTTCGGGGTCGAGTCTTGCGGCATCGCGGGCCGGTGTGCGGCGCACGCGCTGCAGGTGCTGCCAATGGACGGCCGCCAACACGAGGTACCATCCTGCGCCTCGCCAGGCGCCTGGCATGGCGAAGTACATCCCGCCCAATGCAGCCCACGCGCTCAGCAGCAGGGCGAAGTGGTAGCGCACGCCCCAGCTGTAGCCGCGCTGCACGACCAGGGTGCGTTTTCCCGCTTCTTCGTCGCTGGCGTGGTCGCGCAAGTTGTTGAGGTTCAGGACGGCTGCCGAGAAGGCGCCGATCGCCCAAGCGGGCAACAGCCATACGGGCTGGAAGGTGCCGGTGACCAGGGTGGCCAGGCCGGCCACGCCCAAGAAGCCAAAGAAGAGCATCACAGCAGCGTCGCCCCATCCGGCGTATCCATAAGGCCGTTTGCCTGCCGTATAGCGGTAGGCGCCCGCCATTGAAAACAGCCCCAGCGCGATCCATCCGGCGCGCTCGCCTGCGGGCCAGCCGACGTGGTCACCGGCTAGCCAAACAGTGCCGCAGCCTGCTAGCAAGACCAAGCCTCCCAAGACGCTCAAAGCACGCTTCATGGCCCCCCTAGAAATGGCGCCCGAGGCCACGGCTCGGTCGCCGCGATTTGCATCCGCCCCGTTGTCGTGGTCGCCGAGATCATTGGCGTAATTGGCCAAAATCTGCAGCAGCCACACGGTCAGCAGAGAAAGTGATAAAATACTGAAAGTGTGAGATTTAACTCCCTTAAACCCTTCCGACTCAAAGACGAGGGCGCCGGCCGCTAACACGCTGGCGCTGGCCAGCGGAAGGGTTCGCAAACGTGCCGCACGAACATAAGCCTTCAGGCGCGCTTTCGATGTTTCCATCTCGAATCAGGGGAATTTGGGGTACTGCTTAAAATCCGGGTCGCGCTTTTCCAAGAAGGCCTTGCGCCCCTCTTGGGCCTCCTCCATCAGGTAGTACATCAGCGTCGCGTCGCCCGCAAACTCCATCAACCCGTGCTGCCCGTCGAGTTCGGCATTCAAGCCCCGCTTGATCATGCGCAAGGCCAGGGGCGAGCGCTTCATAATGGTCTTGCACCACTCCACCGTGGTGTCCTCAAGCTCGGCCAGTGGCACCACCTTGTTCACCATCCCCATCTGCTCGGCTTCAGCGGCGGTGTACTGTTCGCACAAAAACCAGATCTCGCGCGCTTTCTTTTGGCCCACCTGCCGCGCGAGGTAGCTCGACCCGAAGCCGGCGTCAAAACTCCCCACCTTGGGCCCGGTTTGCCCGAACCGCGCATTCTCTGAAGCTATCGTCAAGTCGCACACCACGTGCAAAACGTGCCCGCCTCCAATGGCATAACCGTTGACCATAGCGATCACGGGCTTGGGGATTGATCGGATTGCTTTGTGCAAGTCGAGCACATTCAAACGAGGTACGCCGTCCTCGCCGATGTATCCACCTTTGCCTTTGACGTTCTGGTCACCGCCTGAACAAAAGGCCTTGTCGCCCTCGCCGGTCAGCACCACCACCCCGATATCGGTGCGCTCACGGGCAATGGCCATCGCCTTGAGCATCTCGATATTGGTCTCGGGACGGAAGGCGTTGTAGACCTCCTGCCGGTCGATTGTAATCTTCGCAATCCCCTCAAAAAGCTCGAAACGGATGTCTTCAAACGCCTCAATTGTCTCCCACTTTCTGGTGCTGGTTTCTGTGCTTATACTCATGCCAATGTAATCGTTCCTCCAGGTGCAAAGATGCCGCAAAACCCGTCTTCTGCCCCCGGTGTAATCACTTCCAATACCACCGCTTCGTTTGTGCAGGCCAATTCATCAAGCGCCCTCCGCAAACCCTCTTCATCCGTGGCTTGCAGAGTTTTTACCCCGTGCATTTTTGCGATGGGCAGGACACTTTCGTTGTGGCGAGCGGCAATATCCCGCTCAAACGTCGGCATGCGCTGCGCCCCTTCAAGCCAGCTGAAAATCCCGCCCCCGCCGTTGTTGATGACCACCGCCTTGAAGTTATGGGGCAAGGGCCGCACCGTCCACGCTCCCGCATCGTACATAAACGACAGGTCTCCGCAAACCAGCACCACGTTCCGCCCCTGTGAAGCCGCCTTTTCGGCAGCAGCTTGCCCCATAGCTGTCGATGTGGACCCATCGATTCCTGCCGCCCCACGGTTCCCAAAATGCCGCACGCCTTTCCTCCATTTTTCGGCAAGCAATTGGGCGTACCTCACCGCCGTGCTATTGCCCCAATGCAAGTCCCAATTCCCTTCAGCAACCTCTGCAATCTGTTGATAAACAGAAAAGTCTGACCATTCTTTGTGTCGGCCTTGCTGCACTTCCAATTGCTGCAAATTCGCGTTGTGCCACGCCGTCCACCACGCTTTCTCACGCGAAGAACTTGCTTCTGTAGGCAAGCTCTCAAGCAGGTCAGCAACAGTGATTTGAACGGTCTTTACACCGCAATCCCTGATCCGTTCGCGCAACACACGAGACAAATACGGCGCCCCCAAAACCAGCACCAGTTCAGGCTCAAATCGGGGCCAATGTTCCTTGACTTCGGACGATTGCATCGCCCGGTCAACGGCGTGAATCACGCCCTCACCGCGCACCCCGCTGTTCAGATCAGCCAGCACCACCTCCCGCTGGCCCAGACCGCCCACTTCAACCTGCCGATGACCCCCACCACAAATCCACATCACCCGCTCGCCCTTCTCTCTTGCATTGAGCAAGGCCTCCGGCACCTGCCCCTTTGGTTCTGGGCGCACGGCTGGGTTCGTCTTGTCACCGGCACTTGAGCTCTCGCTGATGCCTTGTTCCGCTGGATAAAGCGGCGAGTCAAGTGGGACATTCACGTGCACAGCTCCACCTTGAATGGCCGCCGCCCAGATGTCGTCCAAGGCGTCCTCACGCCCAGCTTCCCAGCTGAAGAGGCGGGCATGCTCGGCGTGCAATGAAGCTTGAGCGATGGTCTGGCTTTCACCCACGTTGTGCAGGTGGGCCGGCCGGTCGGCCGTCAATGCAATCAGCGGGACTTTGGAGGTGGCCGCCTCAATAATGGCCGGCCCTAAGTTGGCCACAGCGGTGCCGGAAGTGCAGCAAACGGCCGCCGGCTGGCCGGATGCCATCGCCAGTCCAAGTGCAAAGTGGGCGGCCGACCGCTCGTCCAACAAGCGGTGCGTCGTTAGAAGTCCTTCGCTCTCCAGTTGGGCTGCCGCACCAATTAGCGGGGCATTGCGCGAGCCGGGGCTCAAGACGAAATGTTCGAGTCCCCTCGCGCAAAGCCCCGTCAGCAGACGTCGAGCGCGTTCTAGTGAGTCAATGCGGACTACCGACATGGCCCAACCGCCTTCAATACGCTCAGCGCTTTCAATTGGGTCTCGGCCCATTCGCTCTCCGGGTCTGACTCTGCTGTAATGCCGCCCCCTGAATACGCCGTGGTCACCCCGTCCGCCCAAGAAGCACAGCGCAAGTTCACAAACATGGACACCCGTTCGGCTTCACGCAGCCCCACCAGACCGGTGTAGTACCCGCGGTTGTGCTTCTCTTCAGAACGGATGAAGGCCAATGCCCCAGCACGGGGATGACCGCCCACGGCCGGCGTGGGGTGCAAGACATCCATCAGCTGATCGGCTCCGCAGGCGGCGTCAAATTCCAGCACCGAACTCAAATGTTCCAGATCGCCATAACGAACGGTTTGAGCGGCCCCCACCAGCCGCACCTCGCTCCGGCATTCTGACAGCGATTCAAGCAATCCGTCCGTTACAATTTGCTGTTCCAGCAGGTCTTTCTGAGTCCAAGGTGGATCTTCCGAATGGGCCAATCGAGTCCCCGCAAGCGACACCGTCTTGTAGTGTTCACGCTCGCCCTCAAGTAAAATTTCTGGCGTCGATCCGAACCAAGTCCCCACCGCAGGGTGCCGCACAGCCCAAGAAAACGAATCCGGATGCAAAGCGGCATGTCTCTGTACGATGTGCTCCAGGTCGATCGGCCCCGTTTTGCACTCCAATGTCCTAGAAAGCACCACCTTGACAAAGTCCCCTCGCTTGATGGCCTCCTGGGCCCGGCAGATTAATTCCAGATGCTCCCCCCTTGTGGTGCCCCCACTCTCTAGCGGCGCCCCGCTCTCCAGCATCGCTCTGTTTTCCAGCTCCCGTTTCTCAATCACTCCGCGGACACTTAAAGGCTCTAACCCTTCTGCACCTCCCCACGGCGACATTGTAAACTCAACACCGCCCGCAGCGTCTTCCCGCAATATCTCAAGGCAATCTGCCCCCGGCCTATGCCATGCAATCCACGCGCTCATTTCTCGTCCTTCACTCGATCTACGAGCATCACTGTTAGCCGCGACGTGCAAACCATTCGCCCCCGCTCATCGCGAATCTCGATGCTCCAAACATGCAGTGTTCTCCCTCGATGCAGAATTTCAGCCTTTCCGTAGACCAATCCGCTCCTGACTTGCCCTACATGGTTGGCATTCACTTCAATACCAACAGCTAATTTCCCCTCAGTTTCGGCAATAAAGTGCGAGCCAACCGACCCCAGTGTTTCGGCCAACACCACACTTGCCCCGCCATGCAAAATTCCATACGGTTGCTGCGTCCTCTCATCCACGGGCATTGTGCCCTCCACAAGCCCGTCTTCTTGTGACGTAATCTCAATACCTAACACCTTTCCTAACACGATGGCTAAGGTAGGCTCAGATGCCGGGCGTCAAAGTTTTTAAGGCCCCAGGGGCAACCTTTGAAAGTTCTGCCGTCTATGCTGTAGGACGCAGCGGAGTTGCTGCGTTGGTTTCAAAATTCCTTGCAGGTTTCAAAAGGGGCGGTTTCGCTCCTTTTGTTATTTACAAGGTTTTTTATTTCCCCCTCGATTTGATTGTCAAATCGTGCAACCTTGGACGATGAACTGTGGATATGATGGTGCGGACTACATTCGCATTTGAAACCATCCCCGATGCATCGTTATTTCTTACTCCTGGTGACGTTGATTGCCTCGCAATCCTACTCACAAGTAACCCAAGGCGGGCACCCGCTGCCACTTACACAGTCTCGAGCTTCTGAGCTGCCGACCTATGAAATGCCGCAAGTTGACCTTGAGGCGTTGCAGGCTGGAGATGCTGTGACAGACTTGGTGAAGACGGCGCCTTGGCGTTTCGGAGCGGAGTTCGAAGTGAGCATTGATTGCCAAAGGGAAGATGACGGAGCGTGGTCGGAGGAGCATGGGGTTGCGGTTTGGCGTGCAGCGGTCAAGAGCGAGGGGGCGATAGCCATTGGACTGTGGTTCAGTGGATACGAGCTGCCCAAGGGCGCAAAGTTGTTTATTCGCAGCGCGGGGGAAAGCAGCGGGTCGCATCGTTTTCTAGGGGCTTTCACCCACGCCAACAACAAGGAGTGGAACGCCCTGGCGACCGGACTGATTGCCGGAGACGAGGTGATTGTGGAGCTCCAGGTCCCGTTGGATAAGCGCGAGGCCTGCCGTTTGGAAGTGGGGCAAGTGGTGCACGCTTACCGTGATATTTTGAACAAAGCACAAGAGCGCGGACCGTTTGGGAATTCGGGCGCATGCAACATCAATGTGAATTGCCCAGAGGGTGATTTGTGGCAATGCGAAAAGCGGTCGGTGGCCTTGATTGTGGAAGGTGGCTTTGCTATGTGCACTGGGGCGTTGATTAATACGACAGCGCAGGATGGAACGCCGGTCTTCTTGACGGCAAATCACTGTTTGGGCGCGCCAGGTTTGGGCGGCAGTATGAACAATTGGCTTTTCTACTTCAACCACGAAACGTCAGGTTGCACTGGGAACAGTGGGCCGACAGACCAGAGCGTTTCAGGCGCAACCTTGCTCGTGTCTAACGGGGGATCGGACTTCGGATTGATTGAATTGAGTGAAACGCCACCGGCGGATTACAATGTGTTTTACGCCGGTTGGAACACCACCGACAGCGAGGCGCAAGTGGTCAACGCGGTCAGCATCCACCACCCTTCTGGCGACTTGAAGAAGATCTGCTTCGAGGATGATGCACCCTACCACGACAATGCTGGTGGAGCAGCAGTTTGGATGATCGACCAATGGGAGCTTGGCGTAACTGAGCCCGGTTCATCGGGCGCGCCTTTGTTCGATCAGGACCACCGGATCATCGGACAGCTCTACGGAGGGGCGGCCGCCTGCAATGGGACGGTGAACAACGGCCAACTCGACTACTATGGTCGCCTAGGCGTGGCCTGGGGTTTGGGCGCGAGTGATGTGCTCGATCCCAATGGCACAGGCACACAAGTGCTTGACGGTTTCCCCGCCGAAGGGTGCGTGACGAGTTTGGAACTCGATGCCGGGGTGGGCATTTTGGGGCTCCCAGATGAAGTTCTTTGCGGATCCGAACAGATCACGGCCTCCTACATCTTATCGAATTTTGGCACCGTCACCTTGACCCAAGTAAACTTGGAATATGTCATCAACGGTGGGGCTCCGGTGCAGACCCAGTGGAACGGCTCACTTGAACAGTACGACAACGTGCAAGTGGACCTGCCTGGTTTTGATGCACAGGACGGCGAGAACACGTTGAGCATTGCGGTTCTCAGCGTCAACGGCGAAGGCGATGAAAGTGCGTTCAACAACTCGGCATCGGGTGAATTTATGGCGTTCATAGGGCCCACCTTGGGTTGGGAATTGGTCTTGACTTTGGATGATTATGGGAGCGAAACGACATGGACAGTGAGCCAATCTGGAACCTTGATTGCCGAAGGTGGGCCTTACCAGGACGGGGAGGACGGCATGTTGGTGACGGTCCCGTTGTGCTTACCTGAGGGGTGCTACGCGCTGATTATTCAAGACAGCTGGGGCGACGGCATGTGCTGCGAGTACGGCGAGGGCGGCTATGAGTTGTTCAACCACAACGGCGTATTGATTACGGCGGGAGGTGAGTTCACAGAAAATGAACTGGTTAATTTCTGCACCGATGCAGTTTCTACCGAGAATCTCGATCTTTTAGGCCAAGCTGCATTGACCCTCTATCCGACGCCGGCCTCAACGTCGCTTCGCATTGCGGGGCTTGAAGGGCAAGCGACCGTTACGGTCCTTGACGCCGCAGGGCGCCTTATTGACGGTCCGATGCAGGTCGGCGCGGGCGAGCTGGTTCATACGGCTGCTTGGGCTGAGGGCGTGGTCGTATTGCGGGTCATTGAAGGCGACCGCGTGCGCGTGGTGCGCGGCGTGATTCAGCGCTGAGCGAGCCTAACAACGGAGAGTGATAGACGCTGATAGGTTTTGCACAACGCGCTTTGGAAAGGCTGAAGCGTGTCAGGAGCAAGCTTAGGCGTTGCTCGGCTACCTTCGAACGCAGCCATGGATGCAAAAAAACCGATATCCGACACGGACCTTGCCCACCTTTCGGACAAGGCAAAGCACGATTTCGGGCTGGTCACACGCGCCTTAGAAGGCAATGACCAAGCGGCCTTTGCTGAGTTGATGCAGCGGTACCGCGACCCTATTTTCTATATGCTGCTCAAGATGATCAACAACCGCGATGATGCGGACGACTTGATGATCGAGACTTTTGGCAAGGCTTTCAAGCGCCTCAAACAGTATTCCCCCAAGTTTGCCTTCAGCACGTGGTTGTTCAAGATCGCGTCAAATGGGGCCATCGACTTCATACGCAAGAAGCGCATCAAGGCCTTGAGCTTGGACCAAGGTTTCACGGATTCGGACGGTGACTCTTTTGAAATCCAAGTGCCCGATAGCGGCCTGGACCCTTTGCAAACACTTGAAAAGAAACAGCGCGTTGCGAAGATGCGTGAAGTGGTAGCCCAGCTTAAACCGCGCTACCGCCGTCTTGTCGAATTGCGCTATTTCGAAGAGCTCAGCTACGATGAAATCGCAAAAGAACTCGACCTCCCGCTAGGCACGGTCAAAGCCCAACTCTTTCGCGCCCGCGACATCCTCGCAGGTGTAATTGCCCCCAAGAAAGACGAGTTGTGAGCAGCTCGGGCGGAGCGAGCGCCTCGGGTGTCGAGTTAATTGCCCAGTATTTTGAGCTCAGCAGCCTACAGCGCGACCAATTTGCAGCTCTCGGCCCATTGTACCTCGAGTGGAACGCTAAGATCAATGTCATCTCGCGGAAGGACCTCGCCCCAGGCCAGGCCCTCGACCCATCGCATGATTTGGACATTTTCTACGCCCGCCATGTCCTGCATTCGCTAGCCATTGCGCTTTTGAACGGCGGCGCCCCAAGCGCCAACGTTCCAGGCCATAGTACCCCGGCCTTTGATGAGGGAGAGCGCGTCCTTGATGTCGGCACCGGCGGCGGTTTCCCGGGCATTCCCTTGGCCATTCTCTTCCCTTCAACCTCATTCACCTTATGCGACTCAATAGGCAAGAAGATTCGGGTTGTTGAGGCCGTTGTGCGCAAGCTCGGTCTTGAGAATGTCCACCCCGTCTGGGCCCGGGCTGAAGATCTTCGCGACCCTGCAGGCCAGCCCGCTCTTTTTGACACGGTGGTTAGTCGAGCCGTCGCCCGCATGCCGGTGTTCCTCGATTGGATTCGTGGAACGCGCGCCACGCGCGTCCTTTATTTGAAGGGCGGCGACTTGCGCGAAGAACTTTCACAACTGGGGCACAACGTTTCCCACGTGGAACAGCACCCCCTTTCCAAGTGCTTTAATCTGAGCGACTTCCCTGTGTTTGAGGACAAGTGCGTTGTTCAAGTCGAATTGTCCTATTAGCACGTTTTCCAGAAACCAGGCAATCATTCGCCGTCCCTTGTAGACGTTGGCGCCCCTATTCTGCCCTTTGATTTAGGTTCGGGTGGCTTCTGAAAGGGCCGCTTGAAGCGCTTGGAATTCGTCGCGGAAGCGGGCTGCTTCAATGAAGTTGAGGTTGTGGGCTGCGCGTTCCATATCGGATTGGGCACGGATTGCAATTTGTTGCAGCTTTTCTTGAGCTGTGCTGTCGCCCGCACGGCATGCTGAGAGCAAGCCGGAGATGATGGGGTCTGCCAAGACGGCCCCATGATTTGAACCAAGAGCGCTGCCTGTGCCTGAGGCCTTGTTCGATTTGTTGGAGCCGAAGGCGGGAGCGCGTTCTTCGATGAGGTTGGACTGCTCGAGGAGGGTGGCGCGGTTGCGGCGAACGCCGACCGGTGAGATGCCGTGTTCTAGATTGTAGGCCTCTTGCTTTGCGCGGCGGTGGGACGTTTCGTCCATCGTGCGGCGCATGCTGTCTGTGATGCGATCGGCGTAAAAAATGACGCGGCCTGCGATATTTCGAGCGGCCCGCCCTGCTGTTTGAGTCAGGGCCCGGTGGGAGCGCAAGAAGCCTTCCTTGTCGGCGTCCATCACTGCAACGAGGGACACCTCCGGGAGATCTAGCCCCTCGCGTAAAAGGTTAACCCCAACCAAGACATCGAAGGCGCCAGAGCGCAAGTCGCGCAAAATTTCCACACGATCCAGCGTTTTGACGTCCGAGTGAATATAGCGGCACGCAATCTTAAGGCGGCCCAAGTAAAGTGAGAGCTCCTCGGCCATGCGCTTGGTGAGCGTGGTGACAAGAATGCGGTCTCCATTGGCAATGGTTTCACGAATGGCGCCCACCAAGTCATCGACTTGGTGCGTGCAGGGGCGCACTTCGATGGTGGGGTCGAGCAAGCCTGTAGGGCGAATCACCTGCTCGACAACGACGCCTTCGCATCGTTCGAGTTCGAGCGCGGCAGGGGTCGCACTTACGTATATGGATTGGCCTAACATCGCCGTAAATTCTTCAGCGGTCAAGGGGCGATTATCCATAGCGGAGGGCAAGCGGAAACCGTGCTCGACGAGTGCGACTTTGCGCGATCGGTCGCCTCCGGACATTGCGCCCACTTGAGGCAAGGTGACGTGGCTTTCGTCCACCACCATAAGGAAGTCGTCGGGAAAGTAGTCGAGCAAGCAGAAGGGGCGTTGGCCTGTTGAGCGCCGGTCGAAGTAGCGAGAGTAGTTTTCAATGCCCGAGCAGAAGCCGAGCTCGCGCATCATTTCTAAATCGTGCGTCGTCCGCTCCTCCAATCGTTGGGCTTCTTGTTTCAAGCCTTGTGATTCTAAGAAGTCGACCTGCTTGACCATGTCCTGCTGAATTTCCCAGATGCACGTTTGCAAGGTCTCCTTGCCGGTCACAAATAGATTGGCAGGATAAATCTTGGCGCCCTCGAGTTGCTCCAAAATCTTACCTGAATCCGGATCAATTTTCGCCAAGCTTTCAATCTCATTGCCCCAGAATTCAATGCGGTAGGCGTGATCAGCATATGCGAGAAAGACGTCAACCACATCACCGTTCACGCGGAATGACCCGCGCTCGAAATCGCTGCGTGTGCGGTGATACAAGGTGTCCACAAGTTTGTGCAGCAACCCGTCGCGGGAGTGTTTCTGGCCCACTTCTAAATCGATGACGTTCTTGTGGAATTCGACGGGGTTTCCAATGCCGTAGATGCAACTGATGGACGCCACCACAATCACATCGCGGCGGCCGCTCATCAAAGCTGACGTCGTGCTCAGACGCAGCTTCTCAATTTCGTCATTGATTTGCAAATCCTTCTCGATGTACGTACCCGTTGATGCAATGAAGGCCTCGGGCTGGTAGTAGTCGTAGTACGAGACGAAGTACTCGACGAGGTTGTCGGGGAAAAAATCGGTGAACTCGGAATACAACTGGGCGGCCAGCGTCTTGTTGTGAGACAACACCAAGGTCGGCCGTCCCGTGCGTTCAATCACATTCGCCACAGTGTACGTTTTGCCCGATCCCGTCACACCCAGCAAGCATTGGTGCCGGGCTCCCTCCCCTAGGCCATCCACCAGTTCTGCGATGGCCTGCGGTTGATCGCCCGTTGGAACAAACTCACTCTCCAGACGGAACTTCTTCATCGCTGCAAATATCGCCCAAAGAAAAAGGGGCCCGAGGCCCCTTTTCAAGTTCATTTGAGCGACCTGAAGTCGCCCGTAAAGTTCAGCTTGCAGTTGCGATTACTCGGCCACCACTTCAAAGGCGATTTCCACGATGACGTCCTTGTGCAGCTTGACTTTTGCCTTGTAGCTGCCGAGGTCGCGGATGGGCTCCTCCAAAATCGAAATAGTCTTCCGCTCGATGTCGTGCCCCTCTTTTGCAAAGGCTTCAGCGAGCTGAATGTTGTTGACTGAACCGAAAATCTTACCGCTTTCACCTGCCTTGGCACCGATGCGGAGCGTTAAGCCCTCAATCTTGGCGGCTATAGCGCGAGCGTCCTCCGTAGCTTTAGCAGCCTTGTGTGCCTGTTGGCGCAGTGTCTCGGCGACGACCTTGCGGGCCGACTCCGTCGCTATAATAGCGTAGCCATGAGGAATCAGGAAATTGCGAGCGTAACCGTTCTTGACGGTTACGATATCGTGAGTTGAACCGAGGCGTTCAACTTCTTGCTTGAGGATGACATCCATGATGACGCAGAATTAAGCAATGTGCAGATCAGTGCAATTGATCGGCAACGTAAGGAAGAAGCGCAATGTGGCGGGCCTTCTTAATGGCCTTGCCGACACGGCGTTGGTATTTCAGTGAAGTGCCAGTCAAGCGGCGGGGCATAATTTTGCCTTGCTCATTGACGAGCATCAGAAGGAAGTCTCCGTCTTTGTAATCGATGTACTTGAAGCCCTTCTTACGGAAGCGGCAGTACCGTTCGCTCTTGGTATCAATTGCGATCGGATTCAGGTAACGGACGTCTTTTTTACTGGCCATGTCGTTTCGTTATAGCGCAATCAAGCGTTTTCCACTTTGGTGTCTGAGGCTGGAGCCTTGGCGCGTTTGCTGACGCGGTCGCGGCCAGACTCGGCATAAGCAATGTGATGCTTGTCCATTTTAGTGGTCAAAAAACGAATCACGCGCTCATCGCGACGGAATTCTGTTTCGAAAGGAAGAATCGTGTCCGAAGGCGCGTCGAACTCAACCAGGAAATAAAATCCGGTTGACTTCTTTTGGATTGGGTAGGCAAGCTTGCGCATACCCCAATTCTCTTCGTGGGTGATCTTTGCGCCGTTATCTACAAGAAGCTCCTTGTATTTTTTGACGACGTCCATGGTCTGCTCTTCTGAGAGGACCGGGGTGATGATGAATACTGTCTCGTAGCGAGTGCTTAACATAGCAGTGCGGAAAGGGGGCGCAAATCTACGTCAGATGTCGTCGCTGTGCAACCCCGATTTTGACCTGTTTGTTCCGTGTGCAAAAAAGTCCGTCAATTATCGGCGAAACTGCCGCAAATTTGGGGCATGTCAGCAGACGTAAGTTCCACTTTCTTGGTTTCCGCGCGCAAGTACCGCCCCACAACATGGGAGACGGTCGTCGGGCAGAAGTCAATCACGGACACGTTGCGTCAGAGTATCGAAGCGGGCAAGATCGCCCAAGCTTACTTGTTCTGTGGTCCTCGTGGCGTTGGAAAAACCACCTGTGCAAGGATCTTTGCGAACACGATCAATGGTTTTTCGCAGGAGCAGGCCGAGCGAAGCTTCAACGTATTCGAACTCGACGCCGCATCGAATAACGGGGTCGACAATATCCGTTCGATCATTGACCAGGTTCGAATTCCACCCCAAGATGGGCGCTATAAGGTGTACGTAATTGACGAGGTGCACATGCTCTCCAAGGACGCCTTCAACGCCTTTCTCAAGACGCTCGAGGAGCCGCCGCCGCACGCCGTGTTCATCCTTGCAACCACCGAGAAACATAAAATTATTCCGACCATTCTCTCGCGTTGTCAGATCTATGACTTCCGTCGAATCACCATGCCGGACATTGCGGCACACCTTAAGTATGTCGCTGAGCAGGAGAACGTGCAGACCGACGATGAAGCGCTCAATGTGATAGCCCAACGCGCCGACGGTGCCATGCGCGATGCGTTGTCCATTTTCGACCAGCTCGTGGCCTCTTCGGGGGGGCAGGTCTACTATGCGGATGTCACCAAGCATTTAAACGTGCTGGGCCACGATGTCTACTTTCCACTTCTTGATGCTTGCCTCAAAGGTGAAATTGGCACGTCTTTGCTGGCTTTGGATCGTGTCCTTGCTGAAGGCTTTGATGCCCACCATTTTATTACGGGTCTGGGGCATCACCTTCGCACATTGCTCGTGTGCAAGGATGAGGCAACTCTGAAGTTGATGGAGGCCAGCGCTGCTGTTGCATCTCAATTCAAATCCCAATCCGCTCTCTGCTCGCTCCACTTTCTCGTTGGAGCTATCGAGGCGGTCAATCGCGCAGATCAACAATACCGCTTATCGAGGCATCAACGACTCTTGGTCGAATTGCTCGTAATGCAGATCGGATCTCTCGACGCCTTGGCCGCGGACGGGACAAAAAAAAAATGAGGTCCTCGATGGCGGACTGCTCAGCGCAATCAACGGCGCACAACTGAGCTCGCTTGAATCGGTCGGCAAACCAGATCCGGCGGACCAACCGGTACCGGCCGACCAACCAGCACCGGCCGACAAACCAGCACCTGTTGCATCGATCGCTCCCGTTGAACAGCCTGAGCCAGTGCTCGAGCCAGTACTCGAGCCGGTGCTCGAGCCGGTGCTTGAAACGGAGCCTCAAGCCGCGGCTGTTGCTGTTGCGGATGTGACTGAAGTTGCGCCGCTTCCAGCAGCAAGGGCCCGCCCTAGAACGAGCAGTCGCCTCGTCGCCGTCGCTCCGCCGCTGGAGCAGCAGCAGCAAGAAGAGGCAGCCGAAATCATCCGGGCCGCCGAGCCGTTCACTGAGGCCGATCTCCTTGCGGCTTGGGAGGCGTATGCCAAAAAGCTGCGCAAGCAAAACAAGGTCGCCCTCGCCACTACGATGCTGCAAGGGAAATGGTCGCTGGAGGGAAACCAGATTGGTCTTAAAGTCTCGAACGCACACCAGATGGAAATGCTCGATGAATGTCGACTGCCCTTGCTTCAGTTCATGCGCCGACGTGTGAACAATGGCCAGGTTGATTTGCGAATCGAAGTGATGGACTCAAAAGAAGCTCCGGTGGAATTCTTAACGAGCAAGGAGCGATATGATCGAATGATGGAGCATCGACCTGCGCTTGAAATATTACGCAAACGGCTGGACCTCGATTTGAGTTGACCGAGCCGGTGAATAACACCTGAACCATGCGCGTTGACAAGTTTCTTTGGTGCATCCGCGTATTTAAGACGCGTAGCTTGGCTGCTCGAAATGCTCGCGAGGGCCGGGTGAGCATCAACGAACTTGCAGGCAAGCCGAGCAAGGAGATTGAATCCGGCGATGTCATCGGCGTTCGACGCTCAGGAGAACACCGTCTATATAAGGTGTTGTCGATCCCGAAAAGTCGGGTGGGGGTGGCTCTGGTTCCTTCGCTTGCATTGGAAGTCACGCCTCAAGATGAGCTCGACCGAATTGAACAGGTGCGCTTGATGGCCTTGAACCAGCCCCGACATTATAGTAAAATGGGCCGTCTGACCAAACGCGATCGGCGCGATTGGGCGAAGGGAAGAGGGGAGGATGAGCGCCATTGAGTCGATTCAGAATGCATACAATGAATTTGCAAACCCAATTGATTACAGCGGCCTCAACCCAGGCTCTCCGCCACCTTGTTTTGTGGCCCCATCTCGCGTCACCCACATGCTGTACTCTTGAGGCGGATGATGACCCAATGACCTTTCATATGGGCTGCTTTTATCGCGGTGAACTTCGAGGCATTGCCACCCTTGTTTCAGGCCGTTGTGATGGGCTTCCAGACGGGACTCAAATGCGTCTTAGGGCAATGGCGACACATCCTGAATTTCGAGGCCATAATGTGGGATTGGTATTAATAAAAGGGATTTTAGCCGAATTATATACACGAAAAGTGGATTGGGTTTGGTGCGATGCTCGGGTGACAGCTGTCGGCTTCTATGAGCGAGTTGGTTGGGAGGTCGATTCTCGGGTATACCAAGTTCCACAAGTTGGAGCGCATCGAAGGGCCCACTGCAGGATTGTGACAACTGTATAATATTTTTCATCGTTTCACAACGGGTATAATTGCATTATACGGGTATAATATCGGCGACTGCGACTGTGGTAAAGCAATATGGATACTGTAAATCAACTACTTACACGTTCACAAACCTGTTCAAATTCTCGATGTAATTTTTTCGTCATCCGAGCTTTTCTTGGCAATTTCCGAAGGCCAAAAAGTCCAACCATGTCTTGCTCAAAATACGCAGCGGCACTACGCCTTTTCTCTCACACCATTTTCGCGTGTGCTTTTCTTTCATTTTTAACGACTGCAGTGACAGCTCAGGGCCCTGGCCCCAATGCTGATTTGCTATTCACCACGCAGCATCCAGACCCGGATTCTGGAGATGCTTTCGGTCAGTCGTTTGACTCTACCACAGATGGGGACGAAATTCTTGTCGTCGGTACTCCAATGGACGCTGTCGATGGCAATGATGCCGAAGGATCTGTTCAGGTTTATGAGGACGGAGACCATACAGCCTCGTTAACGGCCCCAGACGGCCAGGCGTATTCGAAGTTCGGAAGTTCCGTTTCGATTAATGATGCTGGTGATTTAATCGCCGTTGGTGCTCCAGGTCCATCGGACGGTGAGAACGGTGGCGTTGACTTTGCGGGAAAGATTTACCTGTACCACAACGCATACGATGGAACCGGCTGGAACTTTTTGACTGTAATCTCAGGAACAGATGACGAAGGGTACGGATCGACATTGGCCCAGTTGGGAGATTGGATTGCAGTTGGCGCTCCGAGCGCATCCAATACGCACAACAACCAAGGCGCAGTGCATATGATCCTTAAGGACGGGGATTGCATCTACAACAGCGACCATACGGTTTATGCGAATGACCCGCAAGACGATGCTTCATTTGGCAGCGCTTTGTCATTTTCTGAATCTGAATGGGATGAAACGCTCTTGATTGGTGACCCTGGAAATGATGAACTGGGAGCCGATGCAGGCGCTGTGTATGATGCATACTTAGACGGAGGTGAATTCACGATCTACATGAAGTACACCGCTGATGCTGCTGCTGCAGGGGCGGAGTTTGGAGCATCGGTTTCGACAGTTCAAGATTATTATTGGTTTGCGGTTGGTGCTCCAGGAGATGCCGGCGGTGGTGCAGCATATGACGTTGAACTCGCCGGTGATTACCAAAATAAAATTCAACCTTGTGACTTGGAAGCAGGGGACCGTTTCGGTGCAAGCGTGTCGTACTCGTATGATTATTCTGAAACAGGGGAGGATGTATATATTATGGCCGTAGGTGCGCCCATGGCGGACCGCATTTGGACAGAGGGTGCTGTTGCGCAAGAGCGTCTAGATGCCGGTAAGGTGTATTTGTTCAACTGGCCAGAAGAACTAGAAGAATGGAACCTGACTGCTATTGTTAGCCGTGGCGCTTCTGCTGAAGCCGGCGACCATTTCGGCCACGCCGTGCAGCTTGAGGGCGTGGAATGTCTGATGATTTCTGCCCCTGAAGAAGATGATCAGGGCTTGTTGTACACATATGAACTTATAGATGGCACGCCGCCTGCTGTGGACGTACTCGATATTCCAGACTACACCACGTGTGAGGACGGCGGAATGACTTCGTATACGGATGGAGATGATTACGTGCTCGACCTGCAGGACTACATCACCAACACGTCGAACGACGCTCTGGAATTCTCCATCAATGAGACGTTCATCCAGTCGACCGAGTTGAGCGTTTCAAATGAAGGTTCAGTTGTAACTGTAGACTTTTCGCCAGTTGGTGCCTTTGAGCAGGACATCCTTGTTGATGTGCACAACATTATGACGTGTGAGGACCTAACGATCACATTCCATGTGACGGAGGTGCCCAACATTGCTGGATTTGACGTAGAAACTTCCGAGACTTCAAATTTGCTAGCTGCAGATGGAGCTATTGAAGTGACCACCTTCGGTTACGGAACAGAGATTGAGCTTTGGTATTACTCCGACGTTTATGGTTCGTGGGCTGCGTCTGGTGTGGACGACAGTCAGCCTTCAATTGAAGTGGTGGCTAATGATAGTGCTGTCTTTTCAGGGCTCTTAGCTGGAGAATACACGATTGGTGTGACCTTTGAAAATGGGTGCAGCAACATGACGGAGGTTTTAATCGTTCCGGCGCCGCCTGTTTGGGACCAAGATATGCCGGCCGATATGACGGTGGATTGTCACGATGTGCCGCTGCCTATAGATGCGACGGCTAGTGATCCGTGTGATTCGGAGACGACCGTAACATTTGAGGAGTCCGAGACCCCCGGCGACTGTCCGCAAGAACGCGTGCTGACCCGCGTGTGGACGGCCACGGACTGTGAGGGGAACAGCACCGAGCATGTGCAAGTGTTGACGGTGGTTGACACGCTCGCTCCAAGTTTTGTCGAGACGCTGCCTGCTGATATGGAGGCGCCCTGCGATGCCATTCCTGCAGCAGAAACCTTGACAGCGACTGACCTTTGCGATCCTTCGCCGACCATGTCTTTCGCGGAGGAAATCTTAGGTGATTGCCCTTCGACCTACATCGTGCGCCGCACGTGGCACGCTGTTGATGCTTGTGGAAACGTGGCGACCCACGTGCAGGACATTCAACTGGTGGACGACGTGCCGCCGGCCTTTGTTGAGACTTTGCCTGCCGACTTCGACATTTCATGCGATGCCACCCTCCCTGAGCCTGATGTGCTCACGGCCACTGACCAATGCGACAATGCACCGCAAGTGGCGATGGTCGAGGTCACATCGGACGACGCCTGCGCGAACGACCGCACGGTCACCCGTACGTGGACGGCCTCGGACTGCGCCGGAAACACCACGGTTCACATCCAAGTGATTTCACTCTATGATGACATTGCACCAGAGATGATCGGCGATGAGATTGCCTTCTTGTCTTGTGATGAGTGGCCAGCAGACCCGACGTTTGAGAACTTGCAGGCTGCGGGCATCATCGATGCATCGGACAACTGTTCTTTAGACCACGTAGATATTGAGTTCACAGAGATGTCAGGCGGGTGCAACCCGGACCACATCTTGCTCTACACACCTTATGACGCGTGTGGAAACCAAGGAGACAGCCACTACCAGATTGTTCAAATCGATGACGATGAGGCGCCGGTCTTCACGAGTGTTCCTGCGGCCATCACCTTGGACTGTACAGACGATATTGAGGCTTACTTGGAGATGGCCACGGCCGTTGACAATTGCGATGATGCGGTCAATATGACGTACATCGATGAGATCACCCCGACGGATTGTCCTGAGGAGTACAGCATCACGCGTTTGTTCCGCGCAGAGGATTGCGGTTACAACTCTTCGATTGCCACCCAGATTATTACAGTGGACGATTCCACGGATCCGTCATTGACTTTAACGGCCCCAGACGACAAGCAGTTCAGCGGTTGCTATGCTTCGGCAGATATGTCTGAAGAGACCCACGGTTCTGTGAGTTGGGTGACGGCAGACGACTGCGGCGATGTTTCAGTGAGTTACACGGTTAGCGACGACGCTACGTTTGACTGCGATTACGGTTCTGAAGGCAGCCACACGGTGGTTCGCACCTTCACGGTGACGGCTATGGATTGCGCTGGCAACAGCACCACTGCAAGCACCACGCAAACGATCACCATCACGGACGACGAAGATCCTACGGTGCTCTTTGATTGTCCGATTCCTGTGACGGTCTACCTCGATGAGAATTGCGATTCGGATGCTGTGGCAGAAAACAGCTTGGGCGACGGTTCGGGTATGGCAGCAGTCGCTAATGACAACTGTGACTCTGATGTTTACTTGACTACAGATATCATTTCTGAGTCGGACACGTACTTGGGTGCTGTGGACGGTGTGGGTTCATATGAGACCGCGCGCACGTATGAAATCACGGCTTACGACAACTGCGGCAACAGCACGACGGCGACTTGCACGCAAACGATCAGTGTGCTCGATACAATTTCACCTGAAGTGGACTTGACCCATGGGGCAGACATCGACTTGTACGTTGATGAGAACGGAGATGTTGACACGTCGCCTTATGGCGATGCTTTGGGTGCCTCTATGAGTGCGACAGACAACTGCTCAGGCTCAATCACAGATGAGTTTGGATTGCAACCCCAGTTGGTCGGCGGCATCATCATCACGGAGATTGCGGATCCCAATAGCGACTACAAGGGGCGTTTTGTGGAAATTCACAACTCAAGTGATGCGGACCAGGACATGACTGGATGGATTCTGCAGCGTTGGACCAATGACAACGCTGGGCCTTCTTCCAATACGGTGGACTTGACAGTCCTTGGCACTTTGGCTGCGGGTGATTTCGCTTTGATTTCATCTCGCACAGCCTTCACAGGCTATTACGGATTCGACGCCGATATTGTTGCTGGCACAGGCGGTCCAGCGGACAGCAACGGTGACGATCAAATCGCTATAGTTGATGCGGGATCTAACATCATTGATATGTTCGGTGTGGCCGGTGAAGACGGTTCGAACACATGCCACGAGTTTGAGGACGGCCGCGCAGAGCGTGCTGCCTCGAATGTGACGCCAAACGGCGGTGCGTGGGACGAGGCCGGTTGGAATGTTTGGTCTGATTATTCGCTCTCCAGCGGTTGCACGAATCACTCTTCGAGCTATACGCAAGAGACCGAAGACATGGATCCGGGCAGCTGGATTGGTGTCGCGTCCACCGTTGCTTTGA
>JAQWTJ010000082.1 GCA_029242765.1 Flavobacteriales bacterium | reverse complement strand
GCGATGGTGAATCAGTAAGCCGTCCTTGTGGCTGCGCTCGACCGCCTCTCCCTGTGCCGGGTTGTAGATGCGTCGCCAGAGATTGGGACTCAATAGGAACGGGAGCTGGGCATAGCTCAACGAGTCAAAACGCTCAACGCGGCTTAAGTGGTTGAGAAGCGAGGTCGTGCCCGATCGGGCCAGGCCGGTGACCAGCAAATAGTCCGAACGCGCTGGGACGTGGCTGCGGCTTTTGAGGTCGCGTTTGAAGAGCCGCCAGGCCAATTCTGGGTGTTCGAATGCGATGCGATGTAGCAGCACAGACAAGGGGCTGAAATCCTGCCGCCGTGCCTTTCGGGCAGCGCGCCACCAGGGCGGGACCAGCCCTGTGCTGACAGCCAGCAGCTCCCAACCGGTCGATCTTGCCGCATCGGGAAACAACCAATGGAGCCCCGCCTGCCCCAGCAGCCCCGCTCCACCGATGGCCACCATTGCAATGGCCAAGACCTGCAGCAAGCTCAAGGTGAGCTGAGCAGTTTTGGATTGAACTGCATCAAGCTTTGCATCTTCGTCGGAAATCGGGGTCAACAGCGCGTCAAGCAAAGACACGCTCTGAAGCGCCATCTTTGAAAATAAGCCTCCAAAATGCAGCAAGGTTGCAGCGGCAGCCCAGGCCAGTCCCGCCCATGCTATGAGCATGCACCACGTTGCGGGCTCATTCATTTGCGCCGAAAGAAGTGTTTGATTTTCAGCCAGATGATGTAGCCGAGCGAGAACAGAACGATGCCGCCGATCAAAAGGACCAGGATGATGGCGCCCAGGCCCAATCCGGTGGGGATGTATGCGATGGTCATATCAGTGCAAAATACGCGTCCAGTTGCTCAAGTGATGGTGGCCGGGATGCTGCGAGGTGAGAACGTCCCGGTAGCGCACGCCGGTGCTGTCGATGACCCACAAGACCCCCTCGTTTTGCTCTTCAACGAACCACGAGCCGTCGGGCAAGCGTTCGCTCAGTCCTTCGGTGTAGGTGAACAGGTTTTGATCGGTGAACACTTCCGGCCATACGGAACTGAAGGAGGATGTGCCGAGATCGTATAGCGTGATTCCAGAGTGGAAATTGCCCAAATCGATCCTGGACGAATCCGTCACCAAGGGCCAGTCTTTCTTGTTCGAAGCCGATTTGATATGGCTGTGGTTATTAAACAAGGCCAAGGTGTTTGCGTCCAATATATCCACGTCATGCGGGGCGTAGAATGGGCCTGTGATGACGCGGATTATCCGGTCTTCGCTTGGGCGGAATTGAACAATGGCTGACAAGCTTCGAAAGCTCAGAAATAAGTCGCCGGCCTCGAAGTGGGCTCCACTGAAAAGGGCGGGTTCCACGTCGTTCAAATGGTACGGGTCGTCCGCTTTGTCCGAGCGAAAAACCAAATGCTGCAGCCCCGCTTCGGCAAACATTTGAGCCATGCTTTTTGAGTACAGGGCGTCACCGGTTGTAGGGTCGAAGCAAGTGACCTCGTTGTCTACGAAGTCAAAACGCTTCCCGTTCAGCTTGAAATGGCCGTCGTACTTGAGGAATTGGCCTTCCTGCCGGTCATAGGTGCAGGCCCAGATTTGCCCGAGGTGGTCGAGGTTGAAAGCGTGATGATGCTCGAATTGCTCATTTTTCCAAAGCACCACGCCCGCGCTGTCGATGCAGCGGATGTGGGGCAAGCCGTTCATGGAATAGACGATGCGATTTTCGGACAGCAGCAACGGGTGCATGATGCGGCTGTTGGCCTAAAATCCGCCCTTGACATCCCAGTGATGGAGGGTGTCTTGATTGCGCAGATTGAGCAGGTCAATGCCGCGGTGTTGGCGTGCCATGCTGTAGGTCATCAGAGCTTTGACGTCGAGCTCAAGTGTGTTGATCGGCGTAAAGTTCTTCGGGGTTTTGACAAAGGTCGGAGGCAGGGTGGCCGTCTCATGCACCGCTTGGGTGAACAAATCGGGGAAGTTGCTCAAGGTTTCGACGACGGTGTTGATGACGGAGCCGAAGTCGCGGTCCTTTTTTGCTCGGTGCTTCGCCGCCCACGTTACAACCGACAAGGCGGTTGCAATCAAAACCAATGTGGCGAGGGCTTGGGCGATTTTGCGCATGCTTGGGGTTTACAATTCAGGTCAATAGGCCCCGGTGTATCGGCGGATAGACCACTCGAGCGTAAGCAGCACAAGCAGCAAGGCCAGCAGCCATTTCTTCTCAATCAAGTCCGACGTGTGCTCGATGGGGGTGATCATCGGGGTGAGGGTGGGCAGTGCGGCAATGTGCGCGAGCAAGGCTACGCGCTGGTCGGGGGAGAACAAGGCGCCACCGCGGGCGGCGGTCAAGCGGGCGAGCATGGCGTGGTCCGCAGGGCTGCCGGAAGCTTCGACTTCGATAGGCGTGACCTGGAAGCCGCCCGTTTTTGATACGTGCCCAGGGGATTCAGCGCGCCACGTATACGCGCCCCGAGGCAGGCGGCCCATATCTAAAAGGTAGCCCGTGCTGGCGCCGGTGCTGGCTGCGGAAAAGTTGTAGTTGAAGCTGTGGCCGTCCTCGTCTTGGAGTTCGAGTCGGATGTCCGCACCAAGGGCCGGTGCGAAGGTGGCGTCGTACACCCGGGCTTTGAGGCGTACGGGCTCATCTTCGGCCACCATGCGGGGGGCGTCGATGCGGAAGCGTTCGACGCTCTCGTCGCTGGTCAAGTAGCCCACCACGCGCCTCCAAATGGCGTCAAAGGCCTCGTGCGAGCCCGTTTGCAGATGCCCCACCGTACGCCAACGCCAAAACCCCTCGCCGAGCATCAGCGCCGCAGGGCTTTCACCCCAATGAAAGCAGGTGAGCAAGGGGTGTTCGGTTGCCAAATGGCCGAGCCGTTGGAACAGCAGCGGCGCGTGTCCCAGGCCCCAGTTGATTTCGCCGAATGGCGCCGTGGTGGGCGGCACTTCGGCGAGGATGGCGTCGAGTTCTGCAGGCAATGCAAAGTGAGGAAAGCCGGGGTTGACGGCCCCGCGGGGATCAAAGGTGAGCTGGTCCGTTGGTTTGTCCGCTGCCCTGCCGGTCACGCCTTGCAGCTCCATGCCGATGCCCATCGAACTGAGCAAGTTCCAATCAGTAGCTGGCCCGCCGAGTATGCCTACGGCGACGTGGCGCTCGAGGCAACCTTTCAAAAAATCGGCCGCCTCCGTGTCGCCGGACTCTGGCCCGATAAAAAACACGGCATCGAAATCGGCGGGGTTGAGCGCGGTGAGATCCTCGGAGCCGAGCTGAACGATTTCGTAATGTTCAGCTCCTGCGAGCGCACGCGCCACGGCTCCGCGATCCGGGTGGGGTGCTCGGGCGGTAAGCAAGACCCGCTTGCGGTTCTCGATGATTTCAATGTAGGCGCTTCGCGTCCTACTCATCTCACCAACTGTCACGTTGATGTTGATTTTCTGTAGCCCGGGTTTCACCCCCTCCACCATAAGTCTGAAAGGGGGAATTGTGCCGGCCTCTGGGCACGTAAACTCGACGCGCTGGCTTGGCAGCCCGCTCCCCGAAAGGGTCAACGTTCCAGATTGTCCGTTGAGTCGATTCGCTCCGATGAGAATTTCAACCGGGTATTTATTTCCAAGCCCTGCCACGTCGTTGTGCAGCAGCGCGTCAATGCGTAGACCCTCTTTCTCCTCGGGGTTGCCCAAGGCGATGGCCAGCAGCGGTGCGCCCAGTCCTGCACCCCAAGCCTCGGGGTCTCGGCCACGATTCACCCGGCCATCGGTGGCGAGGATGACCGCGCTCAAGTTTGCGCCGCCCCAGCGCGAGCGCATGCCTTCGAGCCCTGCGTACAGGTCGGTTGTCACGTGATTGAAGGCTGCCGAGTCGGCGCCCCCAAGCACGTCAGCCCCGTCCAGTTTCTGGAGCTCTACAAGTTCGCTACCGAAGCCCAGCACTTTTACGTCCACGCGGCCGCCGGCCAGCGCGCCTAAGCCGCGGGTCAGCGCGCCCAGCGAATCCGCCCAACTTTCGTGTTCAGCATCTATCGACGCACTTAAATCTTGCAACACCACGACCACCGGAGGTTCCTCCAGTTGCTCAATCGTTCGGATGGCCGGCCGCCACAACAGGACAAGAAGCAAGGTTAATACGCCCAAGCGCAACAGCCCAAGCCCCACCCGAAGGGCGGGGTGCATATGCCGATTCGAACGGTCTGCTCGGTAGAGCAAGGCCGAGAATAGCACCGCAAGCGTCAGACCAATACCTATCCACATTTCTCGACCAAAATTAAGGACTTCACATGCGCATCCCGCCGTCCACTGAAAGCGTCTGGCCGGTGATGTATGCGCTCAAATCTGAGGCGAGGAAAACGCAAGCGTTGGCCACGTCTGTGGGGGTTCCTCCGCGCTTTAAGGGGATGCCGTCACGCCACCCTTGAACGGTGTCCGGGTCGAGGGCCTCGGTCATTTCCGTTTCGATAAAACCCGGTGCGATGGCATTGCAACGGATGCTGCGCGATCCGAGCTCGAGGGCTACACTCTTGGTGAATCCAAGGATGCCTGCTTTGGAAGCCGAGTAATTGGCCTGCCCCGCATTGCCTTGAATGCCTACGACTGAACTCATGTTGATGATGCTGCCAGACCGCGCTTTGAGCATGGTGCGCAGGACGCCTTTGGTGAGGTTGAAGCAGCTTTTGAGGTTCACTTCCATGATCTCGTCCCACTGTTCTTCGCTCATGCGCATCAGCAGGGTGTCGCGTGTGATGCCGGCGTTGTTGACCAAAATATCCACGGTGCCGAAGGCCTTCACTACGTCTGCAATGAGCTGCTCGCTTTCAGCCAATGATCCTGCGTTACTCTTGAATCCACGGGCTGTTCCACCCGATGCGGCGAGTTCCTTTTCGAGGGCCTGGGCCTTCTCTTCGCTGCTGCGGTAGGTGAAGGCGACCGAGGCCCCTTCTTCGACGAAGCGCTGGGCGATGGATTTTCCAATTCCGCGTGATGCGCCGGTGATGATGGCGACTTTTCCTTCAAGTAATCCCATGATATTCAGTGTGATGTGTGCTTAAATGAGGTTCGCTGCGTCTGCAATGAGCTCGGCAATGTCCTTGACGTCGACCTTGGATTCTGCCCCGTGGTGTTTGACTCCGTCGGTCATCATTGTATTGCAGAACGGGCAACCTGTGGCGATAATTTTTGGCTGAGTGTCCAATGCTTCTTTGCTGCGCAAGTGGTTCACTTCGGCCGTCCCCGGTTCGGCGTCTTTGAACATTTGGGCTCCACCTGCGCCGCAGCACAGGCCTTTCTTCTTGCAACGACGCATTTCGACGAGCTCAGCGTCGAGCTGCTGGAGCGCAGCACGCGGCGCGGTATATTCTCCGTTTGCACGTCCGAGGTAGCAGGGGTCGTGAAAGGTGATGCGCTTGCCTTTGAAGGGCTGCTCGCCTTCGATGCGGAGCCGGCCGTCGGCGATGAGTTCCTGGATGAACTGCGTGTGGTGCATCACTTGGTAGTCGCCACCGAGTTCGGGGTACTCATTGCGCAAGACGTTGAAGCAGTGGGGGCATCCCGTCACAATGCGCTTGATGCCGTATCCGTTGAGCACCGCGATGTTCTGTGCGGCCTGCATTTGAAAGAGGAACTCATTGCCGGCACGTTTTGCTGGATCGCCGGTGCAACTTTCTTCCCCGCCCAAGACAGCAAAGTTGACACCCGCATGGTCGAGAATCCGGGCGATGGCTTTGGTGATCTGCTGGGCGCGGTCGTCAAAACTACCCGCACAACCGACCCAAAACAGCACGTCGGGAGATTTTCCTGTGGCGGTCATTTCCGCAATCGTTTGGACTTTCATCGGTGGGTCAGTTGTTCAGTTTGTTTCGCTGTCCAAGGAGTCGGCCCATTTCCCGCGATCAGCGGCGGGGAAAGCCCACGGTGCGCCGTTGTTTTCCACGTTGTTGAACATCGAGGTGATGGGGTCCGGTGCTTTGGAGTCCTCCATAATGAGGTTCCGACGCAAATCGAGAATGATGCCCATCGGCTCAATGTTCAAGGGGCAGGCCTCAACGCAGGCTTGGCACGTGGTGCAGGCCCAGAGTTCTTCCTCTGAAATGTAGTCGCCGAGCAGGCTCTTTCCGTCGCCGCCCCAGTTGGCACAAGCAGCGCCGTCTTTGCTGACCGCCTTGTCTGCTTTTCCGATGGCCTTTCCGACTTCTTCAAGCCGGTCGCGCGTGTCCATCATAACCTTGCGCGGCGAGAGCTTCTTGCCCGACAAGCTCGCCGGGCACACGCTTGTGCAACGCCCGCATTCCGTGCAGGAGTACGCCTCCATGAGTTGTTTCCACGTGAGATCCTGAACGTCGCGTGCGCCGAAAGCGGCCGGTGCCTCGGCTTGTTCGCCCTCAGGCGGCGCTGCATAGGGGTCCACATTGGGATCCATCATCAAGTCCACCTCCTTCTTCACCGCGGCCATATTGTCCATTTGTCCCATCGGTTCGAGACGGGCATACCACGTGTTGGGAAAGGCCAGCAGGATGTGAAAGTGCTTTGAGTATGTGATGTAAATGAGGAAGGCCATCACCCCGACAATGTGCAGCCACCATGCGCCGCGCTCAATCAGATGCAAGCCCGCCTCAGAAAACCCGGCGAGCAGAGGTTGCAGTGAGCTGCTTAAAGCGAAGGCGAATTCTTCATGCATCAACCCGTCCGAGGCATTCATGAGAAGAAAGGCGCTCATCAGTACGATTTCCGTCACCAAGATGATGTTTGCGTCGCTCTTTGGCCAAGGCTTCATTTCGGCTGAGTGGAACCGGGCAATCCGCAATACGTTGCGTCGAATCAAGAACACTACGCAGGCTAAAAGCACGCCAAGGGCCAGCCACTCGAAGGCCCCGATCATCAGCCCGTATAAGCCCTGCGAACCTCCAAGCAAGTCCGCAAAGACGCGGTGTGTACCGAACATTCCATCGATGACGATTTCGAGCATTTCGAGGTTGATCACGATGAAGCCCACGTAGACGATGATGTGCAGTATGCCCGAGACGGGCCGAACGACCATTTTTGATTGGCCCAATGCCACGCGAGCCATATTCGCCCAACGCTCGCCCTTGCGGTCTGAACGGTCGATATCGCGTCCCAGAAGAATGTTGCGGCGAACCGCCAGGATTCTTCGCGTGAAAACTGACGCTGTCGCGACCAATAAGAGAAAGAAGACGTACTGAGATAATGCCATTTGGTGCTTATTCGCCCCGCGACTCGAGCTCTTCATCAATCAGCATTCGCAGGCGTTCAAGCTCTTTCTCTGACATGCGCCGATGCTCCTTTCTTCCGAACACCGATACCCGCACATAGCGCTGTGGATTGAGATAGAGGTCGTTGATCAAATGCCGCAGCTCGCGATCGGTTTCCAGCAAGCCGTTGTGCAGGGAGTCGCTCGTGAGCATTGCGCCGAGTGAACCCTCCCCGCGGTTCACTTTTTCTATAATCTGGGTCACAGCATTTAAACTCCGGTCTGCCTTTGCCATGGTTGAAGCGAGCTGCAGCCCGGCCAGTGAGTCTGAGATGCTGGAGAAATTCGAGATGACGTTGGCCAGTTCACCCTGATGCGCGTTTACCGTTAGGGTGATGCCCTCGACATTGTCCAGGATCCCTTTGACCGCGTCGCGGTTTTCTTTTACCGTCAAATCGAGCTGTTCGGACATGCTCTCCAGCGTGGTGACCGTCCGTTGAATGCTCTCGAAAACTTGAGGCAGCCCTTGGGTGGCACTGTCGCGAAACACGTTTTGAAGGTTGATCAATATCTCGTCGACGCCCTCGATCAATTGGTCTGTTTTCTGTCTCAGCGGGATCAGTTCACGCTTCACGCTTTCGGCCAACCCCAATTCAATATCGCCCCCCAAGGTGTCATACGCCGCCGCCAATTCCGTGCTGCGCCCCGGTATCAACTCGATGGCTTTGGTGCCGAACAAGTCGCTGGAGAAGATCTTTGCTTGGGTGTCCTTGGGCACGCGCAGGCGATCCTTGTTCACAATGAAGCTGACGATGAGCACGCCGGTTCCGTCTTCAGCGAACTCGATTTGGCTGACTTGGCCGACTTTGAAGCCGTTGACGATGACAGGGTTGGAGGTGGCCAAGCCGTCTATTCGCTCGTACACGGCGTAGTATGTCATCCCCCCGCCGAAGGGGTTGAAGCCTTTGAGGTAGTTGACGCCCAGCACCAGAAGCAGCCCGCCCGCTACAACCAAGATGCCGATTTTCAATTCCTTGCCTATGTTCATGTCGCTGGTGCTCGCTCCGTAGGATCCTCAGTTGCGCTTTTTTGACAGCGCCTGATCCAAGGGGATGCGTTGCTCCGCTTGGTAGGCCGTGACAAAAGCGTCCGGGTATCCGTTAACGCGCAAGGTATCGCGCAAGCGGCAAGCTTCGGCGTAAGATTTCAACGAACCCACCACATATCGCCAACTATTTCCCCCGGCCAATTCCTCGACCCCGGGTATGGTTGCTCCCTTTTCGTCCGAAAATGCGCTGATTGCGGTGCGCGGCCCGCTTTTGATTTGCACCCTGAAGCACACGTCACTCCCGCATAAGCTGAGCGCTTGTGCATGCCAATTCGGGGCGTTGGGCTGGAGTGCGTCGGTTGAATTGGCCTCGACGGCTTCCCCCTTGCGCTCCTCGACGTCCTTCCAGCCGCCTTGGTATTCACGAAAGGCACGGAAAATGGCCGACGCCATGTAATCTTGGCCTTGCTCTGACCTCAGGAAATCTTCCTCCTTGGGGTTGGTCAAAAATCCGAGCTCTACCAATACGCTGGGCATGGTCGTGTACGCGGTGACGTAGTAGACGGCCTGGCGCACGCCTCGGTCTTTGCGGCCGACGCGCTCGCGGAACTGGGATTGGATGAGCCCGGCAAGCTTTAAGCTCCGGTCGAGATAGGCGTTTTGCCGCAAGGCCAATGCGATGAACGTGTCGGGGTCGTCCGGGTCAAACCCGTCGGTTTTGTCGTAGCTCGGGTCCTCGAACAGCAGCGCGTTCTCTTGGGCGGCCACGCGCAAACTGGCCTCGCTCTTGCCCAGCCCCATAACGAAGGTCGACGAGCCCACGGCGCTCGACTTCTTGAAGCTGTCGCAGTGGATTGAGATGAAGACATCAGCCTTTTCTTTACTAGCGATCGCCACGCGCTCAGGCAGGGTGGGGTAGGTGTCGCCATCGCGGGTCAGCACTACGCGCACACCTGGGATGTGCTCCTCGATGTACGCTTTGGTCTTCAATGTCACGGCGAGTGTGATGTCCTTTTCGCTTGTGATGTAGCGCCCTGTGCCCAGGTTTCCAGGGTCTTTTCCGCCGTGACCTGCATCAAGCATCACCACTATGACGGGCTCTGCGGGCGGTGGAACGCTGGCACTCAGCCCAATAATGGCGGCGCTTGCGGCAAAAACACGGGCCAGTGGGCGTGAAAACAGGGTCGCGAAAGGGCGGGATGCAATCATCAACTTCGAACTACGTTTCTACGGGGAGCAGACCAGAAACTACCCGCAAACTACCTTAGTTTTGGCGCGGATGAACGGGTCGTCTCTGCGGCTTTCATACCCCACTTGTTGGCAACGTTGCAATCATATCGTTCGTGTGTTTTCGCAGGGCTTTTTGCTGTGTCTTCTGCCGTGCTTTGTGTGAACGCCTGTGCGGGCCAATCCGCAGGCGCTCACGCGGTATCGGCATCGCCGTTGCTTAATTCGGACTCTAGCAAGGATTCAACTCGACTCGAGGTCCAAATCCTGCACGCTGACGAAATTTCTCGGCGCCCATCCGTGGTGGACGCCCAGCGCTTAATTGGATCGGTCGAGCTTTTAATTGACAACGGGCTCAGCGCGGGACAGAATGCAGGCGAAGGCGCTCGCGTGTTGTGTGACAGCGCTTGGCGCTTTGCAGGCGACCGCTTCATTTTGATGGGCTCGGTGGCGGTTCAAGACGACGGTGCGCTGCTCCGCTGCAGCGAGTTTGAACTCATTTCAGCCGATGCCCGCGGTCGTGCCAAAGGAACAGCTGAGGCCCCTGCAACGCTCCTTGATGATCAGGGGCGCATCTTGACAGCTCCGCTGATCACCCACGATTTTGCTTCGGACATCTCACGCTTTGATGGCGGCGGAACGGTCACAACCCAGGGTGAGCTCATCACTTCCGAGGCGGGCTCCTACTATTCTGGCCCCGGCGTCTTTGGATTCCAAGGCGACGTGATTGCCGCTATGGACAGCATTGAAATGCGTTCCGAAGCGATGCGCTACAACCCCGCTGACCGTTCCATTTCGTGGTCGACACCGGCTCGCATTGATCGGCCCTCGGGCTGGGTGGAGAGCCCCCGTGGCCTGCTTGATTTGGAGGCGGGCACAGGCTGGTTTGCAGGTTCGGCTCGCGTGATGGATGATGGGCTGTTGATCTTGGGCGATAGCCTGGTATTTGCCGACTCCCTTGGGGCGTCCATTGGCGCGGCTTTCGGCTCGGCCCATATTCTGGACACGACCGCCGGTACGCGCTTGTGGGGAGACATTGCGCGTTGGGATGCAGCGGGGCTCGCCTTGACTGGCCGGACCCGATCCGAACTTTCCGGCGACTCGACGAAGGCCGCCGACATCCAAACGCAATCCGAATATTTGTATTGGTCCGAACGCGACAGCATCGTCCGGCTCGAGGGGACGCCGGTTTTGTGGAGCGGCTCAGACGAGCTTTCTGGGGACAGCATCCGGGTGCGCATGGCGGGCGGTCAGCCCCAATCGCTCCGCGTACGCGGCGCGGCTTTATTCCGCAGCGAAATCGACTCGACCCACCACAACGAAGTGGCCGGCCGCACGCTCGACGGGGCTTTTGCTGACGGCAAACTTTCTCGAGTCTTGGTGGCGGGCAACGCGCGAACGCTGCATCTGACGCCCCCCGATTCGACCGCCACGGCCCGGCCCGATTCGACCGCCGTCGATTCGATTCCCCTCCCTTGGCAGGCCAACGCCGCCACCTGCCGCCACCTCGCAATGAATTTTGAGGACGGCGAGCTTGATCGCATGGTGCTGTACGATCGGCCGGAGGGCGAGCTCACCTCACCGTCGGATTCGCCGGTCACGTACAACGCGGCTGATTCGATTGTAATGTGGGCCGTGACCCAAGAGGTCGCACTGCACGGTGCGGCGATTGTGCGCACGGATGGCATCACGCTCGAAGCGGCCGACATCACCTATGCGGCCGCCACCCGCGAGGTCTGTGCCGCAGGCCGTACGGACTCGACCGGGGGCTTTCAAGGTTCGCCTGTTTTCTCAGAGGGCGGCAAGACCTTCGAGCAGCAGACCCTGTGTTACTCCCTCGAATCAGGCAAGGGCCTATCCACCCATTCGATCAGCCACGAAAATGAATTGCACTTTCACGCGGAGCGCTCGAAGCGCTTGCCCGATGGCCGCATCTTCATCAAGGGCGGTATGCTGACGACCTGTGATGCGGACAAGCCGCACTTTCACTTCCACTTGACGCGTGCGCTGGTCATCCCTGACGACCGCATCGTCAGCGGCCCGATGTACGTCAAGCTGCGCGGGGTTCCGCTGCCTGTGGGGCTGCCCTTTTTCTGGTTCCCACAAAAGCAGGAAGAGTCCGCCGGGATCCTCTTCCCAAGCTTCGGAAATGGACGTGCACTCGGCTACTTCATCAAGGACTTGGGTTGGTATCAACCGCTTGGACCTCACTGGGATGCGCGCTTGCAGGGCGATGTGTATTCACGGGGGAGCTGGGCCGTGCGAGCCGCCACCGCCTACAATTTCAAGTACCAATTTTCAGGCAAATTGTCCCTGTCCCGCTCCATCATTCTTCAAGGCTTGAATGGCGATCCGGATCGCAGCCGATCGCGCGAATTTTTCGTGCGCTGGAACCACGCTCAAGACGCCCGTGCTCGACCCAACGGCCGCTTCTCAGCGAACGTGAATTTCGGCACCTCGGGCAACTTCCGCAATACGTTGTCCACGACTCAGGAGGACTTCGTTTCCAACAGTTTTTCTTCGAGTGTGCAGTACAACGCCTCGATTCCTGGAAAGCCGGTGAATGTGTCGGCTTCGGCGCGCCACACGCAGAACAGTTCCACGGGCACGGTCTCTTTGGTGCTGCCCGCCTTGGGCATCAACGTCTCGCGATTCGAACTGCCCGTTTCCAAAATTTTCCGCCCCGATGCCGTGGGAAAAAAGTGGTACGACCGCATCGGGGTCACCTATGCTACACAGGCTGAGCAGCGCATTTCATCGCCCGACTCCACGCTCTTTGACGGCGGTCTCCAAGGGATGCTCTCTCGCGCCAGTTCCGGCGTGCGGCACACCGCATCGGCCTCCACTCAATGGCAGTTGGGGTACGTCTCCATTACGCCTTCAGCCAATTACAAGGGCTACTGGAATTTTGCAGCGCTTGACCGGCAGGCCGTCGTTCTCGGGCCAGACTCCGTCGAGTTGGTCACCGATACGCTCGGCGGCTTCTACGCAGACGGCGACTTCAACTTGTCGATCAATGCTTCCACACGGTTCTACGGCATGTTCAACTTTGCCGGTGGGAGCGGTTCGACAGGCCGCTCTTCGGCGCGTCGCCTGCAAGCTTTGCGACACGTGATTTCACCGTCGGTTGGATTCAGCTACAACCCGGCTTACGAGCGCTCGCTCGATGTAATCCACGAGGAGGACGTGCTCGACACGTACAACCCCTATTCCTTGGGCGTCTACACGCCTGGAGACATCTCGGCGCGCGGCGCGTTGACACTTGGATTGGGCAACAACCTCGAGATGAAAATCCGTGAGCGTCCCGGGGAAGACGGCACGCCTGGCGAGCTGAAAAAAGTCCGCCTCATCGATAATTTCCAGTTGAACACGAGCCACAATTTCCAAGCGGATTCGCTCCGGTGGGCTGACATTCGAGGCAACGGTTTTTCCACCATTGCCGGCCGTTACCGCGTCAATTTCGGCACCGTTCATTCGCTTTACGACCGCAACAATGACGGTCAAGCCATAGACGCGTTTCTGGTGGAGAGCGGCTCGGGCCTCGCCCGCCTCAAGTCGGCCAATGCCTCCCTCAATGCCTCGTGGTCAGGAGAGCAAGGCGCAACGCCTTGGAGCGCGAGCGCGGGCTACACGCTCAACCTCACCCGCCGTTGGGACACGGCCACACTCGCCGACACCTCTGACGTCACGCAGGGCATCCGCTTTGACGGCGCTGTCACCCTCATGGAGAAGTGGAAATTGCGTGTCAATTCGGGCTATGACTTCAATGCCATGGATTGGGCTCCCACACAAATCAACCTCTATTGGGACCTGCATTGTTGGGAGTTTTCAGCCAATTGGATCCCCTCAGGGGTGATGCAAAGCGTTCAAATTCGTCTGGCTATCAAGGCTTCGATGCTGCGCGATGTGAAGCTCGAAAAACGCTTTGCAAGCGAGGACCTATTCCGCTAACGGCGAGCGTTCTATGCGCTTTTCGCCTGCACCTTTTCCACAGCGGCCAGCCAACGCCCCAGCATCGCCCGTCCGCCTGGGGTCAGGACCGACTCGGGATGGAATTGCACGCCATACACGGGCAAGCTCCTGTGCCGCATCGCCAAAATCATGTCCTCATTTTCGCTCTTTCCGTTCTTTCCGTTCTTTTCGCCTTGGCGCTCTCGCGCAGTGACTTCCAAAACATCGGGCCACGTGTTTTCATCGGCCACCCACGAGTGGTAATGGCCCACCTCGTCTGCTTCGCCGCCCAGCACGGGGCAATCGCCCACCACTTCAATTTGTCGCGCCACCCCGTGCAGCGGCGCAGCCAAGTTGCGCAGCCGCCCACCGAAATGCTCGACAATCGCCTGCATCCCCAAGCACACCCCGAGCATCGGCAC
>JAQWTJ010000076.1 GCA_029242765.1 Flavobacteriales bacterium | reverse complement strand
AAGGCATCGATCGTTTCTTGTTGTGCCTCGATCGTTTCTTGCTGCGCATCGAGCTGCAGCTGCATGTTTTCAATCAGTTCATATACACTGAGGAGGGTGCAACTGTCGTCTTGAGCAGAGGTGTTGAAGGCGCAAAAGAATGCAGCCCAAGCAAGTAGGACAATTCGGTTCATGCCTAAATATACGACGAAAGGCGTTATGAGTCCTACCAATTACAAACTAGGCATATCCTCCACCGATAACATCGGCACCTCTAGATTCCTGAGATAGCCGAGGGACTACACCAAGGAATTAGAAGGAACGAATGGGGCGAACTGAATAAGTGGAAGATTTAATATGACTATACATTTCACCTCCTCCCATTCCAAAGTGAATACACTTCGAATTATTGGCACTTGCCTCCGAAGAAGACCAGTAATAATAATCAGCCATAGCTACGATAGCGGCATCATTTGCGCCATTCAACAATTGCAACTCACCATTACTAGGTAAATACCAATCATCATAAAGGCCATACGTGAAATCAAAACAAGCTTGTGCTGCGATAACGCCACCGGACTCGGGGAGGCAGCCCTGATCAATTATATTGATTGTGTTTTCTAAACCTGTACTGAAATTCCCCACCTCCAATCCAAGACATCCCCATTCATACGTTCCTGACAAATCTTCAAAAGCCGCAACCAAGCCGTTTTGGCCTGTGTTATCAATATAGAAGACGATGCCCCCCAAAGCTTCCATTCCAATATATGGCTCTATCAGCAAAATGCCGTTGCAATCATATTCTGGCTGAGGAAACTCACAAGAACCATCATCACTTGTTGCTTGTTCATTGTAATTGCACGCAGAATTATCCATACAGCCCTCTATCTTATCGCATGAGTAAGTACTCACTAAGAGAATAGATGCAATTGATATGTAAAAAAAGTCCTTCATTTCGTAAATCAAAACTATTCGGGCAGGCGCTGCAAATCTGTTAAACAAAACACCCTGGTTTAATGCCCCAATTTAAACTAGAGTCAGCTTGTCCTCCACCGTCAACATTGGAACCTCTAGATTCCGCTGCTGCCCCAATAGCCACAACTAAGCCGTATTTTCGGCGTCATGAAGACTATTTTCAATGGAGCGGCCACGGCGCTGCTGTCCGTGATGCTCATCGCAGGAATCAGCACGGTGCAGGCACAAAGCCCGGAACCGGTGCAGACCAAGTACATGAAGAAGGTGTCCAAAGCTCTGGAAAAGGCCGGCTATGCTTTTGAAGTCGATGGGGACGGGGACTTGAAAATTGAAGTCGTGATCGGTCAAGGGCGGACGCAATTGGCCTGGATAATGCTAGGGGAAAGCGTGTTTGGAACGATTGCTGTGCGGGACGTTTACAGCATTGCCTGGATGACACAGCCCGATTCGTTGGGGATAAAGGAGCCCAATGCGGAGGGCCTCCTGCTGATGAACGAGACGACAAAAATTGGCGCGTGGAGCATCCTCGAGAAGGACGGCATACGGGCCTACTTGTACACCATCAAAGCACTGGCTGACATCGACCTCGACATCTTGCTCGAGTACGTCGAAGCGGTGGCCATTGTAGGCGACTTTATGGAGAAGGAATTCGAAGGCACGGGCCTGCTGCCCAATGTAGACGTGTACTGAGGCGAAAGCCTCAACCCAACTCAAATTCTAAGGGCACCCAATCAAAAGGCCGGACCGAGGAAGACCGCGTTGTCAAAGAGGCGGTGGCCGTTGCGCCAGAAGGCCCGAAACAACGGATTGTCCGCGAGGTAAACGACGCTTCCGCGCCCCATCCTATGGGCGCCGGCCACGAGCGATCCGGCGATACGCGAGGCCACTTCTGAGCCCGCGTGCCCGCTGAACGGGTCGCCCTCCTTATGCAGGACCATAGCGTTGCCCGAGTTGAGCGGAGCGAAGGCCGAACCGCTAGTTTTTAGGGACAAGTACCGGTCATTGTAGCCGAAGGCGAGCGGGTGCGTGGGGTCGACAGCCGCCGCGTACACAGCGCCCGGCAAGTCGTGTCGAAGCCGCGCGCGACGGCGGTCAGCGTGTGGGATAGCATCGATGCCCGAAGCGGCCAGCGCGTGGGCGTCGTGCTCGTTGGGAGCGCTTTTCCGGCCTTCATCAGAACCCTCGTGGCGGTCGAGCCCCCACCCCTTTTTTCCGGCAAAGGAGCCGAGGGCGCCGGCGATGGCCACAAGATGTCCGCCCGAGCGCACCCAGTCGGCCAAATCGTCGCGCTGCTCGTCATCCAAACCGTACCATCCGCTGGGCATAATCAACACGTCGAAATCCTCGAGATCCAGATCATCGAGCGATTCCACGCGCGTCAGCGGGTAAGCCAAATACGTGTCGAAGCGATGCCAAATTTCGCCGCTAGAGAGGGAGCTGGACCCGGGGCCTTGGAGGGTGGCGATGCGGGGTGCGGTTAAGGCGGTGTAGTGGTCGCTGCCCAAGTCGTGACCGGCATCAACCAAGCCCGTAGAGACGGCCGTGAATTCTACAGCGGTGGCCGCTGCCGTGGCCGCAACAAGCCACCGGAGTCGAGGGACATCCTCATTGTTGCGGCGGGTGATGACCATCGCGCCGGCGGGGTAGCTCGACCCTTCAAGACGGAACGCGCTGTCGGCGATGCGCACCACGACGCCGCCCTTGAGCAAAGCCGCCAACGCTCGGGTTGACGCGTCTGTGGGACCGTGAGCGACCCAGGCGTAAGGCAGATCGCCGGTTGATTCAGGCGATGAGACGCGGCTGGCTTTAGTACGGTTTCCGTCGGCCGAGGCACCCGTTGTGGGGCTCAAATGCTGGTCCAGTCCATAACAGCTCAGGCCGTAGGCGTGGGGCACGGCCCAAGCCGTGATGTCGTACGTGAGCGAGTCACTCAACACCGGGTCGGGGTCGAACAACACGTGAAGAAAGGCCGCATCGGACTGGTGACCGTCGATAATCAAGTCGTCAGGCGTTGCACGCAACTTGGAGGCCCGGCGGCCCGTGGAATAATCGTAGCCCGTCAGCCCTGAAGCTGCCGGCGCAGAGCCGTAAGCGATGCCATTCTTATCGAGCAAATCCGTGAGCCAAAGCTTGCGCTCGGGGTCATTGGATGCCGGGATGAGGTAGCTGCCAAAAGGCGCCCGCTCACCCGAGAGGTTGGCCGCGTGGTAGCCGGTGAACTCGGAAACAAGCTCCGCTGCCCGCGAGGCGCTCTCTTCGATGGTGGACAGCCCCGCCTCGAGGTGGTTTTCAATCCTATAGGCGAGCGTCAACGGCTCGCCCAAATCCGTGCGAATGGCGCGACCCGCACGGGATGACCCGCCCTGCTCGTAAGTCATACCGATTGCACCGTGGAACATCGGCCACGTGTCGCCATAGCTGGGGTAAAACAAATCAAACACCTCGCGCGTGAAGTACAGGGCGCCGCGCTGGTCGAAATAGCGCGCATTGTTCTGCCCGATGTGCTCTTGGCAACGGCGCTGCCACGGTGTGATGGCCGAATGCAAAGGCTCCGCTGCGGGCGCGAAATAGTAAGGCGAATTGACCCCCATTTCGTGAAAATCCACGTGGACATGCGGCATCCACCGACGGTAGGCGCTCACCCGCTGCTCCGATTCGATTTGCGTTTGCCAAGCCCAGTCGCGGTTCATATCGAACAAGAAATGGTTGGACCGCCCCCCGGGCCACGGCTCGTTGTGTTCAAGTCCGTCGGGGTTCAGATCGACCAATTCCATAGGGCCGGTGGTCCGGTCTTGGAAAGCCACATAGCGGTCGCGGCCATCGGGGTTGACGCAAGGGTCGATAATCACCACCGCATTTTCAAGTCGGTGCGAGGCGGTGGCCAGCGCGTAGGCCGTGGCCATAGCAGCTTCTGTGCAAACGGCCTCGTTGCCATGCACGTTGTAGCTGAGCCAGACGATGGCCATGTCATCTGGTGCAGCGATGCCGATATCTTTGACAGCTCGTCCGGTGCGAACGCGGGCTAAGTTGGCTTGACGGAGGTCCTCAAGACGGGCGAGATTCCCAGGCGTAGAAAGCACCAGCGTGCCGAGGGTGCGAAGCTCCGAAGTCAGGCCGTAGCTCGACCATATCGCAAGATCAGATGATGCGGCCAGATGCTCCATGTAATCCACCACCTGGTGATGGCGCGTGAAACGATCTCCAAGCTCGTAGCCGAGAAATTCAGCGGGGCTTTGTAGTTGAGCGTGAACAGCAGGCGTTGGCGCCAATGCCAGAGAAGCGACCAGCAGCAGCGTGGCCTTCAAGAATGTATGAATCATGGACAGGTCGAACCGAATGCCGCCAAGATAGCAAGCATGTCGGTCGTGGTCACCATCCCGTCTCCACTGATGTCGGCTGTGCAATTTGAGGTGCACCCGAATTGCCCCAGCAAGGCGAGCACATCGCTGACCGCGACCATGCCGTCGCCGTTGAGATCCGCCTCACAAGCGCCCGGTCCTACGGGGACTTCACCGTATAACACGATGTCGTCAAGGCGGTGCTCGGCTCCGTTTCCGCTGTTGCTCATCCGCACGACCAGCTCCAAGCTGGAGGCCCCCGATGGCAGGTCAATCGGCTCGATTACCAGCGCCGTTTGGCCGCCGGCCATGCTGCCCAGGTACAACTCGAGTCCGTCGAGCAGCACTACAAATTCAAGGTAGTCACTCGGGTTGATGCCCACGGCAGAAAAAACCGCTGAGACTTTGAGGTCCTCACCGTCTTGCACGTTGATGGGGTCTGAATGCCATTGAATCATAGCTCCGCTTCCATTGACGGCGAGGACCGTGTCGGCACCGGCCGATGGCACATCGCCCAAAGGTGCGGCAAGCAAGGTGGTCAACACCGAATCAGTCAATGAGCAATCGATGGCCCAATCAAAGGAATTGTCAACCGTGTTGGCCCCGGTTGCCCCGTTACAGCCCAGCCCCAGCACGTAATTGTCGAAGCGTTCCTCCCAAACAATCGGAGGCAGCGGGTCGGGGTAAGGTGTGCCTGCACATCCGTACTCGGCGGCACCGCAATCGGTGAGGATATCGTCGTAGGTGTTTGCATCGTCGTCATCGCAAGCGTCTCCCAGTTCGATGCACGAGCCGTCGTCGACTGTGGCCTCACCATCAAAATTGCACGCCGCTTCGCTCATGCAACCGGGCACGTCTGCAGGCGGCTCCCAAAACCACACGCGGTATACCAAATCAGGGTGGTCGAGATAGGGGTTGCGGTTGCCTTGCGCGATTTCAACGCGGTTGTTTTTTGTAAGCTCGACGGCATCCACGGGGTCATCGAGATGCCATTGGTATAAAACGGCCGGGTCGGCCACGTCGCTCAAGGGGCCGGCCTCCGTGGGGTACATCGTGTAGAAATAGAAGACGGCTCGGGCCACATCGCCCTTTTGCGCCTCACGAGGCTCCCACACACCGCCACTTTTTTCAGACCATTCGTCCGGGTTGGTCGGCGTGCTGCCTTGCGAGAGGTAATTGCCCGAAGCGTCCGTTCCGTACCATTGGGCTGAAGCGTCGGGAACCTCACCAAAGGGGCTGTTCGAGCGGGCACTGTTGGCCGACCCGTGGCAGGGCCGCATGCTCCAAATGTCGCTCCTCATAGGTGTTGCACTAGCGTAAAACGACTGCGGGACAATGTGTTCCGCATTGATAGGGTTGGGGTAGGTGACGTAATCCGAGGCTTGCTCAAACCCAGTGTAGACGCACGCAATCTGGCCACCACTCTCCTCTACAAACCCGTACATCTGAACCCTCGCCCCGTTGTATCCGAGGTCATCGTGGAGTCCATCATACCAATTGGTCTTCAGCCAAGCCCTGAGCGGTTCGAGCTGCAAATCATTGGGCGGCAAAGGCTGTGCAGCGAGTTGTACCGAACCAAACTGCAGCCCAAAAGCCAGCAAAACAAGGAAGACGGATAACTTTGAGAGTCGAGAAAGCATCTCTCGAAAATACAAATCAATTCACTCCCAACGGCTATCGTTTAGAAACTCCTCGTCGGAAAGTGCGATGAGAAATGTCAGCAGCGCTTGGCGTTCAGTGGAATTGAGCTCAAAGCCCTCAAGTTGAGCTGCTTGGTGGGGATGGCCCACCCCACCCGCGATATAATGGTCGAGCACCTGGTCGAGCGTCGTGAATCGACCGTCGTGCATATAGGGAGCGCTTTGGGCAATGTTTCGGAGGGTTGGAATCTTAAACACCCCGCTATCGGCCGGGTTGCCCGTCGTGAGGAAGCGTCCGGCATCTATGTACGGGTTTTCCAACCCGTTGTTGGCAAAACCGTGGGTGGTGAAATGCGGAGGCGAATGACAGCTGATGCAGGCCAATTCAGGGTCGTTGAATAGCACCCACCCCTGCTCGGCCTCCGGGCCGAACTCGGAATCGGTCAGCTCGCCCCGCTGCCAGCGATCAAATGGAGCGTTGCCGGAAATCAGGCTGCGCTCGAAGGTGGCGATGGCCCGGATGATAACGAAGGGGTCGAGCGGACGGCCGTAGTGTTCCAAAGACAGCGCGTTGTAGTCGGCGGCATTGTCGGCGGCAAGTTCTTCAGCAATATGGGTGAGATTGTCGTCCATCTCGACATGCGACTCGACCGGCGCAAAGACCTGCAGCTCCAACGAAGGCACGCCGCCCTCGCTCATGAAGTAAGGCGCATAGGCCGCGCCCACCAAGGTGGGTGCATTGCGCGTTCCCAACAGGCCGTCAACCCCGGGCGAAATCGCTTCGGGCGCAGCAAAGGCCAATTCAGGCTGGTGACACGTGGCGCAACTGATACTAGCGTCTCGACTGAGGCGGGGGTCGAAAAAGAGCAATTTTCCCAAAGCCCAGCGACCGTCGGTGAAGACGTTGTCCTGCGGCTGATCAGGCATCGGCCAACCCTCGGGCAGCACGAGTTGATCCGCCTGCACGGGCGGGGGCGGCAGCACGGGCGATTCGCTCCCCTGTGGAAGGCATCCGCCAAACGCCGCAGCTGCAAAAACACACGCCGCAAACCCGGCCCAGAGCATCAATCGCCCCATTATTTCTGGTATGCAATGCGCTGATGATGAATGCTCCGCAGGCGCCGCTTAAGCACGCGAGCGACCGCCTGAATCTCGCGGAAAGTGATGTCCGCCGAAGCAAATTGGCCGTCGTCGAGTTGAGCTTTGAGGAGGCGGTCGACGAGCTCGCCGATGCGCTCGTCCGTCACTTGCGGCAATGCGCGAGCCGCGGCTTCCACAGAATCGGCCATCATCAATACTGCCGTTTCCTTGGAGTAGGGCAATGGGCCGGGGTAGCGGAAATTGGAAGGGGAAATCTGTGGCGAAGGCTCCCCCGCAGGCGTTCCGCCAGCTGCAGCCAATTCAGCGGCTTTAGAAAGCGCCTTCTGGTAAAAATAGCGCACCAAAGACGTGCCGTGATGGGTGCGGATGAAGTCGATGACTTCGTCGGGCAGCCCTGCATTTTTTGCGCGCTCGATGCCTTGGCTGACGTGCCCGATGATGTGCAGCGTGCTCTCCTCGGGATCGATTTCGTCGTGCGGATTAAATCCTTGCTGGTTTTCAATGAAAAAATGCGGATGCTGCATTTTGCCAATGTCGTGGTAAAGCGCCCCAGCACGGACCAGCAACGCATTGCCACCGATCGCCCGCGTGGCGTCTTCCGCCAGATTTGCCACCTGAACACTGTGCTGGAATGTGCCCGGTGCATTTTCAGCCAATTCCCTGAGCAACGGATTGTTCGTGTCGCTGATTTCCAGCAGCCTGATATCCGTGAGCAAGCCCAATGACCTCTCAAAGAAATAGACCAATGGAAAGGCCAGCATACACAGCAAGGCGTTGCCTCCAAACCAAGCATAATCTAAGCCCTCCATCCCCTCGAAGCCGCCCTGCTGCACCAGACTCAATCCGAAGTGGGTCATCGAGTAACTCGCGAAAATGGCAATCGCCGCATTGAAATACTCCGACCGCCGCGTCGCCGAATGAAGGAAGTACAGCAAGAGTATACCGGCAAAGGCCTGCAAGAATGCAAACTCATAGGCGCTTGGCACCATAAACGAGACCATCAGCACGAAAATCACGTGCAAGACCATGGCCAATTTGCGGTCCAAGTAGGAACGGATTACCAACGGCAAGATGCACATCGGCACCAAATGCACCGCGAGGTTTCCAGCCGACAACACCACCTTGGTAAGCAGCGCAAGGGCAAAGTACAATGCAAGGATAACGGCCACTCGGCGAGGGTCCGACAGGGTTTCCGGGCTGAAAATATGCAGTGCAATGGCCGTGGCAATTAAACCGATCAGGACCAACAACAACTGCCCCCACAACACTGCACGTGCGGCCGATTCGGCCGCTCCACCGAGGGTTGCCGTGCGGATGGCGTGGAGTTCGCGGTACGTGTCAAGGCTGAGGCGCTCGCCACGTTGAACCACACGAGCCCCTTGGGGCAGCTTGCCGGCGTAGACCTCCAACGCAGCGACCACATCGGCCGCCAAACGGTCTGACCCATCGGGGTCGTACCTCAAATTTTCTTTCAATGCGTCGCTCACCAGACCCAAACCCGGCATGGCCATGTCGCCCAACCGTGGCCACCCCGCGTACAAGGCGGCGCGTGCAGATTCCAGGTCGTGCAGTGCATTGAGGCTCACCTCGCGGGCCAGCCCATCGCCCATCACCAAAACCTCACGGCCGAAATGATCGGGCACGGTTGAACGATCCACCACGCCCAGATCAAAAATCCGGTCCACCTCTCCCCGGACAGCCTCCATCCTCGATCTCACCTTCTCGGCCAACATCCCTCGATCGGCCCACGTCTCGGGCAACAACTCCAAAGCCCTCTCAACGGCCTCCCTTGCCCCCGCCTCACGGCGCAACATCGGCTGCACATCAGAAAGCGCCTCCACCTTCCGCTCGGCCAGCTCCTCCTCTAAGAACATCACGTCCACATCAAACGGCGCATAGTAGTCCTCATAGCGCCACGGCGCCCCGTTCTCAAACTCGTAGCTGAATCTCACCTCGCGCGGGTAGACCATCACCAGCCCCACCCAGCACAACACGAACAGCGCAACGCTCAAAATTTCGTCGTGCCGATCCCGCACGCTGTTCATCCACTCCGCAATGGATGCCCTAGAAAACGTAGCCTTAGAAAAGAATCGCATCAGCATAAACTCCAGCGCAATGTACTTCCCAACTTTTGTCCGCACACCGCGCGAACTCCTCCCCTTGCGTCACCGCAACCAACTTCATCTCGATGCTATGGACGCAGCATCACGTACACAGGCAAGTGATCCGAAATGTAAAAGGAGCCGATGATGCGCTCGTCCACACAGAACCAAGTGACTTTTGCGCCTGCTGTAAAAATGTGATCGATGCGAGGGGCACTGCTTAGACCGCCCGTATCGAAGCCCGTAAAGGTGCCGAAACTCTGACGACAACGGGTCTTTGCCGCATCGTGGGCGTCAACAAGTCCGCCGCCTGTGCCAGCTGAGTCCATTGAGATGAGCTCCAGCACGGCTTGATCATCGGGTTCGGCGTTGAGATCGCCCAAGACGATTTTGACGTCCGCCGAGCCGCGGTTGACCCGAAGCCGGATCAGGGAGGCCGACATGATACGAGCCTCAGACCCCACGTGTGAAAAGTGCGTGTTGATCACTCGAAACGTCTTGGAGGTTTGCCGGTCATACAGGAGTACATCGGTGGCTATTCTGGGCAGGTCCGCATCCCAACCCGCAACCCCAGGCTCGCCCGAGGCGCTGAGCCAAACCGTTTCGGAATGGAGAAGGTCGAAGCGTTTAGCATTCCAGAAGATGGGGCAAAACTCGCCAGAACCGTCCGCCTCACGGCCCACTCCGTAGCTGGAAAAGCGTGGGATTTCCGTTTTTAAGAACTCGAATTGAGATGAAAGCGCTTCCTGAACTCCCACGATGTCGTAGTAGCGGATGGCGTCGACCACGTGGTCGCGGCGCTCGACCCAGGCCAAGGGGTCGTTAGGGTTGTCGTAACGGATGTTGAAGGTCATCACTGCTACATCATCAGGCCTGCCCTGGGCTGCGGCTTCATTGAACGCGCCAAAGGCGGCAATGGCCGCTAACGCCAACATATAAATCCCTTGCTTCGATTCTCTCTTCACCATGGCGGGCAAGATAGCGTGTGGCGTGGACCAACGCGTACTATTTTCGCGCCGTGTCACGCCAACGCCTGTTTAAAAAGGGGACCCCCCTCGAGCTTGAAATCACCGATGTCGCCTTTGGAGGCAAAGGCATCGCCAAGATTGAAACCGAGCGAGGCCCGTACACCGTCTTCGTCCCCAACACCATTAAGGGGCAGAGAGTGAGGGCCCGGGTTTCACGGTGCAAATCGCGTTGGTCAGAGTGCAAGCTCGACGAAGTTTTGGAGCGCGCTCCGCAGGAAACTGAGATCCCCTACCAAGCCATCCCTGGTGCACCTTATGCCACCTTGGCCATCGCCGAACAGCACGCTTTAAAGGAGCGCACCACACTTGACGTGTACGAGCGTGTGGGCGGTGTGGAGTTTCTTCCAGGGCTCTACCAAGGGCTGACAGGATCGCCTGATGATTGGCATTATCGCAATAAAATGGAGTACAGCTTTGCGGCGATCGGTCGCGAGCCAGGCGAAATCGAATCGGTCGACGGCTTCTTTCTCGGCTTCAAAGTGCGCGGGACGTGGTGGTCAGTGGAAAACTTGAACCGCGACAGCGGGCTGTTTGACGCAGAACTAGAGAACGCCCTGCCCCACTTGCGCAAATTCTGTTTCGATAGTGGACTGCCTGCTTGGCATGCGCCGCGTCGCGAGGGGTTCTTTCGCTTTTTAGTGGTTCGCAAAAGCCTCCACGAAAACCGAATTCTCATTCAACTGGTGACGACTTCAAAGGACTTGGACCGCTTCGATCTGGAGGGTTTTGTCGATTTGTGCGCTGAGCAACTCTCAGGGCGCTTGGCCGGCTTCATTCACGCCATCAACGACGATACAGGCGAGCGTGTAGAAGCGCGTGCAGGGCAAACCCAATTGGTACGCGGTGAGGAATCGGTTACTGAGCGCGTCTTGGGTTTGGATTTTTCCATCTCCATGAAGAGCTTCTTCCAGACCAATCCTCGCTGCGCAGAAAAGCTCTACAGCCAGGCGCTGGACTACGTCATGGCCCCGAATGACGCCGAAGGTGAAATTATGCTCGACTTGTTTTGCGGAACCGGGACCATCGCTCAATTGCTCGCCCAACGCACCGGAATGCCCGTTGTGGGGGTAGATATTGTCGAAGATGCGATTATCGATGCGCGCAAGAGTGCGGCCACCAATCGAGCGAGCGAAGGCGACAGCGACATCACATTCCACGCGGCCGATGCCGGACGCTTCCTGCTGGACCACCCCGAATACAAAGGGCGCATCCACACGGTGGTGCTCGACCCGCCACGGGCCGGCATCTCGCCCAAGTCTCTACGCAAAGTCATGCGACTGGGGGCGCCACGCATGGTGTACATCTCGTGCAACCCGGCAACGCAGGCCCGAGATTTGGCCACCTTGCGCCAATACGGTTACCACCTCAAGGCGCTCAAACTCGTCGACCAATTTCCGCACACGTCTCATATCGAAGCCGTTGCGCTGATAGAAATTTCGCACGAACTTCGGGGCAAGATTCATCCCGACTTGGAAAAACCTCACCATGTCTAATTCCGAACAGCCCACCGTCATCCTCGATGCAGCGCGAATACGTCGAAGCGTCCAACGCATCGCCCGCCAGATTCATGAGGACCACCACTTGAGCGACCATTTGGTCATCGTAGGTATCGATGGGCAGGGTACAGTTCTGGCTGACCGCATTGCCTCAGAATTGATCTCCATCACAAAGGGCAACGTCCGATCCTTGGTGCTAAGTCTGCATAAAGACGACCCACTAAACCACGCGATTTCACTGTCAGAAGACGGCGCGACCCTGGAGGGAGCCGCCGTGGTGGTGGTCGACGATGTCCTCAACAGCGGCCGCACCCTGTTGTACGGCGTGCGCCACCTGCTGGGCTTCTCGCCCCGCAGCGTAGCCGCTTGCGTGCTAGTCGACCGCATTCACAGGCGCTTCCCCATTCGGGCCGACTACGTGGGCAAGAGCCTCTCAACCACTTTCAAATCCCACATCACCGTGCGGCTGGCCGGCGGCAACAAAGACGTCGCCCTGCTCAGCTGAACGCGCTGATGCACACGTGGTTTGAGGACGTCCGGTGTCAAATAGACTTGGGGAGCGCCTCGATCATCTGAGCAACCGAGTCAATGCGCTGCGATTCGAATTCCTGCGCGTCAACAATCATCGACGCCCGCTTGTAGACTGGCTCCCGCTCTTGAAGGTGGGCGGAAATTCTATCGGCCAGCGCTTTACGGCTGAGGCCGGAGAGCATCGGTCGGCGATCGTTTGGGCGCCCTGAGTCCAATCGCTCCACCAACTTTTCTTTGGGCAACTGCAAGTAAATTGTCACGCCGGCTGCACGCATCCTCTCCATGGAATCCAAGTGGCAAGGCAGCCCGCCCCCGGTGCTGATTACTACACTTGACGATCCACTGCTCGCAATCAATTCACAGATCAGCTCGTGCTCAGCGGCACGGAACGCCGGCTCCCCATCGCGCCTGAAAATTTGCGCAATGCTGCAGCCGGCTCGCTTCTGAAGCAGCAAGTCCGTGTCGACAAAGCCGCACCCCAGTCGGCGGGCCAATCGGCGGCCGCCAATGGACTTTCCAGCCCCCATATACCCAACAAGAAACACTAGCACGGCACAAAAATAGGACACGACCGCGGGTGCAAGCGCAGCCAATGAGTGAAGCGGGTGCTTGAGTCCGATTAAAGGACGTTGAGCGAAAATTGAGGGCGGCCGCACAGGAGCCCCCGCAAATTGTCCCCCGAGGCTACCGGGCCAACACCCGCGGGGGTGCCCGTGTACAGGAGGTCGCCTGTTTTCAGCGTACAGATGCGCGAGACGTGCGAAATGAGCTCGTCCACGCTGAAGAGCATATCGCTTGTGTTTCCGCTCTGGACGACTTCTCCATTTTTTTCCAATTGAAAATCGAGGTTCTGCACGTCCCCTCCGAGCTCTTTCAATGCCGTCCAATGCTCGGGTCGAATCGCAGAACCATCGAAGGCCTTCGCCCTTTCCCAAGGGTGGCCCGCCGCCTTCAAACGCCGCTGAACATCGCGCGCCGTAAAGTCGATTCCAAGCCCCACCTCGGCATAGCAACGGTGGGCAAACTCCGGATCCACCCAACGCGCGACGCGCTCGATACGTACGATGAGCTCGACCTCGTATTGGCAATCATCGGTCCACTCGGGGATTACAAAAGGATGATCGAGATGCAGCAAAGCACTGTCGGGCTTCATAAAAATGAGCGGCTCCACGGGTACAGGGTTGGCCAATTCAGCCGCATGCTCCGCATAATTCCGCCCCACGCAAACAATCTTCATAGCCCCAATTTTATCGCATCATTGCTTCAGCAAACGTACCACAACGCGGCGGTCCAATCCCGCTCCCCACTCAGGTTTTGACTCGCCCCAGTGCGTGGCCACCACGCGATCGGGAGCAATCCCATGCGCTATCAAATAATAGCGCACGGTTTCCGCCCGCCGCTGCGACAACTTCATATTGAGGCGCTCGCCCCCCACCGGGTCGCTGTGCCCCTCCGCAATCACCCGTAGCTGTGGATGGAGCGCCATCAACTCGATCATCGCATTCAACGCATATTCTGCCGACAAACCCAAAGCAGCACTGCCGTCTGCAAAGCTCACGGAAAACTCATCGGGCAAATTGTTCGGAAGCGGCTGGGAGAACGCGCCCCCGCTCCAGCCCGCATCCAATCCTGTCGAGCCGAGCAACCCTCCAGCGCGAGACCCGGTCAGTTCCGCAAGAATAGCCTCCATTCCAGCCAGCACTCGCACTAAAATTGTTAGGGTCGGATCATCGAAACCGTTTGAACCGCTCATCGAGTTGCCGCCGGTGTTGCTGCCCCCCAAGGTGCTGCCGTCTTCCGGAGTGGGCACATCAAAGGGGTCAACCGGCGCAATGCCCAGCTCATCTACTCCAGCACGCATCCCAGACCAATCGCGGGCCAGATCCTCGGTCGCCCAAACGGCCTGCTGCAAATTTGAATTGGCATACGCACCGATATCCAAAGCCATCAACAAGAGAACGTCCTCGATCTCGCGTTGGACGCGGTAATAGGCCCAACGTTCGGGCGTCCAAGCATCCGGCGCAGCCCCCACCTGCAGGCCATCCAAATCCTCAAGCGCAACCCGTACACGCTCGTCGAAACGTTTGAAACGAGAGACCTCGTCCTCGAGATAATAGGGCACCGATCCGCGCACAAGTTTGCGGCAGTCGATGAGCAACGCCGAGGAGCTTGGTGCCAATTCGACCCGGCCGGATTCAAGATGCACGGCAGCCTCAACCCGCTCGGTGAGCATGGCCATAATGAGCTCCGTGTATTGGCGCAGCGACTCGGCACTCTGTGATGCTTCCTGACTTTGTCCGAAAATCGGGGCAGCACCCGCACCAGCCGCCCAAAAAACCAAAGGCAGCAAAACCCGGAAAGCGCTTACTTTCAGGTAGTTCCGTACCTCTTTCGAGGAGGGAATACAGGGACACATTGCACTTTCAAGTTAACACATTATGGAGCGTCGATGGCCTCAAATTTGTAAGCGCATCAGCCTTGCAAATCGCTTCAGGCTCGAAAGTTCCGCTCTACTTGCCGCGCCCCCTCAACACGATCCACACCGTGTAGGCCAGAATCTTGAAGTCCAGGGCCAGCGACATGTTCTCGATGTAAATCAAATCGAAGCGCAAGCGTTGCACCATCTGATCGACGTTTTCGGCGTAACCGTATTTGACCTGGCCCCAAGAAGTGATACCGGGACGCACCTTCTGCAAGTGGTGGTAGTGCGGTGCAACGGCCGCGATTTGTTCGATGTAAAAGGCGCGCTCAGGTCGAGGGCCGACCAAGGACATCTCACCGAGCAAGACATTGAAGAACTGGGGCAGCTCGTCGAACCGCGACTTTCGAAGGAATCGACCGACGGGTGTAATGCGGGGGTCGGCATCGCTCGAGAGCTGGGGGCCGGCCTTTTCAGAACCCAAATACATGGATCGAAACTTGTAAATGGTGAAGGGGCGCCCGTACCGGCCCACGCGTTCTTGCCGAAAGATCACCCCGCCTTTGGAGGAAAACAAAACGAGCAAGGCGATCAAAAGAAGCAGAGGCGCCAAAATCACCAATGCAAAAATGGAAGCCACCACATCCATCCCCCGCTTCACAGCCACCTGCCAGGCCGGCAAAATGTCGCGACGGATTGCAATCAAGGGGGCTCCAAACAGGCTGACCATTCGCACCGAACCGGACAAGATGTCGTAGTTGTCTGGGATGATTTTGACCTCCACCCCGCGGCCTTCCAACGCGTTGAGTATTTCCTCAAGCTCCGCGTGATCACTAGAGCGGATGGCCAAGATCACCTCCTCTACATCCAAACCTGCAATCAAAGCTGGCAAATCGGAAACACCGCCCAAGCACGGGATGCCCTCAATCTCCGTTTCTGGCTCATCGCGAACGCAGACCGTTCCGACAAAGAGAAAACCCGGGTTGCGCTGCAAAGCCCGCATCTCCTCCACCATGGCCAAGGCCCGGTCGTTGCACCCTACAATTAAGGTGTTGAAGGCAAGCGAGCCCCGATGAATGCGCTTGACAGTTCGCGTGGTCAGTGGCATGCGGAATACCAAAGCCGCAACGGCCTGCGCACTGAAAAGCACCAGTAAAGAGCGGTAATATTGGGTGTAATCTGTGATTAAATCATCGAGGATTAGCACGAAAAATAGCACCACCGAACCCAGCAAGGAATTCCACAAGACTTGGCTCACTTCCTGTGAACGGTGCCGGCGAAACGGTGTGGCGTGCATGCCGGTCAAACCGTACAGCCCAACCCAAAACATAGGCACGAAGAGCAGGCCGTACACGTAATTGGGGTCCTCAAAAAGGCGCGAAGGGAACCAGGCTTCAAGGTAAGCCGGGGCCTGCTCGATGAAGCGCTTCCGGAAGATGTAGAGCGTCGTCCACGCCACCAGTGAAGCGAAAATGTCGGCGCAGACGTAGGCCGTGGTCATGCAGCCGCGATCCCGATTCGATGGGGTTTTTGGCGCTACGCCACTTTTCATCGCAGCTGTCAATACGTGAGAATTCGCAGGTTATCAAGGCCGATTTCAGCCCCCTCAGCTCCCTCCGAAAGCAAGCACTCGAAGTACACTTCAAAGTGGTCCGCATGCGGGTTCACATCCAAGACCGGTGTCAAATCGACATAGACCTTGTTCCATTCGGCCTCCACCCCGTCGTCGGGAACGGTGGTGTTCAGCACCAAGGCCGGGTAGCGCGTGGAGGCCCCGTTGCGGAAGGCGTACAAGCCCACCAAAAAACTGTGATCGCAACGGTAATTCATCTCCAAAAAACAGGGCAGCCCCGATTCCAGCACGTATTCCTGCTCCAAGGTGCGCGAACGCATCAGGTTCGCCTGCTGAGTCAACAGCGCCCGACCCGACCCGTCACCCTCAAACACATCGGCCTCCGCCGTGACGCGTTGCAATTCGGCACCCACACCGGCAACATCATCGAACACATTGGAATTCTCAAAATCCTCGACCCGCAAATAGCGCACATCGTCAACCCACTCAAAAATGAGCTCCACTGTATCACGCGAGCCCGGCTCGCCGTCCACCTCAACATCCAATGCCGTGTAAAAAGGATAGGGCGCTCGGTTGTCCGAAATGCCGCTCTCACGGATGCCGGGCAGCAGCCTGACGGGACCCTCCACACGATCTTGTGGGAAAACTGGAATGATGGCGGGGAGTGGGAATACGCCCAGAACGTCGCTCGTGCTGTACGCCCAAACGTCGGTCACGGCAATCGAAGCGGTGCCCTCATCGGGGCCCGGTGCGAAACTCACCCCTTCGACGATCAAGTACGTAGGGATGTCCTCAGCAGGATCGATCAGCGTACAGCCGATCAGTCCTGCCACCACCGCCAGGCCATAGGCCAGGTTGCGAATCAAGTTGCGGTTCATGGTCGAGGAGTGAACGCTGTGCATTTCGCTTCAGTATGCAACTCGCAAATATTATTTTTTAAGACTCGCCGTCAACGCGAAAGCCAGATGTAACCCGTCTTGCGCAGCACGCTGCGAAAAACACTTTCCGGGTCGCGGTACGTGATGATGAAACTGTAATGGCCGTCGGGCGAAAACCTCGACCCTGTTCCCAGTTGATCGTTCTCCACCCCACCGTTCCACCAGCGATTCGGATCGTCCGTTCTCCAGACCATCGTCCCCCACCGGTCGAAAATCTGCAAATCGTATTCCTCCAGTTCGCAGCTTACCACCGGCCGCCAAGCGTCATTCAAGCCGTCAAAGTCCGGCGTAAATGAATTGGGAGCCCACATCTGGCAGCCCAACGCATCCACATCGGCCGAGTCGGCCAGCAGGGTCTGCGCAAGGAATCCGGGGGCCGAAATCTCGAAAAGACCAAACACGACAACAAGCCGTGCAGCATAGAATAGGCGGGTAAACGGCATCAAACGGCGGCCGCGGCCTTGGCCTTGGCGTGATCGGCCAGGAATTGGGCGAGCCCGTTGTCGGTCAAGGGGTGCTTGAGAAGGCCTTTGATGGCCTTCAAAGGGCCGGTCATCACGTCCGCTCCGATTTCAGCACAATGCATAATATGCATGGTGTGGCGCACAGAGGCGGCCAGAATTTCGGTGTCAATTCCGTAATTGTCATAGATCACGCGAATCTGCTCGATGAGCTGCAAGCCGTCGGTGGACACGTCGTCAAGGCGACCAATGAATGGGCTGACGTACGTGGCGCCCGCCTTGGCTGCAAGCAACGCTTGGCCCGCAGAAAAGATCAAGGTGCAATTCGTGCGAATGCCCTTGTCCGAGAAATAGCGCAAGGCCTTCAAGCCCTCCTCAATGATGGGCACCTTCACCACGATATTTTTGTGCAAGGCGGCCAAAATCTCGCCCTCACGCACCATGCCTTCAAAGTCGGTCGCGATGACCTCGGCGCTCACATCACCGTCCACAATTTCGCAAATCGCGCGGTAATGGTCCAGGACCTCTTGGTCGCCAGAAATGCCCTCTTTCGCCATCAGGCTAGGGTTGGTGGTCACGCCGTCGAGCACGCCCAAGGCGGCTGCTTCGCGAATTTGGTCAAGATTGGCCGTGTCGATGAAAAACTTCATGGCGTGAAGGTACGGGGCGCGGCCCGATTAGCGGCGCAGAATCACCCGCCTGCTGACCACAATTTGTTCACCGATGTAGACCAATCCAAGCGCGGCCGAGTGAGAGCCCGATGCGACCAATTCAGCCGTCAAATCCACGCGAAAGAGTCCGCCAGGGTGAGTCCAGCTGGCCCATCGGCGGCCGGCCATGTCGTAGAGTTGGACAGTGCCCGGGGGCAGCTGCCAATGGAGCGGGCCCGTTGTGGGGACCGGGTACGGGCCGTGGGCGAGCGCTGGGAAGGAGTTGTCGACCGCCTCCGTGGCCGTTCGAACCCACGGGGTGAGCAGCAAGGCGGATTGGTCGGCCGCCCACTGGGCCGGGCCGTCGTGGAGCTGGGAGGCGACCCACAAAGTGTCGCCTTCACTCAGCGCTGCTCCAAAGGCGTGGGAGTCGAAGGTCGTGTCCTGCCACCACGGGGCGGTGTCGAGGAAAGGGTGAGCGACCGGGCGGCGGTTGCCGTCCAAAGCAAGGTCGTCGCCAGCCGTGCCGAGGGCCCACAGTCCCCCGTCGTCGAACTGAACAAGGTCGACGGCCAACACGGGGGAATCTTCGAGGTCGTCTAGCGGGACGGGCGGCGGGCTACCAAACTCGAGCAGAGCCGTGGGGTCACCATGCACATCGAGGCTCAGCTGATGGAGCGTCTCGGGCATATCGCCACCGCCGTCTGCCCGAAGCAAGAGATCCAATCCTCCGTCGGAGCGAGGCGCGCAGGCCATGGCCATTAGGTTGTGCAGGGGGTCGAGGTCAACAGTCAGAATGCCGCCTTGGCCAAACGTCGTGTCTAGTGCACCGGCAAAGGGGCCCGACAAACCGAGCCGAGCCGCCATAGGCTGAAAGTAGGACTGGGCTTGGTAGCCACCACAGGCCACCACAGCCGTGTCTCCGCTGGGCAACACTTGGAACTGCACGTCGTAAAAAACGCCGCTGGCCTCGTGGCGCACCGAATCCTCAAGCGCCCAAGCCGCCATGTCTAAAGCGACCCGGCCCGCCGCTCCAAAGCCCGGTCGGTAGAACCCGGTGGCGGCATCCAAGACGGCCAGCACCGGTCGCTCGGTGTGCGCACAACAACTGTCCAAGCCGTGGCCGGCCACCGCCAGCCAACCCCCAGAATGTGCGATTGAAGTGGGCGTTTGGATAGGACCTATAAAGGAGAACTCGACTGAATACACCGTATCGTCCACGTCCCAAGCGTCGACGACAACCGCACTCATAAGGCCCGCAACGCCCGCGGTATCCAACGCCAGCCAAGCCCGCTCCGAGAGCGTCCAACTCCACCCATCGCTTGCTACACTTCCATCGCCAACCCCCGAAACGGCATCCACCACTTCAAGCCCCGCTTCCAAATCCACAGTGAAGACCGCATCGCCGGCCGCATTAAATCGCCAGCCTTGCGAAGTCGAGCCGCCCAACAAGTCATAAGAACGCCCCCACACGCGCACCCCGCCCGATCCGTGCTCCACAGCCACGGGCCACTCCCAACCCGCATCGCCCACCACACCTCGGCCGTCCAACCCGAAAGATGGATTCAACATCCAAGCCTCTTGGGCTCGCAGGGGCCCTTGAACGTGCGTCCAAAGCAAGCCCACTGAAATGAAGAGTAGGCACCTCACCGTGCAATTACAACAGGCACAACCCTCGAGTCACGGCGCAAAAAGTAGGTGCCGGCTGGCAGCGCCGAAACGTCCACACCGTTAGACCACGCTGAGCCCGAAGCCTGCAGGACCACCCGCCCCGAAGCGTCGAACAGCTCCGCCGGCAAGTCACCGGCACAGAACAGGACCCCGGAAGCCGGCTGCGGGTAAGGCGCAAGCTCTACCGATTCATACTCTGCCGCATCCGCCACACCCACAGTCGGGTCGTAGGTCTGCACAAGCTCTTCGATCACCACACCGCCGCCAGGGCCGGGTAAATTGTCCGTCTCCACCTCCCCGCGGTAGAACGGAAAAAAGTAGGGGTACGCCGAATTGTAATCCGCATCAATCGTGGCGTAATAAGCGTACGTGCCGGAAGGGAATTCCGGCGTCACGGCATAACGACCGTTGAACTCGTCAAGGTGCCCGTTGTTCAAAACGAACTCGTAATCCTCCATGTAAGCGCCCAATACAGCCTCCACGGGCTCAGCTCCTGGCGGAATAGCGGGGGTGACCATGGCCCCAACTTCAGGCCCGTATTGGAATGGAGCGAGCTGCGTGCCGTCCGCAAGCGTTTGACGCACGGAAATATCACGGAGTTGGTACGAGGTTTCAATTCGGACAATGCCTCCGCTGCCGTCCTCTCCATCGAAGGCAAACGGGCCGTAAATCGGGAAACCGTCCCAAGCCCAACCAATCAACGGACTGTGCGCCGAAGGATCCAAAGAAATCAGCGCATCCGACGGGAAATCGTCACAGATGTCACTTTCAACTTCGAGTGCAGCATCAAACCTAATGGGCAACTGGTGGTGGTGGTAAGCCCCCATAGCGGGGTGGCCTTTGGCACAATCAAAACCATCGTTTTCGAAAAACACAGCATTCTGATGCCACACGTTCGCGTTGTTGTAGCTCATAGCATCCGCCGCGTTGAAAATCACCACACCGTTGACCAACAACCCAATATGCCCCAAACCTGTCTGCGTAGGCGAGCCCATATTGTACTCCGGATTGCGTGGGATTTTGAACAGGTGCCCTTGCCCGGTCGGGTTGCTCGGATTGCCATCGGGAAATGGCGCCGTGAGGTAACGCGGCAAGCCTTCGCACGAAACGTACACAAAGTTCTCCGAGTACTGCACCTGCGTCACGTCACACAGGGTGCCTGTGTCCATGATTCCGCCCGCTCCCGTGTAGTATTGACCGGTTTCCCCGTCGGTGTTGAAATGCCACAAGGCCAATTCAGGTTGCGCTGTGATAGCCCCTATTGCGCTTGCAAAAACGAAAGCTAAAGAAGCGATGGGTATAGATAGGTTCATGTGGATTCTCATGCCTTTGCAACGTACTTCAATCATCGAGGTTTAAATTACACCATGCTTTCGAAAGAGGAATTGGAAAAGATCCGGGAAGCCATTTCGCAGAAGATGGACAAACTGGACGAGCGCATAAAAGAGTACCGCGAACTCACGCGCCCGATTCCCCCGAACGACGCGATCGGTCGCGTCAGCCGGATGGACGCTATCAACAACAAGAGCGTCAACGAGGCCGCACTTCGGCAGGTGGAGAAGCAGCGTATAGGGCTGGAGCGGGCGCTCGAGCGGCTCAATAGCGATCGCTTCGGACTGTGCACGCTATGCGGGGAGGCGATTCCCACAGGCCGAATTTTACTGGTTCCAGGGGCTGTGACCTGCGTGCGCTGCGCGCGCTAATTGTACAGAATTGCCTCGCGCAAATGTTCGGCACGCGTGAACCACAAATGACAAGTGGGTACGAAATGACGGGATTATTGTCAGACAAGAATAGTGGGTTGGAGCAAAAATGCCGTTCTTAGGGTTCATGCTTATCTCCATTCATCCCGACAGTCCCGAACAACGGAAAGTTGACGAAGTGGTCCAACTTCTCCGCAACGATGCCGTGGTCATTATCCCTTCGGATTCCGTGTACAGCTTCGCTTGCGCTTTGGGCAGTGGAAAGGGGTTGGAGAAGATGGCGCGACTGCGAGATATTGCGCCAGAGGACTCTCATTTTTCGCTGATTTGCAAAGACTTAAGCCAAGTTTCAGAATACACCGCCCCGCATTCGCAGACCATCTTTAAGCTGATGAAAAGAGCGTTGCCAGGGCCGTACACCTTTATTTTGGAGGCGGGCAGGAAGGTGCCGAGATTGTTTCGCAAGAGCAAAAAAACGGTGGGGATACGCATGCCCGATCACGGTGTGCCGCGTGCCATTGTAGAGGCCTTGGGTAAGCCCTTGGTGGTGAGCTCTGTCGTTCAGGACGGGGATGTGGTGGAGTACTTGACCGATGCCGAGCTCGTACATGAGAAATACAACAAGCGAGTGGAAGCCGTGGTGCAAGGCGGGATTGGCAACAACGAACCTTCGACTGTGATCGATTGCACTTCAGGGGAAGCCGATGTCGTCCGTCAAGGGCGCGGTGTTGTTGAAGGCATTCTTTGAATTTGAGCCCATGAGCATCCGCGCCGTCCTCATTTGGGTTGTCTTGAACCTCTGTGGAGCGTCCATTTCAGCACAAGTCGCGCCTGTTAGGTTGTTTTCCGAAATTGATTTGTCGGCTGTGCAGCAGCCCACCTTTAAGGCGAGCAATGCGCTGGGTCTGGACTTGGATGAGGCCGCCTTTGAACAACTGCGCAAAGAGAAACCTGATCGCGTGAAAATTGTGATTCCGCTGCCGGGACTGGGTGAGCAGACCTTGAGATTCAATCGTTTTGACGTGAAGAGTGAGGGGTTTGAGGTGGGTGTGACGGAGCATGGGCAGTTTCGAACCGTGCAGGCCCAACCCAGCCTTGTGTGCTATGAATTAACCGGCGAGGCGGGGGGCGGCTCCTTCTTTTTGATGGCCGACCACGTGCTGGGCTCGATGAACATTGGTAATCAGCAATACGAAATCAACCCGCGAATGGACCCTGAAGACCGGGGCGTGCACGCCGTGTTTCGAGTCGCAGACGCAACAGACCAGCGCACCTTCACGTGCGGTCTAGACGAAGCCTTGGAGAAGCATGCACCGCAGGAGGACCGCGACCCAAACGCACAACGAAGCAGCGTGATGGATTGCATTGAAATTGGCCTGGAAATCGACCAATACACCTATGAACAGCTTGGAAGCAATGTGCAAACCACCATCGATTGGGGCATGGCCCTTGTGAGCGCCGTGGATGTGATATACCGGGCCGAACTTGACGATTTGGTGAATATGACGACGCGCTTTATTCACATTTGGATATCAGAAGACCCGTACGTCAACATCATCTACGATGGCAATGCCAACCTTTTCGCCTTTGTACAGGAGTGGGACAGCAACCCAAACCTTAGCGCTGTGCCCATTGATTTGAAGCACTTCATCACCATGCGGTCCAATACGGGAGTGGGCGGTGTGAGCTTCCTAGGGCAGATTTGCAATTACTACAACGCCTCACTGAGCAGCTTCCTTTCAGGCGGGTCGACCTATACAACAGGCACGTACGATTGGAACTTGAACGTGTTTGCGCATGAAATGGGGCACGCTTGTGGAGCGCATCATACGCATTGGTGCGGATGGCCGGGCGGGCCCATCGACAATTGCACATCACTAGAAGGGGCGTGCGACGGCTACGTTGACAATCCCACCGCCCAATCTGGAACCATCATGAGCTATTGCAACTATTCGTCTGGCGGGACGGTGCTCGAGTTCCACCCCGTCGTGGAAACCACGGCGCTCATCCCTACCCTGTCGGCCGCCACGTGCATCGGATCGTGTGCCGCCTTGGACACGGCCTTCACGGCATTGTTTTGCGGCGACCCGGAGGCCTGCAATTATGAAGCGGGTGCTCCGAACAACGACGACTGTCACCACCCGGGGGACTGTGCATTTTGCTACGGCGACGGGTCGGTGGGCGGCGGCATCGGGGTGTCCGGGCTGACGGCAACCTTGGCAGGAGGAGAGAGTGAGTTGAGCACTTTTGCAGCCTTGGGCACGCCTGACTTCATGAACATTTCGATTGATTTTGACAATGTGGCCAGCCCAGCGACGTGGGCCAGCGATATACTGATCAGCTTGTGCGACCCGAGCGGGTCGTGTGTTGAAGTGGGCGGGGACACGTATTCACCGGGCTACACGATAATGGGCCACTGGCCTTCCACCTGGGGCTCTGGCGACGACGGGCTGTACACTGCAACGGTGAATTGGACCGGGTCCACGTTGAGCGGAACGGGCGACTGGACCGTGGGCGTGTGGAACGGCTGGGGCTGGTCATCTGATGTGACGGTGACGGTGGATGTGGAGTTCACGGGGCTGTGCAACATCCCGCCGCCGGTGCCGGGATGCACGGATTCGCTCTCATGTAATTTCAATGACTTGGCCACCGAAGATGACGGCACGTGCCTATACAACGACGTGTGCGGCCTATGCGACGGGCCTGGTGCGGTGTACGCCTGCGATTGCAGCGAAATGCCTTCAGGCGACTGCGATTGCGACGGAAATGTACCGGACGCGGCCGGTGTGTGTGGCGGGGATTGCATCGCAGACACCAACGGCAACGGGGTGTGCGATGCCGACGAGCTCTGCCCCGATACAGACTGCTTGGGTGATTTAAACGGCGACAATATGGTTACCGTTTCCGACGTCCTGACGCTTCTAGGGCAATTCGGAAGCGACTGCAACTGAGTCCCAGGCCACGCCCCCTAAGAACACGGCCAAAGTGGCCGGTCCTGATAATTGACAGTGGCTGCGATGACAAAAGTCTTCGAGCCCAATGAATGAAGCTGACCGACGTCATTGTAACTTTCCGTCCACCCTTCTCCAAATAGAACTCTGAATGAAGACTTCACCGACCTTAAAGGCCGCCAGCTTGGCGATCCTGATGCTCCTTCCTTTATCATTTGTCACAGCCCAATCTGTCTTCGGTGGTGGTGAAATTTTCTCTGAGACCGAATTAAAAGGCGATCAAATCGCCACGGTCAAGCCCGGCAACTCAATCGGGCTTCAGCTGAACACGTCGGCTTTTGAATCCCTACGTTCCGAAGTGCCTGACCGATTGGTCTTGACGGTGCCCCTGCCAGGGCTGGGAGAGCGCAGCTTGCGATTCAAGCGATTTGAAGTGCAGACCTCCGACTTTGAAGTGGGTGTAACCGATGCTGAAGGCTTCCGCATCAATGATGTTCAACCCACCTTGCTCACATATGAGATGGAAGGCAATGTTGGCATGGGCTCGCTCATCCTGATGGAAGACCACGTGATCGCCTATTGGAACATCGGTGGTGTGGGGTACGAAATCAATCCTCGAAACGCTCAAGGCTTGCACGCTTTGTTCACATTGGGTGACGCCGTAGAGACCCGTACATTTTCTTGCGGGGTTGAGGAAACAGCGGACGCGTATACCCCCACGAACAACCGCGACGGGGATGCCGATGAAATCTTGCCCTTGGAATGCGTCGAGGTGGGGATTGAGATTGACAATTACACGTACAGCTCTTTAGGCAACTCTGAATTGACGGCTATAAACTGGGCGCTGGCTTTATTGGCCTCGGTCGACTTGATTTACCGGACGGAACTCAGCGATTTGGTTTCCCTTGAAGCGCGGTTCATTCACATTTGGGCGACCCCCGATCCGTACGTTTCTGTTGTGGATGATGGCGGAGGAATTCTCGGTGCTTTCGGCAGCGAGTGGAATTCCAACCCCGACCTGAACGGATACAACTTGGATTTGAGGCATTACATGACGATGCGAAACAACATCGGAACAGGCGGCATTGCGTACCTCTCTGGACTGTGCAGCGGATTCAACACAGGGGTCAGCGGCCACCTCTCTAGCACGACCTCCTACGACTTGTCCACGTACGCTTGGAATCTAGATGTGGTGGCGCACGAGATGGGCCACAACTGCGGCTCGAGCCACACGCATTGGTGCGGCTGGCCCGGTGGACCGATCGACAATTGCGGATCGCTTGAAGGTGATTACACGGGCTACACGGACGACCCTCAAGGCCAACTCGGCACGATCATGAGTTATTGTCATGCGGTCTCAGGCGGAAGCAAGGTGCTCGAATTTCACACAATCGTCCAAGACAACGGCCTCATCCCCATGTTCAACGCTGCCTCTTGCATTGGCACATGTGAAGATTTGGTTACGGTCACCACCGACTTGCAATGCAACGACCAGAGCGCGTGCAACTACAATGCAGGGGACGAGAACAACGACGGATGCATTTACGCTGGGGCCTGTGCTGAATGCGAACCCGACGGCACGATTTCAGGCGGCACCGGGGTGAGCAACGTCACGGCGACACTCACGGGCGAGCAAAGTTTGCTCACCAACCTGGCCGCCACCGGCACGCCGGGCACCCTGAACATCACGCTCGACTTTGACAATGTGTCAAGCGGTTCGAGCTGGCCGGGGGACATGCTCCTCACGCTTTGCGATCCAGGCGGAGCCTGCATTGAAGTGGGCGGATACAACTTTTCTGCTGGCTACACCTCAGCCGGAAGCTGGCCCGGAGGCTGGAATGTCACAACAGCTGGCACCTATTCGACCGCTGTGGATCTTTCTGGCATGTCCCTCACCGGGAGCGGCGCTTGGGTGGTGGGGCTATGGAATGGATGGACGAGCTCGTCGACCGTGACCTATGTGATGGACGCGATCTTCACCGGCCTCTGCCCAGACGGCTCAGATGTGCCCGGCTGTATGGACGACACGGCGTGCAACTACAACGCCAACGCCACCTCCGATGACGGCAACTGCATGTACGACGACGTTTGCGGCGTCTGCGGTGGGCCCGGCGCCATTTATGCGTGTGGGTGTACAGACATACCAGCGGGCGACTGCGATTGCGATGGAAACCAAGAGGACGCCATCGGCGTATGCGGCGGAAATTGCACCGCCGACGAAAACAACGACGGCATCTGCGACAGCGACGCCTCCTGTGAAACAGCGTGCGGAGAAGGCACCGTATGGGACGAGAGCAGCGAAACTTGCGTCGCATTGCCGGACATCTGCCCCGGTGATCTCAACGGCGATTTGACTGTCACAGTAACAGACGTGCTGTTGGTGCTTGGCAACTTCGGGGAGAACTGCAACTGATCTCAGGTCAGCATGATGCCGCAAACGAAGCGGCGCGATGTTCAGCGCACGCGGGAGGCGAGCATCGGGACGAATGCGAAATGCCCGTGGGTCTGACGCGTGAATTTCTTCTGGCCCACCCGGCGCACTTCCGTCATGATTTGCACGCCCTCGCCGGCGGAGGCGTCATCAATTGGGATAATTATTCGGCCGCCTATGTTCAACTGGCCTAAGAGCGCCTCTGGAATGGAGGGCGCGCCACAGGTCACCAAAATGCCGTCAAACGGAGCGAAAACAGGCTTCCCTTTGTACCCGTCACCGTAGAAAATGTCGGCGCGATAGCCCAGCTGTTTCAAGAACGGCTTTGCGCGGTCATAAAGTTCCTTCTGGCGCTCGATGCTGTACACCTTGTAGCCCATGGCGCACAACACGGCACATTGGAATCCACTGCCGGTGCCAATTTCCAGGACCTTGCTGCCCTCGGGCAACTGCAATAGCTCAGATTGACGCGCCACTGTATACGGGTGAGATATCGTCTGGCCGGCGCCGATTTGAAAGGCCTTGTTTTCATAGGCAAATTTGTCAAAGGCCGCGTCGAGATAGTAATGTCTGGGGACCTCGTCCATGGCGCTCAAGACCCGCTCATCGGCAATGCCCATTTGCCGCAAGCCGTCGAGCATTTTTCGCCTCATCCCGCGGTGACGGTAGGTGTCCTGAAGGTGAGCTGCGATAGAGGCCATGGTTGCGCGTGGGTCCGAAAATTACGCACAACAAGGGATTGGATAGCGTGTGAACAACGTCGCTATGAACAATCGGCCGATGGGAAATTGCCGCGCTACTTTTGTGGAATGCAGAAAGGCGGTGTTGTGAAAATTGGACTCTTCGGGGTGGGGCATTTGGGTAAAATCCACCTGCGCTGCTTGCTTGATCTCCCATCCCAATTCCACCTTGTAGGCTACCACGATCCACGGCCTGAAACCGATGAAGAACTGAAGACTTGGGCTGCTGAAAAGGGCCTGGATGCAGAGCGATTGCCTGCACGCTTTGCACGTGTTGAGGACCTGTTGAGCGCTGTGGACGCCGTGGATATCGTGGCCCCCACCTCAGAACACGCCGGTTTGACGGAAGCGGCCTTGCGGCGCGGTTTGCACTGCTTTATTGAGAAGCCCGTCACCGCAACGCTGGAAGAAGGCGAGCGCCTGCTGAGCTTGCAGCGTGAAGGCAAAGCGGTGGTACAGGTGGGGCATGTAGAGCGGTTCAACCCGGCATTTCAAGCAGCCGCTGCGCATTTAAGCGCACCCCGCTTTATCGAGGCCCACCGGCTGGCTCCGTTCAACCCGCGCGGATTGGACGTGCCGGTCGTGCTGGATTTAATGATCCACGATATCGATTTGGCTTTGCACACAATCGGCTCGCCGGTGGCCCGCGTTTCAGCCCACGGGGTTGCGGTGGTGAGTTCGACACCTGACATCGCCAACGCCCGGCTCGAATTTGAATGCGGCGCTGTAGCAAATCTCACCGCCTCGCGTGTCAGCCTCTCGCCCATGCGCAAAGTGCGGCTGTTCCAGCAAGGCGCATATGTCTCGGTGGACCTGCTCAACAAGAGCACGCAAGTGGTGAAAATAGAAGACGTGCCTGCAGAGGGCGAAGGCGCGGAGCGCGACCCCTTCGGACTCTACCTGGACGTGCCGGGCGGGCCTTCCCGCAGGCTGCACATCGACGCGCCTGAAGTCAAACCAAACAACGCAATCGGCGACGAACTTTCCGGCTTTTACAGCGCTATTTGCGGTGGCGTACCGTGCCGCGTCCCGCTCGAAGAAGGGCTGCAAGCCCTGCGGGTGGCTCGACAAGTGATGGCCGCCATTGAACATTCATCTCAACACATTGCATCATGAAAAAATATTGGTTCACGTGTGTCGTCCAATACTCCCGCAACGGAGTCGACGGTGCCGAAGAAAAAAAGACCGACCAGCTCCTGCTCGACGCGTACACTTACACCGAGGCTGAGGCTCGTTTGGTGGGCATCGTTGCGGAGTTTTGTACCGGCCCCTTTATCATCAAGCAGATCACAAAATCAAATTACACTGAAGTCGTGCGCTTTGACACAGGCGAACAATGGTTCAGGATCAAAGTGGCATTGACATCCTTTGATGAGAAGAGCACCAAGGAAAAGGACCACAACAAGTTCTACCTCTTCAGTGCGGACGATTTGCGCGATGCGTACGACAAGGTGATGCTGTTCATGAAAAGTGCGAGCGTGGGCTTTGTCATCCCCTCGATCAACTACACTAAAATCTCAGAGGTCTACCCTTTAAGCGAAGAAGGATCGGTCAATGTCATTCCCAGCGACAGCCATGCTGGAAGCGAGGCCTTCGCCGACCATCCCGCCGTGGCCCCGCTCGAACCGGTGGCCGCAGTGCCAGCTGGGGTCGACACCGAAACGGGCGAAGTGGCATAAAGCGGCCCTTAGTCGCGTACCTGCGGCTTCGCTCAGGCCCATTCCCACACGCTGCGATACGCACCATGTGCTTCTGCGTGGCGCGTGAACTGATTGTAAAATTTATCGTGCCCCAAGGTGGACGAATCCCCCACCACAAGCAGGTGCATCCTAGCCCGCGTCATGGCCACGTTCATGCGGCGATGCTCAGACAAAAAGCCCACAGTGCCTTCAGGGTTAGAACGCGTTAGCGAAATCACCACGATGTCGCGCTCGCGGCCTTGGAAACCGTCGACGGTTTGCACGGCCAAGCGATGAGTTTGGCTTGCCAGTTCTGTGGCGAGCAAGCCCTTAAGCAAGTTCACCTGTGCCCGGTACGGGGCGATGCATCCAAGCGTGGCGTGGGGGTGAGCGGCGAGGAGCTCCCGCACGCGGGCCGCAACAAAGGCGGCTTCCTCGGGGTTGGTTGTGCTGCCCCCCTCTTGTTGAGTTTCATCCCAAGCTCGGCCTGCGGTGTCGATAAACTCAAGGGGCGGGCAATCGGGCAAGGTGCGGGCGGCCACCGGCGGAGCCGCCTGGAGCGCCCCTCCGTAAAATTGGTCGTTTGGGAAGGCCATGATGTCAGCGTGCATACGGTACTGCGTATTGAGAAGCTGAACTTGGGGGGCGCCGATATGTGCGGGCGCTGTGGCCTTCTCAAGCAAGCTCACTGCAAGCCCTGCACGCCGCGCAGCGTCCGACTTGACAGTCGGTGGCAGCTGGCTGGGGTCGCCCGCCAAAACCACGCGATCCACTCGGCATATCGGAATCCAAGCCCCCGGTTCAAGCGCTTGGCCCGCCTCATCAAGGATCAGCGTCTCGAATCGACGGTCACCCAAGGCACGATCCGAAGCACCCACCAAGGTGCAGCACACGACTTGGGACCGGTCCAGCGCCGTGGCAGCGAGGTCAGCCTCGAGGGTGCGCGCGTCCTTTCGAAGAGCGCGGGCCTCCCGCCATTCCGAGGATTGGATGGCGCGTTCGGCCCGCTTGCGCAATTCTCGTACAGCCTTGAACTGCGGGTCGGCCGCCACCCGTTGCTCCAAGGTGGCGCTGAGCACCTCGGGATCAACGCGCAAGGGATGGCCGATACGGACCACGCGCAGGCCCGCATCGCCAAGACGGGCAACAAGCAAATCCGTGGCCGCATTGCTCGGCGCAGCACATAAGACTTGCTCACCACGCGCAACCAAGGCCCGAGCCAACTCGACGAGTGCGGTGGTTTTGCCCGTTCCCGGCGGACCGTGGATGATGGCGAAATCCGGGGCGAAGAGCGCGTGGAGAACAGCCGCGCGCTGGGAACTGTTCAGCGGCGACGCCTCAAGGGCTGAGGCTGCGCTCTCGAGCGCCCCATCGCCCAGAGCTTGCGACGTGTGCAATCCGTGGTCCTCGATCACCCCGGAAAAGCCCAGCAAGGCCTCGCGGAGTTGGGCCAACCGAGAAGACTTGCCATCCCGCCCGGCGTTGAGCACCGTGGAGAGTGCGCGTGCCATTTCTGTGAAGCTTCGCTCGTCAAATCGAGCGTCGAGTGTCCAACTTCGATGCTCGACCCCGGCGGGCAGCTCTTCCCCGTCGAGCACCACTTCGGCCAGCATATCGCGGCCGCGCTTTACGATGCCGCGCACGGCAACCGCATCGCCGCGCTGATCGCTTGAAGAAAGAAGTACAGCCGAACCGGCGCGAAAGATGCCGGGCTCTCCAGAGGCGGCCTCGAGTTCAAGCAAGGGGCGGCCTCCCATTGTGAACGCCGAACGAAGCACTCGGACCGGGGACCATGTCAACCCCTCAGCTCGGCGCACAGGCACTGGTTTTTCAGACAAGATGGCTGCGTAGCGCGCCTCCTCAGCTCGGTGCTCCAAGACCAAGGCTTGCGCAACGGCTCCGAGCGCCTCAATGCTGTCCCGATACTCCTTCACCTCGGCAAGCGTGTCGCATCAGATTTAGCGGCGGTTCCGCATGATCTCAACATATCCGGAGTGCATCTCGCGATCTGCCGAGCCGTCGCTGCGATTCACGCCCAACACATAATAGTACGTCCCATCGGGCGCCTCTTCTTGGGTGGGCCGCCAACCGTTGGTGTAGCTCGTGCTCTCAAAAACAATGCCGCCCCAACGGTTGAACACTTGAAGCGTCGACCCCGGATAGGCGTCCACCCCTTGGATTACAAAATTGTCGTTTCCATCACCCAAATTGTTGGGTGTAAATATGTTGGGTATCAGTATCACACACTCCTCGAGATCGACGATGTACGAAGTCGAAGCGTCCCAAACGCAGGGCGCATCCATGGTCACCGTCACCTGGTATTCCCCCTCTTCCGTCACGCCGATTGCGTTCAAAACACTGACCACTTCCGTCACTTCGACGCCCAAGTTGTTCTCGTGAGTCCAAGTCCACTCGTACGTGTAGGTCCAGTCTTGGGATTGACCGGGAGAGAACAAGGCCAATTCAGACCCCACACACAAGTCATACTCCAAGGTCTGGCCTGAAAGCGGCGGTGTAAGAAGCTGAACTTCGGCCGAATCCGAGGCCAAGCAGGCGTCCAGTTCGCCGCCGATCATATCCACGGTGGCCACAACCCAAGTGGGCGAGGACAGTTCGTCGATGGTCGCGTCAGTGTTCGCACCGCTCGTCGATCCAGGCACAAGGTCGACGCCGGCCACGGTGGTGCTCCACTCCCACTCATAATTGAACCCCGGCTCCGGCGCAACAACCCAAGCGCTCAAATCAATGGGCGATCCGCACCAGGCCACCGGCCACTCGGCATCCACCGAAGGACCGGGGACCACCGTCACTTCCACTGTGTCCGAAAACGAGCAGCCGAAATTGTTGACTGCCGTGAAGAGGTAGGTGGCCGTTCCGAAATCCGTTGGCGTGATCTCGATGCCGTTGCAATCCTCATCCGAACCATTGTTGGTGATGAACGGACCCGTCCAATACGTGCTATCACAACCCGAACCGATAACCGGCGTGAACACGATGGGTTCCGGATATAGCTCCGGGTCGAAGTTGACCGCCCAGTCGAAAATAAAGCCGTTGTCTGAGCCCCAACTGTCGCACACCTCGATGGTCCAATTGCCGTTCATTGGGCAACCCGTGAGCAAGTCCCACGTTTGAGCTGCTTCGTATGCTCCTGAAGGCAACGTGCCGCCCAAGTTGTCGGCCCAAGTGCCGTTGGTGGCACCCGGATCCCAAGTGTAGTCCCAACCGATGCCTTCAGCGTTGGGAGTGGCATCATTATCTACAGGTACGCCAAGGAAGGTTGACCCACCGCCTTGCTGGTGAAGCCCCATAGAAGAGCCGTCCGGGCAGATGATCGTGATCGTCAAATCGCCCATGAAGCTGTGTTCAAAATTGATGAAAACATCCACAAAGTCCGACGGACTCGATACAGTTTGGCCCGGGGCAAACACGTCAAAAAAGATTGAACTTTCAAAGCACTGGGTCTGATCATCCGGGATGAACAGAGCCCCTCCGAAGTTGGCTCCAGGCGTGTCGTCGTATGTGATCGGGTCGGCCACGCCGTCAATGCTGTAGGTCTGCCCGCCACAAATCGTAAGATCCGGCGTTGTAGCCGTAAAGTCTGGGGGGGTGCTCACAAGCACGAGGTGGTCGGTCAAGTTGTTGTTCTCGCAGTCGAGGTTGTCGGTCAAAAAAAGCTGCACCTTGTACGCGCCCGGCTCAGAAAAGCTGTGGGTCACCTCCGGTGTCATCGCCCCTTCATTTCCATCGTCAAAATCCCAATACCACTCTAGAATTTCAGCTCCTTCAGCCACTTCGCTGTTGCCTCCGTGGAAGGTGACCTCCTCCCCTACGCAGATCATCAGTGGCGTTTCTTCGTCCGTCTCTATGATGGCAAAGGGCCGAACGCAGGGGTACTCACAGCTCACTTCAGCCGTCCAGTTGCCGTTCTCTGTGCCGTCTGACTCAAACAAGAAGGTGATGCACCCGCCGGGGTTGTCTGCGCCGTCCATTTGGCTGTAGAGGTCCTCGCCTTGTAAATCGAATCCGGAGTACACCCCGTACGGGGCGCCCACCGCCTCGTCGCCGAGCCACACCGAAAGCTGGTCGCCTTGGCCGAGTGAAAACAGGTTGAAGTAAAAATTGATGATTGGGTCCGCGCCGTCGGGGCAAAAAGTCATCGTGACGTTCGAATTCGGCGGGTAGTCACTTGAAGTCATACCAGCATCCACAAAAAAGAAATCACAACCGGTGTAGTCCCCCCCGGTCATGCCAATTTCTTGGGCCGTGCCCACCACCGGCAACATCAAAGCACCAAGCAGCGCCATGCAAGCCGAAAAAGCGAAGGTGGAAAAGCGTTGGGTCCTCATCATTTCTCGTTTTTCAAATTGGCCAAGTAACGCGCGTAGAGCACTTCGAGGCGGGCGGCACTGTGGAACTGGATGACGCCGCGGTCGGCGATGCGAAAATCCAAAGGTCGCATCGCTTCGGCCGCTGGCGCCTGCGGGATTGCGTATAGTCGAGGGTCGAACGTATCGGGGTCAAAAGAAGCCGCCGAAAACGCTGCTCCGCCAGCCTGAGACGTTGGGCATCCGTCCAAGTCCAGCAGCCCCTCGGCCTTCAAAAGGTCCGCAGAGAACACCCAACCGTGCTCCGCCTCGAAGGCGTCGATTGACAACGGGACCGGTAACGCAACTTGCGTCTTAGCGGGCGACACCATCTGCGCAGTGACATTGGGCTGGACACCCAGCACAAAAAAAAGGGCCAGCGCCACATAAATAATCTTGCTCATCCGAATCGATTTCATACTCCAAACTCTCTGCAACCAAGGAATGCACTCCGCAGGCAATAGGTTGCACGCTACACCATACGGAGCAATGCGAAGAATATCGCAAATGCGCCCTAGAATCGGTCCGAAAATAGCACATTTGCACCCCACCTCTTGCCACCGACTCCCACAACTCTCCAACATCGCACTATGCATTGCATCAAGGTCCATGACAACGACACCGAACAACTCTTCCACAAGGTGCCCCAGCGCGTGTACCGAGAGGACTCGAATTGGATTCCACATCTGCGTCAGGACGTGAAAAAGGTGTTCGACTTGAAAAAGAATCGACTGTTCAAAAAGGGGGCTGAAGCCCAGCGCTGGGTGGTGCTTAACGAACAGAAACAGGCCGTAGGGCGCATCGCTGCCTTCGTTAATCCGAAGTACTCAAAAGGGATGGAACAGCGCACCGGTGGGATCGGTTTCTTTGACGCCATCGAAGACGATGGGGTGGCCGGACTGCTTTTTGACGCAGCTGAACAGTGGTTGATTGACCGTGGGATGCAAGCCGTCGACGGGCCAATTAACCTGGGCGAAAAGGACAAATTTTGGGGGCTGCTCGTGGACAACTTCACAGATGTCTCCAGCTACGGGATGAATTACAACCCGCCGTATTACCGAGATTGGTTTGAGTCACGCGGATACCAGGTTTACTACGAACAGTACATTTTTGGTCGCTCGGTTGCCGAGCCACTGCAGGAAGTGGTGCTCCGAAAAATCACGCAAATCACCGATCCTGATCGGTACCAATTCTACACCGCCCGTGACATTTCTTCCGAACAACTCGCCATCGACTTCTACACCGTCTACAACAACGCTTGGGGCGGCCACCACGGCTTTGCGAAGATGTCACTCAAGCAGGCCCAACGCACGGTCAAGTCACTCAAGCCTGTGATGGACCCCAACATCCTCTTCTTCCTCCGTCATATGCCATCGGACAAGCCGATTGGATTCTTCATCAACATCCCTGAACTGAACCTGATCTTCAGACATGTTCATGGCAATTTGAACCTGTGGGGCAAGCTCGTTTTCATGTGGCACAAACTGCGAAAATCTTCCGATGTGATGGTGGGGGTTGTCTTCGGAGTGGACCGGGAATTTCACGGGATGGGCATCGACTCCATGCTGATTCAGGGCGCCCATGAGCGGCTGAATGCACAAAACCGCTACGTCAAAGCAATGCTGACGTGGATTGGGGATTTCAATCCAAAGATGATACACATCGCCGAATCCCTCGGAACTGAGCGCAAGCGAACGCTCTTCACCATGCGAAAAATGCTCGATTCATCGGTCGAGTTTAAGCGTATGCCGTTGGCAAAATAAAGGGGGCAAAAGGGCGGCTCAAAAGGCGGCTCAAAGGGCGTGTTGCTCGTATCGACACTACACATATCTTTGCCCCCCCTTACGCGGTCATAACGTTGCCCGTATATCTCAATTGACCCCCTAGCTCAGCTGGTTAGAGCATCTCACTTTTAATGAGAGGGTCGAGGGTTCGAGTCCCTCGGGGGTCACCAGCCCAGGTGCTGAAACTGGTAGACAGGCATGGTTGAGGGCCATGTGTCCTTTAGGGCGTGCGGGTTCGAGTCCCGCTCTGGGCACTTCTTTACAATTGAGCTCCGCGCATTAAAGTGAGGGGCTCGGCACTTCTGCCGCCCCTACAACTCCATGAAATCGTGAGTCTATTTGAAACGCTCGGACTGAGCGAACCCATCCTCCGCGCTCTTGAGCCCCTCGGCTATACGACGCCCACCCCCATCCAATCAGAGTCGATTCCGCTCGTTTTAAAAGGGCACGACGTCCTGGGATGCGCCCAAACAGGCACGGGAAAAACGGCGGCATTTGCCTTGCCGATCATCCACAACATCGCCGAAAAAGCCGCCGACTCAAAAGGCCCGCGCCGTATCAAAGGCCTCATCTTGAGCCCGACCCGCGAGCTCGCAGGGCAAATCGCCGAAAACATCGACGATTACACCAAGCACATGCACCTGTTTCACTGCGTGATTTTTGGAGGTGTATCCCAACACCGCCAGGTCAAACAATTGCAGCGCGGCGTGGACATCGTAGTGGCCACCCCAGGGCGTCTTCTGGACTTGGCAAATCAAGGCCACGTCAACCTCTCTGACGTAGAGTACTTCACGCTCGACGAAGCCGACACCATGCTCGATATGGGCTTCATCCACGACATCAAGAAAATCATCTCGATGTTGCCGAAGAAGCGCCAAAGTTTGTTCTTCTCGGCGACGATGCCGTCAAGCATTGTCAGCTTATCAAAAGACATTTTGACCGACCCGGTGAAAGTCGAGGTCGCAGGTCAAAGCTCCGCCGCTGAAACAGTAGAACAACGGGTGTTGTCCGTTATGCAGCGTGACAAGAAAGACCTCCTCGTAGAAATGCTCAGCGACAAGTCGGTGACTTCTGCATTGGTATTCACACGAACGAAATACGGCGCGGATAAGCTCGTACGTCATCTTCAACACGCGGGAGTCGGCGCTGCTGCCATTCACGGCAACAAGAGCCAGCCTCAACGTGACCGCGCCATGCGCGCTTTCAAGCAAGGAAACGTTCGCGTGATGGTGGCCACCGATGTGGCTGCACGTGGAATTGATGTGGATTCGCTGAGTCACGTGATCAATTTCGAGCTCCCAAATCAGCCCGAGACGTACATCCACCGCATCGGCCGCACGGGCCGCGCCGGGGCAGAAGGCTTAGCAATATCGCTCTGCAATGAGGCGGACGAGCGCAAGTATCTCGCTGCTATCCAACATCTTTTGGACTGCGAAATCCAAGTGGACACGAATCACGATTTCCACCTCGACCTGCCGCCTGTTGGCATGCATAAAGGCAGCGGAGGAGGATACGGCGGCAAGAAAGGCCGCGGAGGTCGCAGCGGCGGCGGCGGCGGCCGAAGCAGTGGAAGTGGCGGTGGCGGCGGGTACCAGCGCGGTCAACGCAGCCAAGAAAAACGCCGCTCTTACAAGAGTGACAGCTTCAAAGGCGGCGGTGGCGGCGGCTACAAGAGCGATGACCGTCGTGACGGACGTCGGGACGACAAGCCTCGCCACAACGACGACCGCCGGGACAACCGCAGCAATGACCGTCGCAGTGACAACCGCAATGACCGCCCCCGCGACAACGACGACCGCCGGGACAACCGACGTGATGACCGCCGCAGCGACAACCGCAGCGACAACCGCAATGACCGGCCCCGCTACAACGACGACCGCAGCGACAACCGCAATGACCGCCCGCGCTATAACGACGACCGCCGGGACAACCGACGCGACGATCGACAAAGCGGTGGCCGCAATGACCGCCCCCGACACAACGACAACCGTCCGCGTTACGCAGATGACAATCGAGGCGGAAAGCGCAGCGGATTCAGGGACAGCTTTGGAAGCGAGGACCGACGTTCTGGCGACAGCCGTTCTGGCGATAACCGTTCTGGCGGCAGCTCTTCAAGCGGAGGGTACAAAGGCGGTGGATACAAAGGCGTTAAAGACGACCGCCCGCCCAAACGCGGAGGGTTCAACAAGAGCAGCTACAAGGGCAAAGCCCCAGCAAGCCGCGGGCCGAAAAAGCGCCGTGACCCTAAACCTCGTTGGTGATACGATTCTGATTTCACGGTCACGAAAGGCACATTGTCAGGGTGTAAGTTGCCCGTAACTTTGCAGCTTCTCAAGGACTTGGCGTGAAATTCAAACTGAACACCTTCTTCCCTATTCTCGATTGGCTGCCAGGCTACAATCGCGCCACGCTACTCAAGGACTTGCCGGCCGGGCTGACCGTGGGCATCATGCTCATTCCTCAAGGCATGGCTTACGCAATGATTGCGGGGCTTCCTGTGGTTTACGGCCTGTATGCAGCGTTGGCCCCGCAAATTGTTTACGCCTTCATCGGCACCTCGCGCCAATTGGCCGTGGGACCGGTGGCGATGGACTCTCTGCTGGTCGCTGCTGGCCTTAGCGCAATGGCTATTGGCGGATCAGACCGCTACATTGAATTGGCCCTGCTGTTGGCGGCCATGATGGGCGCAATCCAATTGATTTTGGGACTTTTTCGCATGGGCTTTTTGGTGAACTTCCTGTCCAGGCCTGTGATCAGCGGATTTACTTCGGCTGCAGCACTCATCATCGGCCTGAACCAATTGCCCCATCTGCTAGGGATTGCAATGCCACGAAGCAATCAGATCCATATTTTGCTTTGGAATGCAGGGCAGCACATAGGTGAATTGCACATCGCAACGTTGGCGATCGGACTGGGCAGCATAGGGCTGCTTTGGGGCGTAAAAAGGGTGAACAAGCGCATACCCGGTCCACTGCTTGTGGTGGTGGCCAGCATATTTGCGGTGATGGCCTTCGATTTAGAAGGGGCCGGTGTCCGTGTGGTGGGTGACATCCCTACGGGGTTGCCCAGCTTCAGAGTGCCCGGCTTCACGACAGAGGATGTCCGCACCTTGTTGCCGATGGCCGCCGCCCTTGCGCTGATCGCCTTTATGGAGGCCATTTCTGTGGCGAAGGCAATCGAGGAGCGGCATGATGATTACAGCGTCGATGCGAGTCAAGAATTGCGGGCTTTAGGCTTGGCCAATGTGATCGGTGCTTTCTTCCAATCCTATCCTACCACGGGCGGATTCTCTCGCAGTGCAGTCAACGACCAAGCCGGCGCAAAAACCGGCATTGCTGCTTTGATTTCCGCAGCAATTGTCGCGGCAACCCTCCTTTTTCTAACTCCGTTGTTTTATGATTTGCCCAAAGCAGCGCTCGCCGGCATCATCGCCATGGCCATTGCCGGCCTGGTAGACATAAAATTGCCCGTGCGCCTTTGGAGCACGCAGCGCGAGGAGGCCGGGGTGCTGCTGGCCACCTTTATCGTAACGGCCTGCATCGGCATAACGGAGGGCATTGCCATTGGGATCGCAGTGGCCTTGCTCGTGACAATTCGCCGCTCGACCCGGCCCCATGTGGCCATTTTGGGGCGGATCTCTGGCATCTACCGAAACATCGAACGCTTCCCACAGGCCACCACACTACCAGGCGTGCTCGCCCTGCGCTTTGACGGCCCACTGCACTACGCCAACGCCGACTTCTTCCGGAAAAACATTCGCAAAAACATCGATCAAGCAGGACCTGTTCCCTTGCGGCACATCGTGCTGTACGCCGAAGGCATTCCTTATGTCGACGCCTCCGCAACGATGATGCTGAACCAACTCATCGACGAGCTCGAAGTCTTAAACATCAGCCTGCACTTGGCCGGTGCGATCGGCCCGGTGCGTGACGCATTGGACAGCCACGGCTTGTTGCAGCGATTCCAGCCCTCTGCTCTTCACGCGACCATTGAGGACGCCATGACTGAATTGACCTCTGGGATACACAACGACGACCACGATGCCATCGCACGGCAGTCGGACAACTCATGAGCCTGTTCAAACCGTGACTCTTGTCACACAACAGACCGCCTAGAAGACGTAATTTTACCTCCATGCACATCGAACAGATTTACACAGGTTGCTTAGCACAAGGCGCCTACTACATCGAGAGCCACGGCGAAGTGGCCATTGTCGATCCCTTGCGTGAAATTCAAGCCTATTTGGATCTGGCCAAGCAACGCGGTGCCAAGATCAAGTACATTTTTGAAACCCATTTTCACGCCGACTTTGTGTCAGGCCATGTGACGTTGGCTGAAAAAACTGGCGCTGAGATTGTCTATGGGCCAACCGCTGAATGCGGCTTCGAATGCACGGTCGCCGAAGACGGTCAGCGCTTTGCATTGGGCGAATTGGCCATCGAAACCCTGCACACCCCAGGGCACACCATGGAAAGCACATCTTGGCTGCTTCGCACAGCCGTTGACAAGCCCTACGCACTGTTCAGCGGTGACTCGCTCTTCCTTGGCGATGTGGGCCGACCGGACCTCGCCCAGAAGGCGGTCGACATGACCCAAGAAGACCTCGCAGGTCTACTCTTCGATAGCACCCGCGAGAAGATTATGCCTTTGCCCGATGACGTGATCGTCTACCCGGGGCACGGTGCAGGCTCAGCTTGTGGGAAAAATATGAGCAGCGAAACAGTGGGCAGCATCGGTGTGGAAAAAGCAACCAACTATGCGCTGCGCGCAGACATGACCCGCGACGAGTTCATCACAGAAGTCACCGACGGACTCTTGCCACCTCCGAAGTACTTCCCCATGAATGTCCAAATGAACAAGCAGGGGTACGAGTCCTATGAGGAGGTTCTCAAGCGCGGAGCACACGGATGGGCGCCTGCAGATTTCGAGCGTATCGCCGATGACAGCGGCGCAATTGTCTTGGACGTTCGGGCCGAGCACGCCTTTGCCAAAGGCCATGTGCCGCGCTCCATTTTCATCGGACTCGAGGGCAATTTCGCCCCGTGGACCGGCCAGCTTATTGCAGACGTAAAACAGCCGTTGTTGCTGGTCTGCAAGGCCGACCAACTCGAAGAAGCCATTACACGTTTGTCGCGGGTGGGCTTCGACAATATTCTAGGCTACCTCGAGGGCGGCATGGCGGCGTGGATTGCAAAGGGCAAAGAAGTCGACACAATCAACCGCATTTCTAGCGAAGATTTGGCCAAGCTCCACGGCACCCAAGACGGCGTTCGCCTCTTTGATGTGCGGACCGCAAGCGAGCACAAGAGCGAACGTGTCCAAGGCTCAATCAACGAGCCGCTGGACCTCTTGAGCAACAACACGGAGGCCTTCCCACGGGATGGCGTGTTCTATCTGCACTGCATGAGAGGCTACCGTTCAGCCATAGCCCAATCCATTTTAAAATCGCGCGGAATCCACAACGGAATCGACGTCATTGGCGGCTGGGAGACGCTGCAGAAAACTTCGATCGACGTGACGGAATATGTCTGCCCTTCGACGTTTTAGTACGTAACTTCGCCGACCACTCTTGGAGCAATCCGGGGGCATCTACCCAGGTGGTGAAATTGGTAGACACGCAGTCTTCAGGTGGCTGTGCTTTAGGGCGTGCGGGTTCGAGTCCCGCTCTGGGTACCAAGCGGGAGATTGCAGCGATGCGGTCTCCCGTTTTTGGTTTAATCTACAAAGGGGCGTTCAGGGCATAAGCTGGCTATTTGGCCATCCAGCGGGGTACCGCGAATGTGTTTT
>JAQWTJ010000067.1 GCA_029242765.1 Flavobacteriales bacterium | reverse complement strand
CTCCCCACGGTGCTTGTACGAACGACGGAAGTGCCTGCCGCACTTGCGCCCCCGAAATCCACAATCGATATCGATGTTTTGCTGCTCCGCAAAGCGCGATGCAGCGCCCGCAGATCGGCGTGAGGCTTGATTACAGGTCGCGGGTAATTCCCCCCTCGAAGGAGCCACTTTGAAAAGTGCCACCCTCTCCACATCTGCAACTGAATCCTGGATTTATCCACGGAATCAAATCTATCCCAATCCCGCGCACTCGAGTGAATATTCATGCCTACTTTTGCCGCCCGGGCGGTTAGCTCAGCTGGTTCAGAGCACCTCGTTTACACCGAGGGGGTCGGGGGTTCGAGTCCCTCACCGCCCACCAAAAAGAAACCCACTCGTTTGAGTGGGTTTTTGTTGAGTTCTAATCTCATCGTTTTTCACTCAGCTCCTTCACTTTTTGGGCCCAGTCATTTAATATGTCTTGTTGATTTTCAAAATCATGACCATAAGGGCCACACACGACTTGTAATTCCGTATTTTTTTCTTCTTCATTCTCTAAAAGAAGAAATTTCTCAACATATTGATAACCGGCCAACTCACAGTCAATTTGAATATAATTATTGCCATATAGATTGCCTGCGAATTCTGAAGTAATAACACCTCCATTGGGGTATTTAAAATTGACTTCTGACGACTCATTCCAATCAGATTTAAGTCTGTTTTCCCCATCAAAAATAGGCTGAAGAGATAGGTTATATTCTGGTTTAGTTAGCACGGACCAAATTTCATCTTGCGTAGCATTGATCTTGATATTAAAAGACACAAAGCGGGAATATACTATGTCAGCAATCTCATTATCGGTAAGGAACTTGACTTCATTTAATCGAGCACTCCCATTGCCTCCATTTAAATATCTAAAACCCACAACTGAGTCAGTTGAAATGTTTATAGCTTGAATTACAATTATAATTTCTTCTTTTCTTGAGTGATTGTTGTAAAATCGAGCCAGTTTGGGCATCGCAATATCCAAAGGTCTTGCATCGGGATATTTCTCATTATCAACAAAAATTAATGACGTTCCATTTTGAGTTTCTTCCTTGGTTGCCATTCTCCCGTGCACAACAGGTACATTTTTCCAATTGTTGATGTCTACAGCCGGAAAACCATTTAGATTATCAGGGCAATACCATCCGCCATATTCGTGGGGTTCATTATATACACTGGTTTGACCTGAACAAAAAATTGGAAAACAAAGCAATAGGTAGAGTATTTCTTTCATAAGACAAACCTACTGGTATGGCGACAGTAGAGCTCTTGTCTTTCTGCCCAATGCCCATGTATTTATCCTCTCCGTCGTATCTTTATAGTGGAAAACTCAACTATGAATCGTCTTCTCGTACTTCTAGCTGCCTTTGTACTGACAAGCACTTCGCTATTTGCTCAAGAGACACATAGCGTTGCTCACAAATGGATTCATGCCCAACTCCAAGGCATTCGCATCGACTTTGCACGGCCGCCTATCCACGCGCGCAACCTTTATCAGAACTCGATGGCTATGTACGACGCATGGGCGGTGTACGACTCGACGGCTGAAACGATATTTTTAGGGAAGAACTTCCACGGAGTGGACATTCCGTTTGAGGGCATCAACCCGCTCGTCTTGCCACAGCTGGACATTCAATTGGCCCGAGAGCAAGCCATCAGCTATGCAGCTTACCGCATCCTCACACATCGCTACTTGAATTCACCAGGCGCGCTGACCACTTTACCACGGTTGGACTCTCTGATGAATGCTTTCGGGTACAGCACCAACCTCACGTCGACCAACTACTATGACGGATCCCCTGCGGCCTTGGGCAACTACATCGCTGAACAACTGATTGCGTACGGCTACCAAGACGGCGCCAACGAGATCAACAACTACACCAACATGTACTACGAGGCCATCAACCCCGACCTCGTACTGGTGAACGACACAGCTGGGACTCAAATCGTGGACCCGAACCGCTGGCAACCGCTGGCTCTCGAGGAATTTGTCGACCAATCCGGAATCCCCTTCTCAGGCGCACCGCCTTTCCAGAGCCCCGAATGGGGCTGGGTGGACCCCTTCGCTTTGATGCCCTCACAAGCTCAAGTCCTAGAACGCGATGGCGAGCAGTGGAAGGTCTACCTCGACCCGGGCCACCCCGTCTACACCGGTGGAGACCAAACGGCCGAAAATGACAGCCTATACAAATGGCACTTCGCCATGGTATCGGTTTGGCAATCTCACAATGACCCTTCTGATGGCGTAATGATTGACATCAGCCCCGCTGCCATTGGCAATACAGATGTGTCGCTTTTCCCAGACACATGGGCCGAACATGGTGATTTCTATGATTACATGGAGGGAGGTGACCCGGGCCAAGGGCATGCACTCAACCCATCCACAGGCTTGGCCTATGAGCCACAAATGGTGCACCGCGGCGATTACGTGCGAATCCTTGCTGAGTTTTGGGCGGACGGTCCGAATTCGGAAACGCCACCGGGGCACTGGTTCGGGATTTACAATGAAGTATCTGACTACCCTGAATTCAACTTCAAGTGGGAAGGTCAAGGAGACCCTCTTGACGAGTTGCAATACGATGTCAAAGCCTACGTCACTTTAGGCGGCGCCATGCACGATGCGGCCATTGCCGCTTGGGGTGTCAAGGGGTACTACGACTACGTTCGTCCCGTAAGCGCCATCCGCTACATGGCAGAGAACGGCCAATCATCTGACCTGTCTCTACCAAACTACAGCCCTGACGGCATCCCACTAATCCCAGGATACATCGAACAAATCGATGACACCGACCTACTCGCTGGAACTAACGGCGAGAACATTGGTGAAATCAAATTGTACACATGGCGCGGTCACGACTTCGTAGAGGATACCGAAGTGGACATGGCCGGTGTGGGCTGGATTCTTGCCAAGAACTGGTGGCCGTACCAACGCCCCAACTTTGTCACTCCACCCTTTGCAGGGTACGTTTCCGGCCACTCGACCTTTTCCCGTGCAGCGGCTGAGGTGATGACCAACATCACAGGGGACCCCTTCTTTCCGGGCGGCATGGGCACATTCCTCTGCCCGCAAAACACATTCCTCATCTTTGAAGAAGGACCGACGACAGATGTCACCTTGCAATGGGCCACCTACCGAGATGCTTCAGACCAATGCAGTCTATCCCGTATTTGGGGAGGAATTCACCCAACAACGGACGACATCCCAGGCCGCCGCATGGGTCTGGTAATAGGCACGCAGTGCGTGAATTTTGCCAACATGTACTTCTCTGGTAACATCGGTCCGACTTGCGGCGTTGACAGCGATGGCAACTGCATGGCGGATCTCGATAACAACGGAGCCCAAGAGCTGGCCGACTTCCTTGTGTTCCTCAGTGAGTATGGCCAATCCGGCGATCTCGCCTCAGACCTCGACGGCGACCAGTTGGTGACCACCGGTGACTTGCTGTTGTTCTTGCAACTTTACGGCTGCTACTGCTTATAATTCTGCCTTGATTTAGGCCGATAGGCCCAGCTTACGAGGCGCCCAGCGCTTCGAGTGCCGGACCGGCGATGAAAATGCTCCCCAACACCACGAGCAGCTCATCGCCGGTCCGTGCGTTTAAGGCCGCTTCAACAGCCGCTTCAACGCTGGACTTTTTGAGGGTGGCCGGGTGTACTGTTCCAGTTAGACCGTGGTTTGAGGCCTGTGCAGCGAGCCTCGACGGGTCGAGGGCACGGGGCAGGTCTGCGGCACAAAAGTGGTACTGCGCCTCTTTCGGAAACAGCTCCAGGGCTGCAGTGAGATTCTTGTCCACCACCGAGGCGAAGACGATGCGCAACGGACGACCCAATTCGCGCAACTTTATTAAGCTCGCGCGCAGACCGTCTGCATTGTGCGCACAGTCCACCAACGCCCACGGCTGAGCCGAGGAATCTGGCGGGCCGACCCACTCCCAACGTCCCCTCAAGCCCCAGTCCGAAGGAGTGCCGTCCAACACAGCCCGGGCCCTAGAAGCCTTAAAGTCAAATCCAGACAGGACGCGAGTCTCCTCGCCGAGAAGCTCGAGAATCTTGAGCGAAATGCCACGAGTCTGGGCTATCCACTGCGGCTCACTCTCCGATGGGTTGGCTGCAACGGGATCATGAATTTCTACACCGCAGTACAAGCTGTGCTTCAGAATTACAGAGCGCGCCTCGGGAGGCATTATGCCCACCACACACGGGATGCCGTCTTTAAGAATGCCCGCCTTCTCCGCGGCGATGGAGCGCAAGTCGGACCCCAGAAATTGCTCATGATCCAAGCCGATGGACGTAATAGCCGTAACGACAGGGCGCACGACATTGGTCGAATCCAAGCGGCCGCCCATGCCCGTTTCAATGACGGCAACGTCCACTTGCTCTTCAGAAAAAACAACCATAGCCAGAGCAAACATGAGCTCGAAAAACGAGGGTTTCAATTCGGCCCACAACTTCTGGTGTTCGGCGACAAAATTGACGAGGCGCGCCTCCGATATCATTCGGCCATCGATGCAGATGCGCTCGCGCGGATCCCACAAATGCGGCGAGGTGTGCAAGCCCACCTTCAAACCGCTTTGAGCACCGGCGCGCAAAGCAGCAGATACGGCGTGGCAAACAGAACCCTTGCCGTTGGTGCCGGCCACGTGGATGCAGGGAAACTGGCGTTCAGGGTGGCCCAAAGCCTTGCACAATGAAACGGTGCGGGAAAGATCGATGCGGTACTGCGCAGGTCCCTTGCGCTGGAACATGGGCAGCTGCTCGTACAACCAAGCAATCGTCTCGTCGTAGTTCATGCCCCCATTCACTCCAATTTGAAGTTGAAGCGAATCCAACCCTGGCGGGTGGATTTTGTGGGGTGGCTCGAAAATCGCGCGGTGGCCGCGGAACGTTTGGCCAACTCGATCAGATGGCCGCTGGATGTGGTGGACCCGGCCGGGTCGAAGCGAGAGTCGATGACCACTCCCGCCTTGTTCACCGTTATTTTCAGGGTCACAACCCCCTCTTGGCTGGGGTCTTCGTCCAAGGTCGGGTCGCCGATCATCTCGCCGCCTTCGAGAAAACTGTCTCCGAAATCGCCCGTCACCACGCCTGTGCCTTCAATTCTACCGTCGTTTACGCCTTGGTTGCCCGTGCCTTGGCTCGCGCCCTCTGAACCACCGCCGCCCGACGAACCGAACATGTTGTCCAGGGCATTTGAGAGCTGTGAGTCCATCGTAGGCTCAGGCTCGGGGTCCTCTACGGGCTCAGGGTCGACCGGTGTTTCCTCCTGGACCGGGACAACGATTTCGCTGGTTTCCTGCGTTTCGACCGCCTCCACTTCAGGCACCACTGGGGTGGGTTCGGCGGCGATTTCTTCTGTGACCACTTCTTCTACGAGCTCGGAAGGCACTTCTGTTTCACGATCACCCGCCGCCTCCTGGTCCGCTCCAAAATCAGCCACGCCTACGGCAACAAACTGCTGCCCCGGAGGCGGGATTTCCATTGTGAAGGCCACTAAAAAGAAGCACGCTCCTATCAGCGCCGAGTAGGTGATAAGCGTCACGAGAAAGGCCTTGCGCTCGCGGCGCTTGTCCTCTTCTTCCAATATGACGCTCCACTCGCTCATCTTAGTTTCATCTCAATCTGTTCTGAGCAGCCCGCTTAATTTCCAACGGGCATTGCGCCGAGCATGACTTTCCACTTGCGCGACTTGGCCAATCCAATCACTTCAACCGTCTGGCCCGTGGGGACAGCCTGGTCCACTTGCAGGTAAACGATGGGGTCGGCATCGCCGGCAAGGCGTTGGGAAAGGACACTCTCAAGGTCTCCACGCGCGACCTGGCCCCCGTTGATGGAATAGGTTCCGTTGGCCTCGATGGAAACCGTCAAACGGGAAGAGGCGGAAGACGTGCCCTTGGCCTGCGGAAGCTCAACATTTACACCATTGCTCACGAGGGTCGAGAGGATGATGAAGAAGATCAACAGCAGGA
>JAQWTJ010000063.1 GCA_029242765.1 Flavobacteriales bacterium | reverse complement strand
CGTCGAGGTCAATTGAGCGAGCAAAACGCGGCCTTGACTATCTGGTGTGACAATGGACTCGCTCGGAAGAACAAACCAAGCTCCACCGAAACTAGGATCACTTGTTAGCGATGCACCGGCACCGAATGAAGACCAATCCAATCCCGCGCTGTACAATAAATTAGGGTCGTCGCTGGAGGGCTCACTGCCGAGCGTAACCCACGAGTCGCTAGCCAAGTCTGGTTCGATTTCATACAAAGCAGGGTTGATGTCCGTTGCCATGTTGCCACCGAATTCGTGTTGGAAAAAACTCGTTGTTGTGCTGATAGAAATCGGGCTTTCCTGCGTTCCGAAAACGGCAATCATGGAATGGCTTGGCGAATTGAGTTGAGCATACACGCGGTGGGTCGCGGCGCCGCTTTCCGGGACTTGGTCCGGTGCAAGCGTGACCAGCTCCCAAACAAGTGTCACTTCGTCGTTCCAATCAGCCTCATCAGAATCAAGGGGTGTTATATCACTGAGGCCTTCTGTTGGGAAAGAGACTATTGTTCCTTCCTGATAGGGGGAGGGCGTAAATGATGAGCTGATAATTACAACTGCAAACAAGGCAAACGCCAAAAATGAGCGGGTTTGGTTCTTCATTTGGAACTGGTGATGGTCAGGGATTCGCCTCGTTTACAAGCACTTGGTCTTGATGAATCGAAGTTTATCCAAACTCAATTAACACACGACTTCCTGTTTTACATATTTCCCGAGTTATAATACTCCAAGTATTTTCTAGACTACTGATAATATGAGTTGAGGGGTTAAATAATATTACACGTCTTGTACATTTCTGGATACAAGGCAATTAACACGGGCATCCGCACGACCAAGTCTTGATGCCGAGAAATTGCTGAGGCCTTGGGGCAGTGATCCTGTCAAGGGCACGCTTGGCCAAATGCACCAAGGATGGCCATCAAGTCTCCGATGCCGACAATACCGTCCCCTGTGATGTCGGCCATGCAATTGGAGGTGCAACCAAATTCGCCGAGCAGAAGCAGGACGTCACTGACCATCACAAACAGGTCGTCATTCAAGTCGGCGGCGCAGCTCCCTCCGGGGTCCAATTCGCCACAGGTGGCGCAGGAATTCCAGCAATAAAGGGGCGTGTAGACGGTGCTGAGTTCCTCATCGACCGATACCCCGTAGTTGGTCCATTCGTCGCAGGGGTTGAAGTCGCAGGACGCTCCAAGTGTGGGTTGGGCGATCAGCCCGCCCCATCCGTTGACGGCGAATTGATATTCATGTTGACCGAGCGGCAGGTCGAGGGTGACCGACCAAATCCCGTCCCCGTCGTCGTCCGACATAGCGGTGCAGTTCCCGCACCAGGAATTGAAGCCGCCGTTGAGGTAGACCACGTCCGTTGGGGCCAAGTCCAGGGACGAAGCGTCCACGCCGAAGTGCACCGGTCGGGTCGGTTGGTCTGTGGTGTAGGGCGTGATGCTCAGTTGCAATTCGCCGTCCACCACCTCGACGTTCTGTGCCCGGAAGGTGCAAAGAGGGCCCACTTGGCCGTCCTCGGTTTGGTCCCACCGCGTGGCATCCAAAGTGTCAAAGGGGTCGTCCCAAGCGAGTGTGAAGTTGTTGGCGGTTCCTGCGTCGCCCGTTCCAGGCGTGTAGTCGTAGTAGCGAACGTAGTCGTACCTCGAAGTCCCCGGCATGGCCGTGGGATCCCACACCCCCGTCCAATTGATGTTTTCGACCGCCCAGAGGTTCATGAAGATGCGCATGGGGTGGATGAGCTGGGCCACGTATTCGTGCGTGAAGGTCAGCTCGAGTTCGCCGTTGATGAACCACCGCACGGCCGTCGGTTCCCATTCGATGGCGTAATCGACCATCGTGGTGTGGGGGTTGAACGGCGTGGGCAGAATTTGGGTCACACTCGTCAGGTACGGATGGTGGGTGGTGAACTGCACGGAGTTGTCTAAGTTCCCCGTCATCTCGATATCGATTTCGTTCACTTGCGCCGGCCAGTTGCAATTGAGATCCCAATTGTACAGGAAGAAGGAGCTGACGATGCCGCTTCCCGGGGTGGATTGCATGCGCGTCTCAAACCGTCCGTACAGGTACGCATCGTGGGTCTTGATGGCGCCCCCATCGCATTGGTCGTTTTGGCCCCAAACAGGCTTCACCCAGCCCGTCAAAAGCAGGAGAAAAAGGAAAGCGAGAGCTTGAAATGGTAAAGTCCGCATGCCTTCTAAGATACGGCAGGAGGGGATACTGGGGCGGCGGCGAGGTCGTCAGGACGGGGCGGTCACCGCAAAATCCCTGACATTCCTTCCCTTAACTACTGATAAACCCGGACGTAGTCGATGGCCATGAATTGAGGGAACATTGTTGACTCATCGGGGTATCCCGGCCAATTCCCTCCCACAGCCACATTCAAAATGAAGAAAAACGGGCTGTTGAATGGGGTGTCGTACGGTGCGACATTCTCAGAAGTCACCAAGTGATAGGGCTCACCATTCATCAACCAGCGCATGGTGTCGGCGGACCATTCCAAAGAAAAGACGTGGTACTCATCGGAAAATGTAGTGGGGAAATCCGAGTAGGTCGAAGTCCCATAACTCGGGTGACCGCCACCAATGATCTCCCCCCAGTGGGCTGTTCCATGGATGAAATTCGGCTGGTGCCCCACCAACTCCATGATGTCGATTTCGCCACATTCCGGCCAACCGACCTGGTTGAAATTGCCCCCCAACATCCAGATGGCCGGCCACACACCTTGGCCGTACGGCAAGACGGCCCGAACATCGATGCGGCCATATTGAAACTCTTGAAGATCCTGGGACTTCAACCTCGCAGAAGTGTAGCTCCCTCCATTTTCCAGGGACACGATGAACAAGTTGCCATCCTCTACAAATGAATTGGAAGCATCTGAAGTGTAGGTCTGCAACTCGTTGTTTCCCCAGCCATTGCCGCCCAATTCATGCATCCAATTCGCTTGGTCGACGAGCTCTCCTTCAAACTCATCCGACCAAACCAAGGCCATCCCTTCAGGCGGAACGTCCGGGCTATGTGGAGTGTCATACCCTCCTTCAGGCAAGGTGATGACCAGCTGTGTGTCGTCATTGAGGATCGTCCCCGTCGCTTCCTGGATGTTGCCTTTGAGGTAGCCATTGATGGGGTTAGACAGCACCACCTTGAACTGCTCATCCGACTCCAGAGCTTCGTCAATGACAATGGGAATTGAAATCTCGTGAATCAAATCCCCCGGCGCAAACACAAGCGTTCCGGATTGCGGTTCATAGTCGTCGCCCTCCAAGGCCGTGCCTTCCACCGTTTGGTAGTCCACACGGACCTCTTGCTGGTTGGAGGCATCCAGGCGCACTTCGAATTTGAACGTGGCGTTGAACGTATTCTCCAAGGAGGTGCGATCCCCTACAAACTGAATTTCAGCAGCTACAGGATCTGTAGTGCTTCCACAATCGGAACACCCCACAGCCAAGAGGAATGCGCCAAATAGCCAGACAGACCTCCTCAAATTGCTCATCATTATTCTGCGTCGAAGATTAAGGTGAAGTACCCCCCGCTGGAAACACAATCGCCGCTTTGCTGAAGCCCGTTGATAACGAGGCGGTTTTCTGTCAACTCGGCGATGATGTAAGTGGGCCCAGAGTCCCAAACCCCCATCCAGCCACAAATCTCCGTCATTTCAGTTGTCAAAGGGCTGACGGTGAATTGATCTTCGCCATTGGGCCCCGCCTCCAATTCCAAAGAGAAGGTTGAGGGTTGAACCGTCATCAATGTTTCAATGTATCCCTTGAATGGATTCATCGAACCGCCATTGTTTTCATAGATGAACGCGCCCTCCTCATTCAAGGTCCAGCGATCGTCGTATTGCCATTCCACAAGCGCCCCCGCGGGCGAAGAATACCACTCATCCGATCCGGGTTCAGGTCCAATCGCTATGGCCCCCGCATCCTGTGCAAATTTCCAAGTCTTGGGATTTTCGCACCCTGTTAACAGGGCCAGGGTCCCCTCGCAGGGCAGCTCCAGCGTTTTCTCGATCAAGACGCTGTCTTGAAACAGCGCCATCCCACCGACTGCGTGCCCTTGGTATTGAATTCCGTATGTGCCTTCAACGTAGTAAATCGCGGTGTCCACGGGCGCGTTGCTCGTCTTGCCGTTTCCGAAATCCCAAAAGTGCAAGAACACGTCTTCGTTGGCATCGGCCTCTACGACCACCGTATTGGAATCGAGGTAAAACCAAACGGCTTCTACAGTCGGAGGACCTGGCAAATCAGAGCCTTGCTCGACGTAGGGGTTGCACCCCATCGCCAAGACCAACAGACCGACAAATAGCCCGACCAGTTTCAAATTCTTGTTCATTAGTACCCAGGATTTTGGTCCAACAAACCGTTGGACAATGTGATTTCCGCTGTGGGGATGGGAAAGAGCTCGCTCTTGCCCGAAATAAAACCTTGTTCAGAAAGAACGTCCGCTGCACGTCCCTGACGAACGAGGTCAAAGAAACGATGGCCCTCAAGCCCCAATTCTACACGGCGTTCGTGCCAGATGGCCTCCAAAAGGTCGTCCCCCGCTAAAGAGGCAACCTCTGACCAAAGAACACCTGCGCGATCTCTGACCATTTTGAGTGACACTTTGGAAGCCGCGTCATCGCCCAAGTGATTGCAGGCCTCCGCATGCATCAACAAGAGGTCTGCAAAGCGGATGACGCGATCGTTGGACCCTCCATTGGGGTTGGGGTCCCCAAAGGGGGCCAACTCCGAGGCCGGGTTGAAATACTTTCTGGCGTAGTAGGGCGCAGGATTTCCGGTTGCGTCCTCCGTCACAACCCCCCAATCCCCAGCGTTGTCGCCCAATTGGTAGACCGTATAGCCCTTTCTCATGTCCACTTTGGTGATGGTTTCGGTGCCAATGGTCTCTTCCCATGTTTCGAATTCATCTACAAAGTCTTGCGTTGGGAGGTTGAAACCATAACCGCTGAATGTCCCTCTAGCGCGCTGGAACACATTGGTGTATGTGCCCTCACTCCAGAACTGCGCACCCCAGTTTCCCCCCGAGGCATTCATGTACTGAATCTCCCAAATGCTTCCGGGTCCATTTTCTCCAGCATCTGTAAAAATGCTGCCATAGTCAGGAGCTAACGAGTATTCCCCGGAGCCCGCAACCTCTTCACAACGACTGCGGCACGCTGACCAATTCCCTTGATAGAGGTAGGCCTTGGCCAACAAAGCATTGGCCGCACCACGTGTTGCACGACCGACTTGTTCAGTGCTGTATACACTCTTTTCAGGCATACTGGCAGCTGCATCGACGAGATCTTCTTCGATTTGCGCCCACACCTCGTTTGCGGAAACCCGTGCTTGTGCATATTCCGATGGTGAAAGCGTGCTCGTGACCAGCGGCACACCACCGAACACAGTCACCAAGTTGAAGTACCAGTAGGCGCGCAAAAACTTGGCCTCCCCCAGGAAAGCCAGCTTTTGAAGCTCGTCCATTTCAATTCCAGGAATGTTCTCCAAGGCAATGTTGCAATAGGTGATGCCCTTGTAGGCCGTCTTCCACTCGCCAAGAACAATCCCGCTTGAAGGGTCTCCAATGAAGCTTTCAAATTCCAATAAATCAGGCTCATCGGTGTCTCCAGACCCGCCTTTGTCTGAATCATCGCTGACGATGTCTCCATAGTACCAGCGAAAATGAGCGCCATCTGAAATCTCCACTTGCAGAGGCGCATAGCAAGCAATGACAGCGGCTTCTGCATCCTCTGCCGTCTGGTAAAAATTCCCCAATGAACTCCCGATGTACGGGTCTCGATCTAGAAAATCCTTGCTGCATCCTGTCACAGCGATTAGAAGAATGAAGGCCAAAAAGCCTCCGAAACAAGTGGTGTGGTTGCGATAGTTATTCATCAGAATGCCGCGTTGATGCCCAGGTTAAAGATCCTAGGCGATGGATAAAAGCCACGGTCAATGCCAATTTCAAGTGTTCCACGAGTTCCAATTTCGGGGTCGAGTCCTGAGTAGTCGGTGAACGTGAACAAATTGCTGGCGCTGGCATAGACTCGGAATTTTCCGATGCCCGTGCGTTCAAGCACCGTGCTCGGGAAGGAGTAGCCCACCTGAAGGGACTTGATTCGCAGGTATGACCCGTCTTCAATGAAGCGGTCAGACACCCGGTTATTGAAGTTGAGGTCGCCGTGAGTGATTCGAGGCTCCTCGCTGGAAGTCCCTTCTCCTGTCCAGCGATCAAGGGAGGAAATGGGCAGGTTTGTGGTGTTCAAATCGTAGCGGAACATGCCCAGGTAGATGTCATTTCCTTGGCTCCCCTGCACGAACAAGGTGGCGTCAAAGTTTTTCCATTTCGCCGAGGCCGTGAATCCGTAGGTGAAATTTGGATGCGGATTTCCGATGACGACTTTGTCATCGGCATCGATGACCCCGTCTCCATTTTGATCTGTGAAAATCACATCCCCGGCCACGGCATTGGGTTGGGCTGAAGAAGCCGCTTCCGCGTTCGTTTGGAAAATGCCGGCCGTCTCAAATCCATAGAAGGACGCAATGGGCAGACCGATGTTTGTGATGGCCACGAAATCCCCAGAACCAAAGACGCGTCCAGTAAAAATGGGTTGATTCATACTGTCTACTGGGGCTCCCAAGTCGGTGACTTCATTCCGATAGACTGAAATGTTGCCGTTGAAGCTGTAGGTGAAGTCCCCTTCTCCCCCCTGATAACCCAGAGCGAGTTCTGCACCGCGATTTCGTGCCGACGCCACATTGGACGGCCCGGGCTCCAAACCTGCAGTCGCTGGATTGGGGACATAAGCCAACATATCGATGGTGTTCTTCTCGTACAAGTCGAAGATGACATTCCATCGACCGTCTACAAAGTCGGCGTCCACACCAAGGTTGATTTGCTCTCCCGTTTCCCACTTCAAATCGGAATTGGCAACGGAAACAGGACCAGAACCGATGGCCTGCACTTGGTCGGTTCCAAACGTGTAATTCAATCCGTTAACGATGATGGGGTTGTAGGCATAGTCGCCAATCTCCGCATTTCCATTGCGGCCCCAACTCGCTCGCACTTTGAAGAAATCGATCCAGTCTTTTTCTGCAAACCAAGCTTTTTCCGTCAAGTTCCACGCCGCTGAAACAGAGGGGAACAAACCGAAGCGGTTGTTCAGCCCAAAGCGAGAAGAACCGTCGTAACGCAAGGTTCCCATCACGGACCACTCATTGCCAATGTCGTAGGTCGCACGCACGAATTGCCCCAGCCATGCGGTTTCACGCACTTCATCGTTTGACCGAGGAATTTGTGGTTCCACGTTGAGGCTGTTGCTCAAGAAGGCGTAGTACGGATCGTTGGAGGCCAGGCTGTCACGGGAGGCTGTCAAACCTGTGTAATGCTGCTCAAGAGCCGAATACCCCGCCATGACCTGAAGTTGATTCTCGTTCTCGAATTCCTTTTTGTAGGTCATGATATTTTCCCATTGCCAAGAGGACCACTTGTATTCACCACGGACCAGTGAATTGACCGGACGATATTCTGTGGAAGGACGGTTGGGGTCACCCGGGTAAAGTGCCAAATCAAAGGCCGGATAAAAAATGCGTTGAGAGCCCAAACTCAAATCCACGTTGACCGATGAACGGAACGTCAAGGACGGAAGCACATCAAACTCTCCAAAAACATTCCCCACAAAGCGATTGGTTGCCCAATTGTCGTGGGTGGTGGCGATCTGATTCAGTGGATTGACAATGTCGCTGTCAATAAATTCAGTGTATGCAAAGGTGTCGTCTTGACGACGGGCCTCGGTGACGGGGTCAATATTCAACGCTCGCAACACCGGGGTGCTGAATTCGTTGTTTTCTGCGAGGGCATTTCTATTGATGTGCGTGAAATTGACATTTTGGCCAACGCGAAAACGCTCCCCCGCACTTTGTTCTGAGCTGACGCGGAAAGTGGTTCTTTCGAAACGCCCCTTTTCCCCACCAATGATGCCGTCTTGTGCAAAATGGCTCATCCCCATAGCAATGCTGGAGTTTTCCGTCCCGTTGGTGTACAACACGGAATGGTTGGACATAGGGGCCCGTTGGAACATTTCATTTTGCCAATCGGTTCCTTCTCCCAATTGAGCTGGATTCTGTAAAGCAGGCAATGCAGCCATTCCAGCGGCCGCGCGACTTTCATTCATCAGAATGGCATATTGCTCCGCATTGAGCAAAGCCATGTGCTTCCACGGCTCTTGCACGCCAATGTAGCTGTCGTATGTGACCTGAGCTTTGCTGTTGCGTGAACCTTTTTTGGTGGTGATCAATACCACACCATTGGCACCCCGAGCCCCATAAATGGCTGTGGAAGCGGCATCCTTGAGAACGCTGATGCTCTCAATGTCGGAGGGGTTCAAATAGTCAATGCCTCCCGAGGGAATCCCATCGACGATGAACAGCGGGTCGGAATTGTTGATGGACCCGATTCCGCGAATGCGAATGGTCTGGGTGCTGCCCGGTTGACCCGAGTTTTGCGTCACCTGAACCCCGGCGGCACGGCCTTGGAGCGCTTGCTCTGTGCGCAACACCGGGATGGAGGTGGCCTCCTTGATGTCCACGGATGTCACCGCGCCAGATATCTTGCTTCGCTGTTGGTTTCCGTAACCGATGACCACCGCCTCTTCCAGCCCTGTGATATCAGGTTTCAACTCCACCTTTAAATCGGCGACCGTGTTGGCCACTGAGATTTCCTGCTTCAAGTAGCCGATGTAGGAAAAGACCAACGTGGACCCCGCGTCCACATTGATCGTAAACCGACCGTCTAAATCCGTGGAAGTTCCTGTGTAAGAATCCTTCACGGTCACCGATACGCCGGGAAGAGATGTGGCGCCATCGACGACTGTGCCACCGATTGAAATGGTGGTTTGACTCCAGCCCTCAAATCCCGCTGAAAACAGCAGGATGAGAGAGAGGAGCCAGGTTGAAACGCGCATCATTTGACGAAGCTCCAAGAAGCTCGGGCATCAAATGCAGAAATCTGAATGGAGTACACACCGGAGGTCCAGGAGCTCGCATCGAGATTAAACAATTGATCCGATTGACGCATGTTGCCCCGGTACACCAAACGACCCTGTACGTCGCGAACCTCTACGCGGGCATCGCTCATCAAGGGCTGCGCCAAGCGCACATTCAACACGTCTTGGACAGGGACAGGATACAATGCGCCTTGCAGCGATTCAAATTCAACAATGCCGTTGATGGTCATGGTCAAACTGGAAGATGCTGTACAGCCGTTGGCGTCTGTCACGACGGCCGTGTACAACCCCGAAGACAGAGAGTCTGGATTCGCTGGTTCTCCCGACATGTTGTTCCAAACAATCGTGTAATCTGGAGTGCCACCAGTCACCGTTGCTTCGGCCATACCGTCTCCGTCGCCTTGGTCCTCAGAAACGAGTGTGGTCACAATGACCAGTTCGTCAGGTGAGCCGATGGTGAATGCGAATGAACTGCTGCAACCTGCTGAGTCAGTCACAAGCATATTGTACGAACCGGACGCCAAATCAAAGGAGCCATCGGATGAACTCAAGGAGTTCACACTGAATTCCACCACGGGAAATTCAGACGACACACTGTCCACCGCAACGGCTCCCATGCCACCGTAGCAAAGGGCATCGGTAATGGTGAAGGCTTCCACTGTGGCGCCGTCAGAAAACAAACAGCTTCCGTCGTCCTCTGTGGCCTCGGCATTGTAGTTGCAAGCGGATGAATCTGTGCATCCAGGCACGGGCTCTGCACCGCAAGCCTGGCACTCTGACCAGCACACCTCGGACAAAACAGCGTCCTCAGACACGTCGTACGTGCGGTTGGTGTATCCGTCGATGGTCGACGTGCAAGACGTGCCCTCGGTGAAATTCTCTTGGTCGGTCCAACCGTCAACCGTGAACTTGTATTCAATGGTTCCTTGAGCAATGGCCACTTCTATCTCGTACACGCCGTCTGCATCGGCGTCCGTCATAACGGCACATGCACCGCACCAACCGTTGAATGAACCGTTGAGGTTGACGGACCCGTAGGTGCCACTATAGCCTGCCATGTCCACGCTGAACGTGATGTTTTGAGAAGGCGGCGGAGGCACATCGTTGCACTCTCCGTCACACGTTCCGTAATAATCACTCACGGGCGTTCCAGCTTCTGTCGTGCGGTTGGCGTATGCATTGTAATCGGTTACAGGAGCACAATCCGCGCCGTCCACCATGTCATTGACCAAATTTTCTTGATCAGCGAATCCATTGATGGCGTATTTGTATTCAATCAAACCTGTAACGGAGTCGTCTAAGGTTACCGAATACACGCCGTCGCCGTCGGGGTCGGTCATGGTGTTGTAATCTTCATTGGCACACCATCCGCACCAAGGTCCGGTGACGAACACGTGTTCAAAATTTTCTGGGGCACAGGCCATGTCCACATTGAACGTGGTTTGAGCCGTGGCACTTGCTGTCAACAGCAGGGCGGCGGCTATAGAGAGTATTATTTGCTTCATCGTATTTGATTTACTTGTTGATTAATTCGAATTCTGTGATTTGTTCTTTTACGCGCAGCCCAAACCGTCCAGGCTCCACGATATATTCCATAGAGGGTCCTACAAATCCAAGTTCTGTAGTGGAGACGCTCAAGGTGATGGTCGAAGTTTTACCAGCGTCCACAGCGACGCGTTTGTAGGCTCTAAGCTTGTCCACACTCGGTGTGATGCTAGCTACGCGGTCTTGGCTGTACAGCATGATTACTTCCACAGAGTTTTCATGCCCTGTGTTTTCTAGAACAACCTCCACTTCCAGCACATCACCCAGGGCCACTTGGTCCCCGTTCACCAATCGAATCGCCTTGGTCACCACGGGACTGTAGCT
>JAQWTJ010000042.1 GCA_029242765.1 Flavobacteriales bacterium | reverse complement strand
GTTCAAGGTGGGGCACGGTACAAAAAACTTCGAAGCGCGGGAGTGCATTCGGATCATCGACCGCTTGTCGAAATCGCACACCTTGCAAGGTTGGTTTCCTATCGAAAATGGAGAAGACGGGTTCTTGCGAATCGTGCTGCCAGGTGGCTTTGGGATGAAGGAAAAGTTGCGTGCGGATGCGGAGAAGGTGTTTGACAAGAAGTCCAATGACCATAAAATCCTCAACGCCGCTATTCAATTGCAATGCTCAGAACCCGAGCATAAAGTGGTGCTGGTTTCGAAGGACATCAACCTGAGGCTGAAGGCCAAGGCCATGAACCTGCCTGCTGAGGATTTTTTGACAGGTAAAGTCACGGACAACAAGCATCTGTATTCGGGAAAAACACTGATTGAAGATGTGGACAGCGAGGTGATACGCAAGTTGCATATAGGCGGTGTGTCGCGCAAGATTTCTTCCTTGGGCGGATCGCGTCTGAACAACCACTTTTACATTCTACGCAACGGATCGGGATCGGCGTTGGGCTTTTACAATGAGGAAAAGCGTCTGATCGAGCGGGTGGACAAAGTCTACGCCTACGGCGTTAAACCAAAGAATGCTGAGCAGTCATTCGCCATGCACGCGATTATGAACCCGGACATCAATCTGGTGACAATCAGCGGGGTGGCCGGCACGGGAAAGACCTTGCTTGCGTTGGCAGGCGCTTTGGAACAGCGTGGGCTCTACGAGCAGATCATCTTGGGGCGGCCGATTGTACCGCTGAGCAACAAAGATTTGGGCTTTTTGCCAGGCGATGCCCATGACAAGGTGAACCCCTATATGCAGCCGCTTTGGGATAATTTAAACTTCATCAAGAGCCAATTCGGATTCAACGAACGCAAGTTCAAGGCCATCGAGGAAATGCTGACCGAAGGGCGCATAACGATTTGCCCGCTCGCCTTTATTCGAGGCCGCAGCTTATCCAACGCCATTTTTATCGTGGATGAAGCGCAGAATCTGACGCCTCACGAGGTGAAGACCATTATCACACGTGCGGGAGAGAACACGAAGATTATCCTAACGGGTGATGTGCGCCAGATCGATACGCCCTACCTCGATGAGCAGTCCAACGGTTTGAGCTACGTCATCGACCGCTTGAAGGGCCGGCCGATGTTCGCCCACGTGACCTTGGAAAAGGGCGAGCGCAGTGCGCTTGCGAATTTGGCAAACGAGCATTTGTAAGGCCGCAGCGGCTATTTAGACGTTCACAAAGGAAATAAGGGCGCCCACAAGCCGGGTGTCGAGCAAGGGAAATGGACGCGTTGATTGCGGCAACAATCCATACAACGCTCTTCTCAAATGAAGCTCCCCTTCCTTCCTTCTACTGCACACGCAGCCTGTTTTTTCCTTTCTATTTCCTGCCTCCTTCCAGGCGGCCTATCAGCCCAATCTGATGTGTGCTCCGATTCAGGAGCGTGCAACTATTTGGCCGTTGAACCTTGCTCCTACACAGGATGCAATGTTTGCTCCACCGACCTCGATCAGGACGGCGTGGTGGGCGGCACCGACCTGTTGATGTTCCTGTCTGATTTCGGGCAGGTTTGCCTTTTGGATGCTGAACCCGATTCCGCTTCGTGGGGCCAGCTTGTCATCACCGAGATTCACTACAACCCCGCAGGAACACAGGGGCCGGACAGCCAGTTTGAGTTCTTGGAAATCCACAACCCCGGTGATGCGGTAATTGCTTTGGAGGGATGGTCCCTGAACGACGGTCTGTCGTTCGTGTTTCCGTCCGGTGCGATAATCACAGCAGGCGACTTCTTGGTGCTCTGTCCAGATTCCATGACGTATGCCGGCCTGGGCTATGCGGTGTATGCGTGGTCGAGCGGCGGCATAAACAACTCGGGTGAGACCGTTGTATTGCGCGCCCCAGATCAGACCGTAATCGACTTTTTAACGTATTCAGATCACGGCGAATGGCCCACCGATCCGGACGGTAACGGCCCGTCTATGGAGCTGTACAATGTGCTCTGGGACAACGCGCTGGGCGCAAGTTGGGGCGGCAGCATTGACCACGGCGGGACGCCGGGGACAGTCAACAGCTTGTGGCTCGACTGACTCAGCAGTTGATGGCCTCGCCGGCGAGCACCAGCTCCAAGGGCTCACCCGAAATTCGCGTAACACGCGCGTCTTTCGGGCCGACCTCGACTTTGAGCGAACGCCCGCGAAATTGGACGTGAAAACTGAAACTGGACCAGTTCGACGGCAAACGGGGAGAAAGATGCAAGATGTCATCTTTGACACGCAAACCGCCGAAGCCCTCCACCACGGCCATCCACGTGCCAGCCATTGATGTGATGTGAAGGCCTTCATGAACCTCGCTGTTGTAGTCATCCAAATCCAAGCGGGCCGTTCGCAAGTACATTTCGTACGCCTTCTCAGGCATGTCAAGCGATGCGGCAAGCACAGCGTGTACGCACGGGCTGAGGCTGCTCTCATGCACGGTGCGCGGCTCGTGAAATGCGAAGTTCTCTTGGAGCGTCAGTTCGTCAAACCGGTCCTCAAAGAAATACAGCCCTTGCAGCACATCGGCCTGCTTCATTAGTGAGGAGCGCAATATGCGGTCCCAGCTCCAATGCTGATTGATCGGACGCTGTTCTGCTGGGAGCTCGTCTGCCAACATCTGCACCTTGTCCATGTAGCCCTCCTGTTGCAAAAAAACGCGCGTTCCTTTGAGAAGGGGGTAATGCATGTCCGAAATGATCGCCCGCCATCGGTCGTGCTCGAGCGCCGGGTTAAAGGCCCAGTCAGCATGAAGTTGCTTCAGCTTTGTCGGGTGATTCTCTGACAGCCATTGGTGAGCCTCGATGGCGTACTCCAGGCACCACATCGCAATCCGGTTGGTGTACCAATTGTTGTTGATGTTGTTCTCGTACTCGTTGGGCCCTGTTACGCCTAGGATTACAAAGGCTTGTTTGGCTTCCGACCAACTCACACGTTGCGCCCAAAATCGGGCCACCGCGATGACCACTTCATAACCGCCTTCGGTGAGGTATGCCCAATCGCCTGTATGGCGGATGTAATTGTAAATGGCAAACACCATCGAGCCGTTGCGGTGGATTTCCTCGAAGGTGATTTCCCACTCGTTGTGACACTCTCGGCCGTCCATTGTGACCATCGGATACAGTGCCGCACCACCTGTGAAACCTAGGCTTTCCGCATTTTCTATGGCCGCCTGCAGGTGGTTTCGCCTGTAAACGAGCAGTTGACGAGCCACATGATCGGGCCGGGTGTTCAGGTAAAATGGAAGGCAGTACGCCTCGGTGTCCCAATATGCAGCGCCGCCGTATTTCTCACCCGTAAAGCCCTTAGGTCCGATGTTCAAGCGGTCGTCATTCCCACGGTAGGTTTGATTGAGGTGGAAGATGTTGAAACGAATGGCTTGCTGGGCCGCTGGGTCGCCTTCTATTTCAATGTCACCCTGCGCCCAAATCTCGGCCCAAGCTTGGACGTGCTCCTTGAAATTCTCGTCCCAGCCCCTGGCGTGGGAAGCACTCGAAGCTTGGAGCGCATTGGTGAGCACGTGGGAGGCGTCGATGCCGGGTGCTTTACCGGGCTCAGGCTCCAACGCGCGCTGAACACTGACCGACTTGTTCACTGTGAGTGTGTTGCCGGGCAGCAATTCGGCACTGTATGCGTACCCACCCCCGTTTTCATTGTTGAGTTTTGCGGCGTCTATAGCTCGGGATTGCTTCGAATTTGCAGGTCGGATAAGCGCCGAACAGGTCATGGCTGTGGCCACAAGAAATTCGGGGACGTTTTCGAAAGCGGTTTTTTTCGTTGCGCTGAGCAGCCCGAAGGACTCGCCCTGCTTTTTAGGTGGAGAGGATGTGTGAACGACGTCAAGGGTGTTCCAGAAAAACTCGTCGTAGTTGGAATCGTCATTGCGGATGGCGCCGTCGATCCAGGGTTCGGCCGATACTTGGATGGGGACGTCGGATGCTGTGCTGAGGACATCCACTAAAAATCTGATGTGGGCCGCGTCGGGGTGGGCCATGCTTATGAAGCGTTCCGAAGTGATGCGAAGCGTTGCACCTGCCATGTCGACTACAAACGAGCGAGACAACAGGCCTTTTTGCATGTCGAGAGTGCGGCGAAAGTCTGTGGGCTTCACAGAGGCCAAGTCCAGGGGCTGTCCGCCGACCGTGATCAAGATCTTGGACCAGTTTGGGGCGTTCAGGACTTTCGCAAAAAACTCAGGGTAGCCGTTCTTCCACCAGCCGACTTTCGTTTTGTCGGGGAAGTAGACCCCTCCGACGTAATGCCCGAGTAAGCTCTCCCCTGTGTAGGCTTCTTCATGATTTGCGCGTGCACCGAAGAGACCGTTTCCTATAGCAAAAATACTCTCCGCCGAGGTCTGGATCTTGGAGTCGAAGCCGGATTGGACCACCGTCCATGGCTGGACTTCAAAAAGGGAATGGGGCTTAGATGTCAAGGCAGCGCAAGATATTTAGCCTGAGGCTTGGAGGGCCAGTGCTTGATGCAGCCCCTCTAGAGTGAGGCCTACAAATCCGGGGATAACCCAAGCGGCTCCTGGCAGATTGCTGGGCAAGCCTACGCCAACGGCGTGGAAGCCCCCTGCGAGGGCGGCCTCGATGCCCGCTTGGGCGTCTTCGAAAACCGCGACTTGTGACGGAGAGAGATTCATCTGTGCCGCGCCCTTAAGGAACACTTCAGGGTCGGGCTTGGTATGGGTGACGTGGCGGCCGTCTATGATGGCATCAAAGAGAGTTTCAAGGTTGCAGCGCTGTAAAATAGTGGTGGCGTTATTGCTCGATGAGCCCAAGGCGATATGCAGGCCAGCTTTGCGGGAACTTTCTATGAAAGCCCGGACGCCGGGCAGGACATCTTCGGAGGTCATGTCAGCGATGAGCTCAATATACCAAGCGTTTTTGCGCTCCATCAGTTGGAGCTTGGTGTCATTGTTGAGCATCAGCCCCCCCATCGATAGAATGCGCTCCAAGCTTTCCACACGGCTCAGGCCTTTGAGCTTCTCATTGTCCTTTGGCAAAAAAGAAATGCCCAGCTCATCCGCCAAGCGCCGCCAAGCTGTATAGTGATGCTGCGCCGTATCGAGAAGGACGCCATCCAGGTCGAATATCAGGCCTTCAACTGGCTTCATCCGAATCAACTTCAGAGGGCAACTTGGGGAACACATGTTCCACATGGTAGGCTGCGAGACCGTCGATTGGCTTGCGGACGATTCGCCCGAAATGCATCCCTTTGCGTTCAAGGGCCTCCCGAAGCTCCGCTTCAAAATAATGACCGATGCTGCCTACAAAGTGAATGGGCCGCTCAGCCCAATCATCGAAGCACTTGACGTGGACATCTAAGAAGGCGTCGAAACCTTCCGCTAGCCAAGCAGCTACAATGGGTTCTTCACGGAACTTTCCAATGAATGGCATAAAGCTGGCGAGGAAAACATTGGCATCGGACTGACGGTACACGCGCTCAAACATATCGTCCTTACTCAGCCCGAACTTCTCATCGAAGGCTTTGGCCATAGCTGCTGGCAGCTTCTTGTACATCCACGCGGCGAGTAGCTTCTTTCCGAAATAGCTCCCCGATGCTTCATCGCCCAAGATGTAGGCCAAAGCCGGCACCTCCTCTGAAACCACTGAGCCGTCGAAATAACAAGAGTTTGACCCCGTTCCAATGATGCAAGTGATGCCCGGCTCGCCGTCGTAGGTGCTGAACGCTGCGCCATCCAAATCGTGGTCCACCACAATTTCAGCGCAATCAAACACCCGGCTCAGCCCCTCATAAACGATTCCGCACATCTGCTCTGTGCTCGATCCCGCACCGTAGAAAAAAATATGCGTTACGCTTGCAGCAAGCTCTTGAACAATCGGCGACGACGACAATTCTTCTGAAATACTCTGTGCGTCATGAAAATAGGGATTGAAGCCCATGGTCGAAAATTTGCGGAAGACCTGTCCGGTTTCATCCACAAGAATCCAGTCGCATTTGGTCGACCCGCTATCTGCAATCAGTACACGCATATTTCTCAGCCAATACGACCCACCAAGTCCGCAACGCGCGAGCTGTAGCCCATTTCATTGTCATACCAACCGAACAGCTTCACCATGTTGCCCATGGCACTGGTCATACCGGAGTCCAGAACACAACTGTGCGAGTTCCCTACAACATCGATGGAAACAATCGGGTCCTCGGTGTATTCCAAGATCCCTTTCATAGGGCCTTCAGCAGCGGCGCGCATAGCTGCGTTCACCTCTTCCGCTGTAACCTCCCGGCCCAATACGGCCACCAAGTCTGTTACAGACCCCGTAGGCGTAGGAACGCGTATGGACACGCCGTCAAGCTTCCCATTCAATTGCGGCAAAACCAAACCTACAGCCACGGCCGCTCCCGTTGAAGTAGGAATCATGCTTAAAGCTGCAGAGCGCGCACGACGCAAGTCGCTGTGTGGCGCATCGAGCAGGCGCTGGTCAGAAGTGTAGGCGTGCACCGTTGTGATATACCCCTTTTCCAAACCGAAATTGTCGTCGAGCACTTTGGCCATCGGCGCGAGGCAGTTGGTCGTGCAAGACGCATTGGACAAAATTGTGTCTTCATCGGTGATCACTTCATCGTTCACACCCAGAACTACGGTCTTTACACCGCCTTTTGCCGGAGCTGAAATGACCACTTTTTTGGCGCCAGCCGTCAAGTGCTTGCCCGCCCCTTCGGGGTCGCGAAATACACCGGTGGACTCCACCACAACATCAATGCCGAGCTCCCCCCATGGAAGCGCCGCCGGGTCACGTTCTGCAGTCACAGTAATGGCACATCCGTTGACAACAAGGTTTCCATCCCTCACGCTCACATCGCCAGGAAACCGGCCCTGCGTGCTGTCATATTTCAGTAAGTGAGCTAAGGTGTTTACGTCTGTTAAGTCGTTGATAGCTGCCACTTCAATGTCATTGCGTTGCAGTAGTTGGCGGAAGGAAAGCCGACCGATGCGACCGAACCCGTTGATTGCCACTTTGATGCTCATTATTTTGTAAAACTTTAGATGGATAGTATTTGTGCGACTCTGAGATCCTCGTCAAGCGATGCCGATTTGCTCTGGATTGCGGCGGCAAATGTCGTGTACACCACCTTATCGTTAACGATGCCGGCCATTTCTCCGCTTCGCCCTGAAATCAAACCTTCCACAGCGGCCAGGCCCAATCGACTGGCCAAAACCCGGTCGAAACAACTCGGTTCGCCGCCACGTTGAATGTGTCCAAGGACCGTCACGCGGGCCTCGTATTGGGTGTAGCGCTCTTCTACAAGGCGCGCAATTTCCACCGCTCCGCCGTGCTTTTCGCCCTCGGCTACAATCACAATACTGGAAGACTTTTGGCTCTGTGCTCCAAGGTCTAAAATGGAAATCAATTCCTCAATGTCCATCTGGGCCTCTGGAGTCATCACCGCAATAGCGCCTGTGGCAATGGCCGTACGAATTGCGATGAATCCGCTGTCACGCCCCATGACCTCTACAAAAAACAGTCGGTTGTGACTCGAGGCCGTGTCACGAATCTTATCCACCGCATCCACAACCGTATTGGTCGCTGTGTCGAACCCAATTGTATAATCTGTTCCGCTTAAATCATTGTCAATCGTACCTGGAATTCCAATAATCTTCACATTGTGTTCCAATTCCAATTTCTCTGCTCCAGCAAACGTTCCGTTTCCGCCGATGGTCACCAGGCCATCCAATCCTGCCTTCGCCATTGCTTCAGCAGCCCGTGTTCTCCCTTGAGCTTCGTAGAAGTCATTGCAGCGCGCGCTTTTGAGAATCGTTCCACCGCGCGCCAAGATTTTAGCAACGGAGCGCACGTGCAACTTTTTAAAGTCGCCTGAAATCAATCCTTCATAGCCCTGAAACGTGCCCACAACCTCAATGTTATGGAAGACGGCCGCCCGAACAACAGCCCGAATTGCTGCGTTCATACCCGGTGCATCTCCTCCACTGGTCAGAACTCCTATGCGTTTTATTTTTGTCATATTGGCCGCGCGAAGTTAGCCCACGACGGCCGTTCATTCCAATAGGTGTATTTTTCACACCCATATCGACCAAACCAATAGGACCTAAGATGCAGAAATCGCCCCCATCCTCACCATTAGACCTGTCAGTTGACAATGTCGTTTTCGGCTTTGACGGTGAAAATTTAAACGTGCTTCTCATCCGGCAAGGCGCCCCAGTGGACGGATTTGACGAGTCAAAATTGCAAATGGCAATTCCAGGTGATTTGGTCGGAACCGACGAGGATCTTGATGAAAGTGCAAAGCGGATTCTTGCTGAATTGACTTCGCTCAAAGGCATCTACCTCAAGCAGTTCAAGACCTTTGGCAATCCGAACCGGGTGTTTGGCCTCAAGGACCAGGCTTGGCTGCGCGTGTTTCGCGCGAACCCCGAGCGACGGGTTGTCACTGTAGGCTACTACAGCTTGGTCTCCGTCGAGGAGTTCAAGCCCACCCCCGCTTCATTTGCTTCACAAGCCAAATGGTGGCCGATTGACGAATTACCCACCTTGGCATTCGACCACAATGCCATTGTCTCAGAAGCTCTGTCAACTCTTCGCTCTGCACTGAATGACAAGCACATCGCTTTTGAGTTGCTGCCCGAAAAATTCACGTTGTCACAGCTCCAACGCTTGCACGAGTCCGTCTTAGAGCGGCCGCTGGACAAGCGCAATTTCCGGAAGAACATGAAGCGTATGGAGTCTTTGATTCCCTTGGGTGAGAAGCAAGATGGCGTGCTCCACAAGCCCGCCCAATTGTATACGTACAAAAAGTAATGCGGCAGTTTTTCCTCTTAATCGCAGCGGCCGTTTCTCTCACGGCGGCCTCCGCCCAAGTTGTGTGGTTTGATCCTCCCTTGCCCGACCCTGATCAGCCCGCCATCCTTCATTACAACGCAGCGCTGGGCAACGGTGAACTCAGCGGGGTGATTCCGGTGTACATCCACACGGGTGTAATCACTTCTGAAAGCAGCGGTCCCACGGATTGGCAAAATGTGGTCACACCTTGGGGCTCTACGGATATCGCGTGGGTGATGGACTTTGAGGCGAACAACCACTGGACGTATGATTTTGGAGGCCTCTCCTTGAATGCGTTTTTTGACATTTCTGACGGCGTGACCATCGAACAACTCGCGATGGTCTTTCGCAACGGCTCGGGCAGCATGGTCGGACGGGCTGAAGACGGAAGCGACCTTTTTCTTGACGTTTCGGACGGCAGCTTTTCGGCCTCCATCAGTTCGCCTCAAACAGAGAGTGTGCTGATGATTGCAGGCGGCACAGAGATCTTCGTGGGGGCGGCCTCTGCAGCGGCTCATCTGGTGTGGGCGGTGGGCAATGACACCCTGGCTGAAGCCTTTGACGCGGTCAGTCTACCCCTCACCTTTGAGCCGGACAGTCCGGGCAGCTATGCTGTGGTCTTCTCAGCTGACGACGGCACAGCGGTGGCAAATGACCTTATTACCGCCGAAGTCTTGCCGGAGGAGTCGCCTGTTTGGGAATCGCCCCCCGGCACATCAGACGGCACCAATCTTCAGGAGGACGGCTCGGTGATTTTTCAGCTCTTCGCCCCAGGAAAATCCCACGTAATGTTGGTGGGCGACATGACCGAATGGCAATTGGAGTCGCCGTATTTGATGAACCACGACGTGGACGACGACCGGTTTTGGATTCAAGTCGAAAACCTCGACCCGGCGCAAGCCCATCGGTACCAATACCACGTTATGCCGAACAATGCGCGGTACGCGGACCCCTATTCAAAACTCGTCCTTGATTACTGGAATGACCCCTGGATTCCGGCCAGCACCTACCCCTTGATGCCGAGCTATCCGCCGTCGGGCAATCACGAGCCGGTCAGTGTGCTCAATATTTCTGAGCCGGCCTTTGAATGGACCGATGGTTCGTTCGAGCGCCCAGTCCAAGAGAATTTGGTCGTCTACGAATTGCTCGTGCGTGACTTCACCCAAGAAAGCACGTTCTCTGCGATTGAGGACACCCTGGACTACTTGCAGGGGCTGAACGTGTCAGCCATTGAATTGATGCCTGTTTCAGAGTTCAACGGCAACATCTCCTGGGGCTACAACCCCTCGTTTTACTTCGCTTTAGACAAGTATTACGGAGCAAAGAACGCATTGCAACAACTGGTCGACGAGGCCCATGCACGAGGCATAGCCGTCATCATTGACTTGGTGATGAATCACAGCGATTGGCCCAATTCACAGATCACCATGTGGTGGGAAGACGGAGCGCCGGCTGCGGACAATCCGTTCTTCAATATTGAAGCCCCGCATAATTTCGGATTTTTCTTTGACTAACCATGAAAGCGAGCACACCAAGGCCTTTACTAAGGACGTGATGGATTATTGGCGCGAAGAATTCCACGTGGACGGCTTCCGCTGGGATCTTTCATCGGGCTTTACTCAGACCAGCCAGAACAGCGCATACGACGCCTCGCGCATCGCCATATGGGCGGAGTACGGCGAGCACGTGTGGAGCCAGGACGAGAGCTTTTATATGATCCTTGAGCACTGGACGGAAAACTCTGAGGAGAAGGAACTTAGCGAGATGGGCTTCATGTGTTGGGCGAACGTTACACACGAATTTCAGGAGACGGCGATGGGCTATTCATCCAACCTGGAGTGGGCGAGCTATCAGCAGCGAGGGTGGAACGACGCCCGGTCAATCAGCTACGCTGAAAGCCACGATGAGGAGCGGCTTATGTTCAAGAATCAGGCTTTTGGAAACAGCAGCTCCACCGGTGGTGAGGGCGGCGGCCTGTACGATGCCTCAGATTTGAATACGGCGTTGGCCCGGGCCGAGGGCTTGGCCGTCTTGCACCAGCTTTTGCCAGGCCCCAAAATGATATGGCAGTTCGAAGAGCTTGGATACGACTACTCCATCAACACGTGCAGCGACGGCGTGACGATTTCTGAGGACTGCCGAGTGGACCCGAAACCCGTGCGCTGGGACTATCTCGATGTGACCGCGCGATACCGCCTTTACCAGGTGTTCAGTGCAGTAAACGGGCTGAAACGCGACTTCCCGACCTTTCAAACGGAGAGCTTTGAGTGGGATGTCTGGGGAGCGGGCAAGCGTTTGATTCTGCAGCATCCAGCGATGGATGCCGTAGCCTGCTTCAACACTTCGGTGGAACCTTTTGAGATGGTCCCCGGATTCACCCACCCGGGCCTGTGGTATGATTATTTTTCTGGAGACTCGCTTGAGGTCACGACGAGCGAATCAATAAATTTCCCTGCTGGAGCGTACCATTTGTGGACAGACGACCCCTTGGAGACGCCCGAGATTATTCAGGTCATTGACAACCTGAAACCTGGCGACACCGGATCTTCTCGTCTGGCGTTGTATCCCAACCCAAGCCTGGGCGAACAAACAACGGCCCTGCGCTTGCAACCGGTCTTGACTCGGGAAGGAGAGCTGTCGATTTACGACCTCACCGGAGCTTGTGTGTTGCACTCGGCGGTGGCACCCGGGCAGTCGCACATCGAATTGCCTCAGGGTTGGCCCGCAGGGCCCTACGTAATTGGCTTATCCTGCGAAGGATTACATCTCACAACAATTTGGATCGTCCGCTGATCTCGAACTGATTATCTCATGAATATGAAACACTTGAATTTGCTTCTGTTTGCGGGGACTCTACTCCTCAGTGCAAATGCTGCGAATTGGGCGCAAACAGTAACGGGAACGGTGCGTTCAGAGGGCGGTGAATCCTTGCCCGGCACCACGGTCTTGGCCGCAGGTGGTGCGCTCGGAACGTCGACAGATATCGACGGGGTTTATCGGCTGGACTTGCCTGCAGGACAGCACACATTGAAATTCTCGTTCATCGGATATCTAGGCGTTGAGCGCACCGTAGAACTGGCGGCGGGGCAAGTCGTGAAGTTGAACGTGGGATTGGAGGCCGATGCCGTTCTGATGGACGATGTGGTTATTGTAGGCTACGGCGTGCAGCGGAGAAAGGAGGTGACCGGATCGATTGCACAAATTGATTCCAAGCAGATCACGGCCGTCAAGACGCCGAGCTTTGAGGCGGCGCTGCAAGGGCAGGCAGCTGGCGTGCAAGTCTCGCAGAGCTCGGGTGTTGCCGGAGCTCCTTCCCTGGTTCGGGTTCGCGGTGTGGCCTCAGTTTCTGCTTCAGGCGACCCCTTGTACGTGGTGGACGGCATCCCCATCACCCAGGAGTATTTTCTACGCGGCAACAGCGGTGCGATGAACAACAACCCCTTGGCGACAATCAATCCGAATGACATTGAGTCTGTGGAAATATTGAAAGACGCGGCCGCCACAGGCATATACGGTTCACGCGGGGCCAACGGAGTCATCTTAATCACCACCAAGCGCGGAGGTGAGGGCACAGACTTCGAATTCAGCTCGAATTTCGGCGGCTCGGTTGCGGCCACCCTTCCAAATATGCTCAACACGCAGCAATATTTGACGCTTCGCCAAGAGGCTTGGGAAAACGACGGCGGCACGGGGTACGTCTGGTTGCCCAATATGAGCAATCGCAACGACAGCCCCGAGACCCGCAAAGCGGCCTACTTGGATGCGATGGGCGTGGATACGGATTGGACTTCACAAACGGTGGGCACCGGCAGCAAATACGCCTACAGCTTCGGCGTTCGACAAGGCGGTGAGGACTACGCCCTGTACACTGGCGTCTCTTACGACCACAACGGCAGCTACTTGCTGGGCAACAGTTACAGCAGGGCCAGTGCCCGTATGAACTTAGACTACGCTCCGATCAGCCAGTTGAAGGTCATTGTTTCCAGTTCGATGAGTCGGGGCATCAACGATAGGATTGACGCTGCGTGGTCGGGTGGATTGGGCGACGCCATGAGCAATGCCCTGCCGTATTATCCCGTGGTTCATAGCGACTACGAAATCACGGCGAGCGGTGACACGGTGGCCGAGCCCGGAGATTACTTCCTGTACAAGGACGAGTGGGGCGGAACAAAGAATGCGGTAGCCGTGCGAAATTCCAAGACGTGGGTCACCACAGAGGACCGCTCGATTAACAACGTCAGCGTCCTTTTCACGCCGACCGATGAGCTTTTCATCAAGGCCAGCGGCGGCTTTGACTACATGCATGTGCGCGAGGACATCTTCAACCCGCCGGGGCTCAATTCAACGTCTGACCTGGGCTATGCCGACCGTTATGCCAATTATGTCTTGAATTGGAATTACGCATTAACAGCCAATTACCTTGTCGATCTCAAAGAAGATCAGACCCTTAATTTCCTTGCCGGCTCTGAGTTTCAGCGGACGGACGCGTACGGTTATGGCTTGAACTTCTCCGACGTGACGGGACCGATTTTCGAGAACGACAGCCTGGTGGAGGCGGCCAACGGTCTGCGTACGGTAAACAACCCCTCGCAGCACAGCTTCCTGTCCTATTTCACCCGGGCGGGTTATACCATAAAGGACCGATACTTCTTCCAAGCCACCGGCCGTGTGGACGGTTCCTCGCGCTTTGGGCGCAACTACCGCTACGGCTTCTTCCCCTCGGTCAGCGCCGGTTGGGTCGTTTCTGACGAGCCGTGGTTTGCTAGCGAGCAACTCTCCTTTGTCAAGCTACGCACCTCGTGGGGCAAGACGGGCAACGCGGCGCTTCCAGACTACGCCCGCTTTGGCACATACTCCTCGGCGGACAACGGCATCCTGTACAACGGCCAGCCCATCCTCTTCCCTATCCAACCGGCCAATCACGACCTGCACTGGGAAAGTTCGCGCACAGTGGACGCATCGCTCGAGCTCGGCTTCTGGAACGACCGCGTAACGGCAGAAATCGGATACTACAACAAGCTGGCCCAAGACGTGATCATGAACGTGTCAACGCCGGCCTCCACGGGCTTCACCAACCGTTGGGACAACGTAGCTACAATCCTCAACCGCGGGGTCGAGCTCGGCATCAAATCGCGCAACCTCGTCGGGCAGTTGCAGTGGACTACGGATTTGAACATCGCCAGGAACTACAATGAACTTGTGGACATCGGCGAGTACACGCCTGACGCGGTCAGCGGCGGCACCAACGACTCGCGGGTTATCCCTGGTTCCCCGGTGGGCTCATTCTATTTGATGATGTTCTCACATGTCGATTCAGAAACGGGGCTGCCGGTTTACTTTGATCGGGAGGGGAACGAGACTTTTGACTACGACAACAATGAACGCCAGTACGTGGGCGACGGCTTGCCTGAATTTGTCGGAGGCATCACCAACACCTTCCGATACAAAGGTTGGGATTTGCAAGCCTTGGCAACCTTCAGCTACGGAGCAAAGATTTTCGACAGCTCGGCCAAGCGCCAACTCGGCGTGGTCACCTCGTGGAATATGCGCACCGAGATATTGGACCGTTGGCGAGCGCCTGGCGACGAAGCGACCTTTCCTCGCTTGACTTTAGACGAAACGGCCTATGGCCTCCCTTCTGGATTCCCATGGTGGAACACGAGCCTCTTCGTATTTGACGCGTCGTATTTGCGAATGCGAAATGTCTCCTTGGGCTACACCTTCGACGACATCCGCAGCGGCTCCGCTGAAATCACAGGGCTGCGTTTCTCGGTCAGTGTGACAAACCTCTTCACCATCACCGATTTCCCCGGACTCGACCCCGAAGTGGTGCGCGACTTTGAAAATGCACAAGACCGCAACCTCTCGCCCAACGTCACCTACTTGACTCCGCCCCAAGAACGGGCCTGGACCTTCGGTGTGTCGATGAACTTTTAATCCCAGCTGCCATGAACATAGTCCCCCCTCTTACGAGCAGGTTGTCTACAGCGCTGGCCTTGGCGATGCTGCTCATCC
>JAQWTJ010000027.1 GCA_029242765.1 Flavobacteriales bacterium | reverse complement strand
TAGCCCTTCTCCGCAATCTCGTCCATCCTTCGGCTGCGGATTTGCACTTCGACCCATTTTCCTGTGGGTGACATCACCGTGGTGTGGAGGCTCTCGTATCCGTTTGCCTTGGGAATGGAAATCCAATCTCTTAAGCGATCCGGATTGGGTTGATAGAAATCCGTGACAATGCTGTAGGTTTTCCAGGCCTCAGCTTTTTCTTGATTCAGTGGCGTGTCCAGGACGATGCGGATGGCGAAAATGTCGTAGATGTCCTCAAACGTCACGTTTTGAGCAAGCATTTTCTCGCGAATGCTGGCAATGCTTTTCGGGCGGCCTTTGATTTCAAATTGGATTCCCTCCCGGGTGAGCGCCTCGGAAATGGGGCGCATGAATGAGTTGATAAAGCGCGTGCGGACGGCTTTTGTCTTGCGCAATTTCGTCGAAATTTCGTTGTACACCTCAGGCTGGCGGTAGCGCATCGACAGGTCTTCAAGCTCGCTTTTGATGGCGTACAATCCAAGTCGGTGCGCGAGCGGTGCGTACATGTAATCGGTCTCCGAAGCGATTTTCAACTGCTTGTGACGCGGCATGCTGTCGAGCGTGCGCATATTGTGAAGACGGTCTGCGATTTTGATTAGGATGACCCGGATGTCGTCGCTGAGCGTGAGCAGCATTTTGCGAAAATTCTCCGCTTGGGCCGAAGTCGTGGGGTCATAAATCCCTGAAATCTTTGTGAGCCCGTCGATGATGATGCGCTCTTTTTCTCCAAATTCTCGGCCGACATCCTCCAAGGTGACGTTCGTGTCTTCCACCGTGTCGTGGAGCAAAGCGCATACGATGGAGACGGTGTCGAGGCCAAGTTCTGAGGCGCAAATTTGAGCGACTGCAATGGGGTGGAAGATGTACGGCTCTCCACTCTTGCGGCGCACATTGGCATGGGCCTCGAGCGCGATGTCAAAGGCCTTGCGGATGTCCTTCTTGTCTTTATGTGATTTCGAATGCTCGGCTGCGCGCAGCAACTTCCGATACTGGCGAAGTAATTCCTTCTTTTCAGCTTCGAGATCGATCGCTTGGCTCATAGGCCCCAATGTAAAGCTTCAGTCGCAGGTGACCGTACCCGAAACGCTGCCGAAACCGATGCGGTCGCCTGCAGCGGTCATCCCGTGCCCCCGCATCACCACCGTATCTCCGTCGGCGATGAATTTTCGCAAGCTGCCGTCGGCGAGTTTCACTTCCTTTGTCCCGCGCCACGAAAGCTCGAGCATGCTGCCATAGCTCTCAGGCGTTTCGCCGCTAATGGTTCCGCTGGCCAGCAAATCACCGCCCCGGATATTGCAACCGTTCACCGTATGGTGAGCCAATTGCTGTTTCATATTCCAGTACATGTGGCGAAAATTCGACCGGCTGATTGTTGTGGCTACACCATCGGGCGTGACGATGTCCACCTCCAGCCCTACGTTGTAATGTCCGTGGCCTTCATACTCCAAGTACGGCAGCACAGCCGGTTCTTGCACGGGTCCAGCCACGCGCAAATCGTCTAGAGCGTCCAGCGTCACCACCCAAGGGCTTACGCTTGAAGCAAAATTCTTCCCAAGAAACGGTCCGAGCGGCACGTACTCCCACTTTTGGATGTCTCTCGCGCTCCAATCGTTGAACAGGACGAGCCCGAAGATGAATTCCTCAGCTTGGGCGGTGGTAATCGCTTCGCCTAGCGGTTTGCCGGGGTGGGTGATGAAGCCCATCTCCAGTTCGAAGTCGAGTAAGCGAGATTTTCCAAACACAGGCGGTTTTTCGGGGTCGGGCTTCAATTGGCCTGAAGGGCGACGAACGGGCGTCCCGCTCACCACAACCGACGAAGCGCGGCCGTGGTAGGCCACCGGCATGTGCTTCCAATTCGGCAACAGGGCATTGTCTGGATCGCGGAACATCATCCCCACATTGCGGGCGTGCTGCTCGCTGGAGTAGAAATCTGTGTAATCGCCGATTTCGACCGGCATACACATGGTGACCTCGGCTTGTGGAATCAGGGCCTGGGCCACGTGATGCTCCTTGCGCTGCAAGTCGGGAACGTCGGAACGCAGGAGCTTTTGAACGCGCAGTCGCAACTCTCGGCACGGCCCTTTCCCGCGGGCGATGATGGCGTTGAGAGAGGGGCTTTCAAGGTCGCTTAGTTCGAAAGGCAAATTCTCCAAGTAGCCCAACACGTGCAACACTTTCAAATCGATGACTTGGTCGCCAATTGCACAGCCTACACGGGCAGCAAGTCGATCTGATTTGAATACACCGAAGGGGATGTTGGCGATTGAAAAATCGGAGTCAGCGGAAATGTTGAGCCAGCTTTTCATGGTGTATTGGGTCTATGTGGAGAGGGTCAGAGCAGGTCGTCGACTATTTTTTCGATCGTGATGCCTTCGGCTTCTGCCTTGTAGTTCCGTACGATGCGATGACGCAAGATGGGCATTGCAACGGCGCGCACGTCCTCGATGTCGGGGCTGTACTTGCCCTTAAAGGCTGCGTGGCATTTTGCACCGACAATCAAATACTGTGAAGCCCGTGGACCGGCGCCCCAAGAGAGGTAACGGTTGATCGCGTCGCTTGTGCCTTCGCGGCCCGGACGGGTATTGGCGGCCAGTTTGACCGCATACTCCACGACATTGTCAGCCACAGGAATGCGTCGGATGAGCTGCTGAAATCCGGCGATTTCATCAGCTGAGCTCACCGAATTCACTTGCACCTGCGTTCCGCCGGTTGTGCGTTTGACCACGTCGAGCTCTTCCTGATACGTAGGGTAATCCACCCAAACGTTGAACATGAAGCGGTCGAGCTGGGCTTCGGGCAAGGGGTACGTGCCTTCTTGTTCGATTGGGTTTTGCGTGGCGAGGACGAAAAAGGGGTGGGGCAAGGCGTGGCGATGACCGGCTGCAGTAACCGAGCGTTCTTGCATCGCCTCGAGCAGTGCACTTTGCGTTTTAGGAGGGGTCCGGTTGATCTCGTCGGCGAGAATTATGTGCGCAAAAAGTGGCCCCTTGTTGAATTTGAACTGGCGTTTGTCGTCGAGAATTTCAGCCCCGATGATGTCGCTAGGCATCAAGTCAGGTGTGAATTGAATGCGGTTGAAACTCAGGCCCAAGGCCTCGGCAATGGTATGCACGAGCAGGGTCTTGGCTAAACCGGGCACACCCACCAAGAGGCAGTGTCCGCTGCTAAAAATGGAGGTGAGCACTTGCTGGATAACCTCGTCTTGTCCGACGATTACTTTGCCAACCTCGCGGGTCAATTCAGCGTGTTTTGCTCGCAGCGCGTCGAGGGCTGCTTGGTCTGATCCTGTGCTCATTCGGAAGAGTTTGAAGCGCCAAATATAGCCGCCGAGGTCCACGGGTAGGCCCAGTCACACCCGCCGTAATCATCAGCGATTCGCGCATAAGTTTCGCCCAATCGTTGGAGGACCCAGCGGTCGAGCTTGTCTTGTTTGAGGGTCGATTCCACCAATTGCTGGAAGAGCTCGAAGTCTTGCTGGGGGTTGGCCGGGTGGGCCGCTTTCCGGGATTCCAATTTGTAAATAGCGTAGGCCGGTTGCTCCGTGCCATCTGCTGAGGTGGGCGCACTGTGACCTCCAGGCTCCAATTCGTTCAGAACAAAGAAGAACCCTTGGGGCAACTCGTCCACGCCGTGGTATAAGCCCCCGGTGCGTTCGTTGATCACGCGGCCCTGTTGCAATCGCGTTTCTTCATCGGTTGAGTAACGGACCACGGCCTCGTCCCAACTCAGCGAGTCCACCGCAAGCCAGTGCGCAACAGAGTCCATTTGTTCCGCCGCCGCCGCCACGGCATCAACTGAAACGGTGGGTTTGACCAGCACGTGGCACATTGAAAATATCTCGCCTCGGAGCTCGGTCGTTTTCACAAAGTGCAAGCCGAAGTCGCTTTCAAATACAGTTGAAAAGGCGCCCTCGGGCGTGGCGTACACTTGGGCTTCAACTTCGGGTGCAAATTGGCCTCTTCGAATCCCTTCATAGCAACCGCCTTTGTATTTGGAACCCGGATCCTGACTGTGGCGCAATGCGGCTAAAGTCATTGACAACCGCCCGGCCACTACGTCTCCCCGCAAGCTGTCCAGGAATTGGTGAGTCTCGAGCTTTAGCGTTTCTGAAACTTTGGGCTCAATCACGATTTGAGAAAATCGAATTTCTTCAGGAATGAGCGGTAGGCTGTCGGGGTGCATGCCCGCGTAGTGGTCCGAAATATCCTGCGGCGTCGAGCGCACTTGCCCCTCAATTTCGACTTGCATGCGATCGGCCATCATCTGCTCGGCCATGGGCAAGCGGAACTCGCTTTTCCATGAGGCGACGCTCTGCCCGTACTCGGCTTCGAAGGCTTCAACCGAACCGAGCATGTTCACATAATAGGCCAGCCTCCGGTCAATCTGTGCCGTGATATCGGCCTCAGACACTTCGATGGAGTCCAGCCCGGCTTGGTGCAGCAGCAATTTTTGGAGCATCAAGTTTTCCACCACGGGGCAGATCGGAGCTCCGGGCTTGAGCCCGCCAGTGGCCCGCATTTGAAAGACCTGGGCCTCGACTTCGCTTTGCAAAATGATGTGATCGCCCACCACAGCTACGATGCCATCGATCACCTGGAGGTTGCTGCTGTCGGCTGTTCCGTTATTGCTTACCACGCCCTGCCCCATCGCAATAGAGGCGGAGGAACAAGTGGCTGCAGCCAGGCAAAGTGCGGATAGGATGCTGTGAAATTTCATGGAAGGATGTCAATTGCATTTTCGGCCTGAGCTGAGCGCACAAGTTCTTCCCGCATGGCGACCAAGGTACGTTTTCGGCGGCGATGCGTAATGAGTTCGCGGATGCGATCTGCAACGCGTGCGGTAGGGGCCGGGTCGCCTGCATTCAAGGTGGATCGCACCCAGATAAGTCCTCGGCTTTCCAAGTGCAATCGCTTGACATTGCGAGAGCGGAATACGGCAGAAATGTCTTTGTCAGTGATGGGCAACTGGGCTTGGTAAAAGGAAAGCGGTCGCCACATTTCCGCTTCCAAATCGTAGGCAATCCCTGCATCTTCACAGCGGTGGCTCAACTCTAGAAGATCTCCGGGTTCATTTGATTTAAGCTGCCGCTCGAGTTGTCGCAAATCCGTGGGCCACTCCGAACCTTCAGAAAAAGCGAGCCAACGCGCCCTCATCAGTGGTTCTTGTAGGAGAAACAACTCCGGGTTTTCCGCGTGAAACTCGGCCACCTCGGCGTCGGTGATCAGCGTGTCGAGATGCTGGGCGAGGTAGCGCTCCTCGAAGGCGTAGGTCAGCAAGGTGTGATGATAGAGCTCGATTTCCTTCTCGAATTTTTGCAGCTCCAAGGGCAGTTCTTTCTGTGCGGTATGCACCAGTGCTTTTTGTGCGGCCCAATCCTTCAAATAGCGCTGAACCCAATCGACCGAGTCGCGCCCAGAAATTCCAGCGGGCAAGACCGATTCCAGTTCATCTTGGGCGAGTTCGAACGCATAGACGCGCGCCACAACTTTGGGCCCATCGGGCGAAGTTTTGCGAAGTTCACAAGACGTGAACCCCAGCACAATCAAGGCGAACAGCCCCCACGTTCTAGTTCCGAATCGAATCACTTGATGCCGTGCAGCGCGTCGGTGTGAACGGTGAAGGGATAACGCGCTCGCAACTCACTCACCCAAGTGCTCTCCAAAAAGTCCTGATAATCAGCAATCACCTTGCCCCGCACTTCGTCAAGCGTTTTTTGCATGGGCGGCGTGATTTCTCGGATTTGTACGAAAAGAATTTGCTCGTTTTCCATTCGATTTTCAGTCACTCCTGTTGAGCCCAATTCTTCAAAGGCCTCGGTGGCATACGGGTTGTCCCCCAATTCGAAGTTGCCGCGTTCCACGGTCACACTCAAGGGGTTTTCAGAAATCATCTCGCGGCGTTCGGTCTCCACATCACCGCCCGCTTCAACCACGGCTCGAATGCGGGCTGCAGAGGCTTCGTCTGCCGCGTGGAAGATCCGCACTTTCAGGCGGGTGTCCCAGCGGTACGCTGCGCTGTGGGCATCCCAGAAGTTGGCCAAGCCCGTCGAATCCTTCACGGCCTTGCTCCACACTTTACGATCGGTGAGCTCAAATAGCAAGATGCCGTCGTGGTACTCCTCCATAAGCAGGCGGAAGGCGTCGTGCTTGCTTTCGAGCACTTGGTCTTCGGCCGCGATGAGCAAGTCGTCGGTGAACCCTGCAAAGGCCTCATCAACGATCTCTTGGGCGCTGCGGTCCTTGCGTTGGATGCGCGTCCCGCGTTCGTTCAGAGCATCCACAAAGACCCCGGCACGGACCTTTTCTCCGTTGAGGACTAATAGGACCTGTTTCCCATCGCGCTTCTTTGTCAGCACCACGCTGGACTGCAAGCTGTCAACATCTGCAACCGCTTTGTAAACGGCGTCCAAGCTGCCTTTTTTGACTTCGAGCCCGTAGGCCTTAGCCAGTCCGTCAATGAAACTGCGTCGCGTGAGTTCTGATCGGCTATCCCGTGAGATGCGCTTTTCGATGTCCTTGCGGCTCTCTTTCAGCGTTGGTGTGGCCTTGTATCCGAGGCGCTGTATGATATGCCAACCGAATTCAGTGTTCACAGGCATGGAAACGTCTCCGTCGTTTGCCAGAGCGAATGCAGCCTCTTCAAAAGGTTCGACCATGCGGCCCGTGCCAAACCAAGGCAGCTCGCCGCCTTTGCTCGCTGTGCTCTGGTCTTGGCTGTGCTTGCGGGCGAGGCTGGCAAAGTCAGCGCCTCCTGCAATCTCGTTTTGCAGGGCGTGGATTTTAGCTTCTGCTTCTTCAGCGTTGCTATGCTTGATCATGATGTGTGCGGTGAGCACTTCACCGCGGGCCTCACGGCGGCCGTCAAGTCGGATGATGTGGTAGCCGAAGCGGGTGCGAACCGGCCCGACCACTTCGCCAATCTGCGCGTTGTACGTGGCGTCTTCAAACGCGTACACCATAGAAAAGGCGCGAAACCAGCCGAGGTCGCCGCCGTTGTCACGGGCGCTGGGATCGTCCGAGCCGCCCTTGCTTTTTGCCATGGCTTCGAAGTCCTCTCCGCTTTTCACGCGCTCCAGCATGGCCATAGCCCGGTTCCAAGCGTTCAAGGTGTCAGTCGGCGCTGCTTTTTCTGGAAGGCGGATCAGGATGTGGTGGGCGCGCACTTCTTCTTGGGTGCGAGCGTAGGCTTCCAATACCAATTCTTCAAGCAGTTGGTTGTCCGTCAAATAAGGGCGGGCCAGTTGCGTGCGGTACCCGGCCAATTCCTTTGTGAAGGCCTGCGCAGTGTCCATGCCCAAGTCATGGGCTGCACGGACTTTCAACTTGAAGTTGATGAACAACTCCATATACTCGTCCAAGGACTCCGGCGTGATTTCTGCGGCGCGGTTGTTTTTCTTGAAAATGTGCTCAAAGTCGGAGGCATTGACCTCTTCGCCTGCGATGCTCAGTACGGAAGGGGATTGGGCGGAGACCTCTGGAGAGGTTCGGAATCCGAGGGCACCGATGAAAAGCAGAGCGTACACCCCGTGCTTACTTCGGGTGACGGTCTGTGAAATTGAGGAGAGAAAATGAAGGTGAGCCTGCATCGCGTATCGATTTGACGGATGCGAATTTAGTCACGTGCTCGCTGAATACGGTGGGATAAACTCCCAAAAGTTCAATGCGATTAAAAGCGGGCTCGACGGCTAGTCTTTCTGCGCAATTTAGATCGGCGAATTGACCGGGAGTAATTGCTCGAACCGGTTAAAACGCGGGCCACTGAAATGGAAATGGTGCCGTAGCCGTCATTGTTCTGTGGATTTCCTCGGATGACGGCTATCCCGCCATTGAGGTCCGGGTCAACGTAGGAGTGCGATCCAATCCCGCCGCCATCGTTCTCTAAGATGGTCAGTAGCACGGGGTCGACTTGGCTGCTGAGCGCTTCCCCCAATAGGGTCATGTGCTCGGGGTCACCGTAGGTGTGGTGCACATCGTCGAGGTAGTCGGTGAATGTGAAGCGCCAGCAAACTTCCAGCCCCAATCGCCAGGTGGGCTGGTTGCGACGCTGTGAAATGGTCATTGTTGCGCTGCCGCCTACGGGGATGACGGCCACCGTGGTTTGATAGGCCACACCTTCAGTTTGCAGCGGCGCCAAGGCGTGCCATGTGTCCGGTGTGGTGAGCTCATTTTCTACCAGTTCTTCGTACAGGCGGTTGCCACGGACTACGCGCGCTTCGGGGTTGTGCCACAAGACTGCCGCTCCGACGTGTCCTGCGATGGTGAGCGAAGGCGTGTAATAGCCACGTCCGAGTAAATCGGGGATGTGATGCAGAACGAATTCCCCTCTCAAGCCCAATTCGGTCATGCGGTTGCGAAAATGCAAGTTCCTTGCCCGGCGCTCGGGGTTTTCTGTCAAAGCATCGTCGCCTGAAATCGTGATATGGTTCAAGTCAGCCCGCAAGGACCAACCCGACGCACCGATGCGTCGGCGCACAAAAAAGCCCTGTGAGGTTCGCGTTTCGGGCAATTGCAAGTCGAGAATGAAACCGCGTCGCGTCGAGGGTCCGTTGCCAATATCGCCTAAGTAATGGGCGGTTGAGAGGGTGGTGCCCACGTCCCAAAAGCTCTGAGCGCTTGAGGGTTGGCCTAGAAATAGGAGGACACCCAGGGCCAGCTTGACCTTGAAGATTTGCGAGAAAATGTGAACCGGTCGCATACTGCAAAGTAGGGGTGAATCTTCGGTATGTTTGACATCAAATCTCATTATCAGTGCACGCCTACACGTGAGGAGTTTTTACGCACTGTGAAGGACTTTGTTTCAACGATATGAAAGCAACTTCGGACGACTCAATAAGCGCCCCCGGCGGAAAAAGCTCCGGCGCAAGAGGTCCGAGTGCTTTGTGCCAGTTGTTGGGCGTGAGTCAGCCGGTAATCCAGGGCGGGATGGTGTGGTGCACAAACGCGGCCTTGGTTACGGCCGTTGGGCGGGCCGGGGGCTTGGGCACCTTGGGATCAGGCTCTATGTATCCCGAAGAGCTCAGAGCAGAAATTGCTTCGGTCCAAGAGGCCTTTGATGGCCGTTTCGCGGTGAATGTCCCCTTGTTATACCCCGCCGCTGAACAGCATATGCAGACGATTGTCGATGCGGGTGTTCCAGTGGTGATCACCTCGGCGGGCAGCCCGAAGAAGTGGACCTCGTTTTTAAAAGAACATGGCGTGACGGTGTTGCACGTGATTTCGAGTGCGGTTTTTGCGGAAAAATCCCAAGCCGCCGGTGTTGATGCCGTGATTGCCGAGGGCTTTGAGGCGGGGGGGCACAACGGGCGTGAGGAAACCACCACCTTGTGTCTTGTGCCAGAAGTTGTGGCGGCGGTGGACGTTCCAGTGGTGGCAGCCGGTGGCATTTCTTGCGGCCGGTCTATGATGGCTGCGATGGCCTTGGGGGCGGCTGGCGTTCAGATGGGCAGTCGTTTTGTGGCCACCCAGGAGTGCCCGGCCCACGACAAGTTCAAGGCGCACGTGCTTGCGGCCCAAGCCGGCGCGACCAAATTGCGCTTGAAATCCGTGACTCCGGTGCGGATGCTGGACAATGTGAGTGGTGGATTTTCGCATCTCGTAGCCGAGGCCGAAGCACGATCGGCGGGTGTAGAGGAGTTGCGAGAAATCCTTGGAAAGGGGCGAGCAAAACAAGGCATGCGCGGGGGAGATTTGCTCGAAGGAGAGCTTGAAATCGGCCAAGTTTCCGCCCGCCTCCACGACATCCCCAGCGCGGGGGAGGTGGTGCGCGATGTGGTCGCCGAGTTTGAGCAGGTGCGTGCGGCATTGGCTTCTCCAAGTTTTCATTGGTGAACACTGAGAAACATTGTCGCGCCGCAACCGTTTGAGTATTTGACGCGTCATTTTTGTACAGCGCCTATGCATTGCATTCTTAGAATTCTTCTGATCCCGGTCCTGTTGATGTTATGGACGTCAATCGATGCGCAGTCAGCTCCGGCCTTGACTTGTGCGCAGGTGGACGATGCGGGCGCTGTGGAGTTGTCGTGGGTGAGCGATCCGGCGGGGGATTGGGCCGGGTTGACCCCTTTTGCCTATCACGTGCAGATTTTGGATGCGTCGCCGTCTTTTGGCCAATTTTTCCAGGAAGATTTGGCTGCTGTTTTCACGACCGGGGCAAATCTCAGTGGTGCAGTCAATTTTTCGACTCAATCTTTCTGCTTCACTGTGACGATGACTGATGACCTTGGCGCGGAGACCTCGCCTTCGGATACGATTTGTGGCATGCACTTGGAGGTGGCGCCGGGCTTGGTGCCGGGCACGGTGGATTTGGATTGGAACTCGCCGTATCCCTTTGATGCCCCGGCGGGTGCAGGGGCGAATTTCATAGTGGAGCAGCAGATGCCCGATGCGTCGTGGTCGCAGGTGGCCACGGTGTTGTATGAACCGGGCAACGTGGCCTTGTCCTTGGAAGTGGACGTTTGTGCGGATTTTGTGTACTATCGAATTCGCTTGGCGGGCGATGCGGGCATGGGCGGGGTGGCTTGCGATCATTTGAGTGCCCCGGCGGGCAGTTTTCTTGCGGACGAGGTCGACCCGACACCGCCGGTGATTGCAACGACGGACGTGGATTCTCTGACGGGTCTGGCCACGTTGTCCTGGGAACCGAGCGTGTCGAGCGATGCGGCGGGCTATCTTGTGTACCTGTGTGCCGGGGGTTTCCAGTCGTTGGTGGCCACTTTGGAAGACGGTGAATTGTCGTGGACCAATGCTTTTTCAACGGCCGGGCTTGCGCCGGAGTCGTACAATGTGGCGGCCTTCGACTCGTGTTATGTGGACGGTGCCCCTGACCCTGGCGCAGCTGGGCCGATGTGCGCCGCCTCGCTGTTCCTCATGGTGCAAGGCGCCGAATGCTCGGACCAGTCGCTTCTTTCTTGGTCGCCTGTGGTGCACTGGGAGGGCGGCGTGGACCGCTACGAAATTCGCGCAACCGAGGAGCTGCCCGACGGTTCGCTGGGCCCCACGCAACTGCTCGCGTCGGTCCCCGGAAATCAGTTTCAATTTCACCACCAAGGGGCCAATTTCAACAGCGTCTACCATTACCGCGTGGAGGCCTTTGCTGCTGACGCCCCCTACAGCCAGAATTCGAATGCCGTCTCTCAGGATTTCATCTACCCCACTGGTCCCACGTGGGCGACTTTGACCGAGGCGAGCATCACGTCTGACACTTCGGCAGTCATTCGCGTTGAGGCTGACCCCACCGGTGCGGGCACCATCGCCTATGAGCTCTACCGCAGCGACCCGGGCGACGATGATTTCGATTACGTGAACTTTGCGGTTTTAGGCGGGGGTGATTTCACCTTCAACGACGGCGGCATCGACGCCCGCCTCGGCAGCTACCGGTACTATGTGCAGGCTGTCAACAGTTGCGGCGACTCCATTCTTTCGACGACCACCGCCCACACCGTTTTCCTCGACGGTGCGGCGATGACCGAGCAGCTGGCCAACGACCTGAATTGGTCGCCGTATTTGGGTTGGGCTTCAGCCCCGATTGCACACACGCTCTATCGCAGCGAACAGCTTGATGGCACCCTCGAGTCGCTGCTCACCCTGGACGGCACAGTCTTTGGCTACGAGGATGATGTCACCGACTTGATTGACACGCCGGGCCAATTCTGCTACGTCATCCGATCAGAATTTGACGCCAGCCCCGCACCGGCCCCCGGATCGGGCTGGACGGCTTGGTCGAACGTTGTTTGTCTCACCCAGGACCCGGTCGTTTGGGTGCCCAACGCCATTGTTCCGACGGGCGTCAACAATATGTTCCGCCCCGTTCTGGGCTTTTCGGACATTGACAGTTACCAGCTTGTCGTCTACTCGCGCTGGGGTGATATTCTATTTCGCTCCACCGATCCGGACTACGGGTGGGACGGCACTCGCCAGGGCCAACCCTTGCCCGAGGCCTTCTACCCTTACCACATCACCATCCAAGATGGTGCGGGCGCCATCGTCTCTCACACGGGCCAAGTCTTGGTGTTGCGCTAGATTGCAGACGTATTTGAATGTCGAGATGATGGGCCGTAATAGACTGCTATACTTCACGTTTGGAGAGTCCTATTCAGGCATATACCGGAGCCAAGTTGTCGATGTTGTGCGTCATCTGAACGCGGAATTTGACGTCGATGTGGGCCTGTTGGCCATTCTGCCCATGAAACTCTGGTCGGCCCAACGAAAATTGATCGGTCGAGATTTTCCTGGGGCTGCCGTGTTGAGTGCTTTGCCATTTCAAGGCCGCCATTTCTTGTGGCGATGGCATGTTATTCCATTGGCGCTGTGCGTGTTGTTCACGAGGCGTCGACGGTTGATTTGTCGCGGAGCATTTGCGACCCGGTTGGCCTTGGATCTCAGGAAAATTGGACTGGTAAAATCGGTGGTGTATGATGGACGGGGGGCCATGGCAGCCGAGCAGCGCGAGTACAATATTTACTCTCGTCACATTGCCGACCGCATCGAGCCCTTAGAGCGGCAAGCCGTTTTGCGGGCTGACCATCGGATTGCCGTCACCGATGCCTTGGCCGATTATTGGACCAGGTGTTATGACTTCAATGCGTCGTACAGCCGCATCCCTTGTACGTTGTCCACATCGTGGC
>JAQWTJ010000020.1 GCA_029242765.1 Flavobacteriales bacterium | reverse complement strand
CGTCGGCTTCTTCAGCTTTCGCATCAGGCGCTTCCTCAGCAGCAGGCGCTTCCTCAGCAGCAGGCGCTTCCTCAGCAGCAGGCGCTTCCTCAGCAGCAGGCGCTTCCTCAGCAGCAGGCGCTTCCTCAGCAGCAGGCGCTTCTTCAGCAGCAGGCGCTTCTTCAGCAGCAGCAAGTGCGGCTTCCGATGCGGCGGCAGCTTCAGCGGCAAGGTCAGCTTGCCTAGCAGCAAGATCCTTTGCGCGTGCGGCGTTCACCGCCTTCTCCTTGTCCAATCCAGCAGCCGTCAACTTATCAGCGGCAACGTCTAGCGCCTTCACCTTCAGGTCGATCTTGCCTTGCTTCTCATTGAGCCAGATTTCAAACTTCTGTTGCGCCTCAGCCTCAGTCAGCGCGCCCTTACGCACACCGTTCAAAAGGTGGTTGTGGTACACAATACCCTTATACTTGAGGATGGCACGAGCTGTGTCCGTGGGTTGTGCTCCAACTTGTAGCCAGTACAATGCACGATCATGAATGATCTCGATTGTAGCAGGGTTGGTGTTTGGATTGTAGCTGCCGATGCGCTCGATGTAGCGACCGTCGCGCTTAGCGCGCTCGTCTGCTGCTACGAGGTGATAGAAGGGTTTGCCCTTCTTGCCGTGACGTTGTAGGCGAAGTTTTGTAGCCATGGAAAAACGTTTTAAAAGGGTCCGAAACCCAGTTGTTGATTCAGAAAATGGAGCGCAAATGTACCCCATTTCTTTTCAAGATAGCATTCACAATGCCAATTTTTTTGCGTTCTCCGCGCGACATTGCACCTCGCTATGATTCTCATCTACGATACCGAGACAACGGGGCTCCCGCGTGATTGGAAGGCGCCGTTAACCGATTCTGAGAATTGGCCTCGGCTAGTTCAATTGGCATGGCAACTTCACAGCCCCGAAGGTGCGCTTGTTTCACGCGGAAACCACATCGTGCGCCCCGACGGGTTCAGCATCCCATTTAACGCGGCAAAGGTGCACGGCATCACGACCGAGCGCGCTGCTCGGGATGGGCAACCCTTGGCTGAGGTGGTGGACCAATTTATGGTGGACCTCGCGCGCGCTCAATTCGTGATGGGGCACAACGTCAAGTTTGACGTGAGCATCGTAGGGGCAGAGCTCCACCGGCTCGGCCTTCCCGTTGAGGGGCTCACCGGGATTGAAACGATCGACTCGAAGAGCGAAGGGACCAAGTTTTGTGCGCTGCCTGGCGGACGCGGCGGAAAATTCAAGTGGCCCACACTCAGTGAGCTGCACCACAAACTCTTCGGAAAGGGCTTTGAAGACGGGCACGACGCCGCCTACGACACGGAGGCCACGGCGCGCTGCTTTTTCGCCTTGCTCCAGCGCGGGGTGATTCAACGGGACGGGCTGCCCTCCGGGGACAGCGTTCATTACGAAGCGCCTCAACTCGAGGCGGCCAACTTTGAAGAGGCGAGAGCCGCAACTTCTACGGCCACACCGTCTGCCGTTCAGGCTTCGGGAGCCGCCGCGCCTTCAGCCCCTCAATCCGACGTGCCTTTCACGCATCTGCACGTGCACAGCCAGTTCAGCGTGCTGCAGTCCACATCAAGCATTCAAGCGCTGGTGGACCGAGCCGTCGAACTGGGCATGCCCGCATTGGCCATCACGGACAACGGCAACATGATGGGGGCCTTTCATTTTGTGCGCGCAGCGCTCAAGGCCGGTATCCTGCCCATTGTTGGCGTCGAGCTGAACCTCTGCAAGGACCTCAAGGACCGCTCGCACAAGGACAACGGCCACCCTGTAGTGCTCTTGGCAAAGAATCGGAAGGGCTATCACAACCTCATCAAGCTGTCCTCGATTGCATTCACCGAGGGCTTCTATTACGTCCCGCGCATCGACCGCAAATTGCTGCTCACCTATAAAGAGGACTTGATTGCGACCACCGGCGACGTATTCAGCGAGGTGCCCGACCTGCTATTGAACGTTGGCGACCGGCAGGCTGAGGAGGCGTTCGTGTGGTGGAAGACGCATTTCGGAGAGAATTTCTACGCCGAAATCAACCGGCACGGCCTTGAAGAAGAAGACGTGGCGAACGCCTTTTTGCTCAAGATGTGTGCAGCGCACAACGTAAAGTACATCGCCGCGAACAACAGTTTCTACACGACAAAAGACGAAGCCGACGCCCAGGATATCTTGCTCTGCGTCAAGGACGCGGCCAATGTGAGCCAACCGAAACGCTACCTCGGCCGGCGTTCACGCGAATTCCGCTACGGCCTGCCCAACGACAGCTTCTACCTCAAGTCGCCAGAAGAGATGCACGCCTTGTTTAGTGATTTGCCAGAGGCTTTCACTGCGGTGGACGAAATCGTAAAGTCGTGCGAACCGTACACGCTCGAACGGGACGTGTTGTTGCCGGCGTTTGACATCCCGGCCGAGTTTGTGGATCCACAAGACGCTCAAGACGGCGGGAAACGAGGAGAGAATGCCTTCCTGCACCATCTCACCTATGAGGGGGCCCAGAAGCGCTACGGTGAAATCACAGATGAGATTCGTGACCGCATAGACTTCGAACTGGCCACCATCAAAAACACGGGTTATCCGGGTTACTTCCTCATCGTTTGGGACTTCATTGCCGAGGCGCGCAAAATGGGCGTGAGCGTGGGCCCTGGACGGGGCTCAGCCGCCGGGTCGGTTGTGGCCTATTGCACTTGGATCACCAACATCGACCCGATCAAATACGATTTGCTCTTTGAGCGATTCCTGAACCCCGACCGGGTATCGATGCCCGATATCGACATCGACTTCGACGACGAAGGACGGCAGCGGGTGATTGACTACGTTATAGGCAAATACGGTGCGGACAAGGTTGCGCAGATCATCACCTACGGGTCGATGGCCGCAAAAAGTGCACTGCGCGATACGGCACGCGTTCTAGAGCTGCCGCTGGCCGATGCCGACCGGGTAGCCAAGCAGATGCCGGACATTAAATTGGCCAAGCTCTTCAAACTCTCGGATAAAGAGCTGAAAGTCAGGCTTAGAGGACAAGAAGGGCTCGATATGGCGAACGCCATCAAAGCCATCCACGCCAGCAAGGGGCTCGAGGGAGACGTTGTGCGCAAGGCCCGTGTAATCGAGGGGTCGTTACGCAACACGGGCATCCACGCTTGCGGTGTCATCATCACCCCAGGGGACATCACCGACTACGTGCCCATCGCCACGGCGAAAGACTCGTCGATGGCCTGCACCCAGTTTGACAACTCGGTTGCCGAAGACGCCGGCCTGCTCAAGATGGATTTTTTGGGCCTGCGCACACTGACCATCATCAAGGACGCGGTGCGAATTGTGAAAATGCGCCACGGCATCGAACTCGATCCGGACAGCTTTCCGCTGGACGACACCAAAACGTACGAACTGTTTCAACGGGCTGAAACGGTAGGCATCTTCCAATACGAGTCGGCCGGTATGCAGCGCTACCTGAAGGACCTCGCACCAACATCGTTTGCCGACTTGATCGCCATGAACGCCTTGTACCGGCCCGGGCCGCTGGAGTACATCCCGTCGTTTGTTCGGCGCAAGCACGGCAAAGAAGCCGTCTTTTACGATTTAGACGCCTGTGAGGAATACCTGAGCGAAACGTATGGTATCACCGTGTACCAAGAGCAGGTCATGCTCTTGAGCCAAAAGCTTGCCAATTTCACCAAGGGCGAAGCCGACAATTTGCGGAAGGCCATGGGGAAAAAGAAGGCCGACCTCATCGCACAGATGAAACCGAAATTTATGGCTGGGGGCCAAGAGAACGGCCACAACGCTTCAACACTTGAGAAAATCTGGAAGGATTGGGAGGCCTTCGCTTCGTACGCATTCAACAAGTCGCATTCAACCTGCTACGCGTGGATTGCCTACCAAACCGCTTTTTTGAAGGCCAATTACCCCGCTGAATTTATGGCCGCTGTGCTGTCGAACAACATGAGCGACCTGTCGAAGGTGACCTTCTTTATGGAAGAATGCAAACGTATGGGCACGCCCGTTCTGGGGCCAAGCGTCGATGAGTCAGAGTACAAGTTCTCAGTAAATTCTAAGGGCGCTATCCGATTCGGACTCGGAGCTATGAGCGGGGTAGGCGAGGGGGCTGTGCAGAGTATTATCGCTTCACGACAGACCGAGAAGGGGCCGGCGTTGTACCGCAGTATTTTTGACTTCGCCCAGCGCGTATCGCTCAAGGACTGCAACAAGCGCGTGTTTGAATCACTCGCCCAAGGCGGCGGCTTTGACGACTTGCAAACGCCCATCTTGAGGGCCCAGTGTTTCGCGCCTGACATCAAGGGGCGAACGGTAATCGAGCTCGCCCTGCGCTACGGTGCGGCGATGCAGGAAAGCCTGAACTCCTCACAGGCCTCTCTCTTTGGTGGCCACGATGACTCAGCCGGCGACATTCCCGAGCCGCTTGTTCCGGACTGTGAGGAGTGGCCGATATTCGACAAACTTCACCGCGAAAAGTCGGTGGTTGGCGTCTATCTATCCGGCCATCCACTGGACGAGTTTCAGATTGAAATGGACGCCTTTTGCACCCAGGGCGGTTTGTCAAATCTTGAAGACATGGACGACCAAGGAGGGCGCATAATTGCCCTTGGCGGCATGGTCACTGCCTCGGAGCACCGCATGACAAAAACCGGCAAGCCCTATGGAACGGTCACCCTTGAAGACTACAGCGGCAGTCATCGATTTATGATCTTCGGAGATGATTACGTCAAATTTCGCGAACATCTGGTTGAGGGCTGGTTCCTATACATCAAGGGGCAAGTGCAGGAAAACCGCTTTCGGGGAGGGATGGAATTCAAGATCACGCTTGTGGAGTTGCTGACGGACGTGAAAGAAAAGTTCGCCCGTCGATTGAGAATCCTACTGGATCTGGAGCGGCTCGACGAAGATCTGGGCCGAGCTGTGGCCGATTTGGTGGAAGCCCACCCCGGGAATACGGGCCTCACCTTTGAAATCTTCGAAGAAGGCAAAGGGCTAGAGATGCCTGCTCGGCACACGAAAGTAGCCCTAGACAAGGCCTTGGTGGCCGGGTTGGATGCACTTGATGGGGTGGACTGGAAGATCCAAATGCACTGATGGGCACAGGGCCTTGTGTAATCCCGGGTGCACTGGTGAAAAAATTGGCAAACACGAGGGTCTTCTGCATCGATTGCACAGCGTGCCTATCCTACCTTTGGAACACATTTAAAAATATCTAGCCATGGCTATTGAGATCAATGCAGAGAATTTTGAAGAGGTTGTGATGAGTTCAGACCAGCCGGTGAT
>JAQWTJ010000011.1 GCA_029242765.1 Flavobacteriales bacterium | reverse complement strand
AAGCCGATGGTTACATAGCTGTCATACTCCAAGTCCGGGTAGAACATAAACAGCGCCGGGTTCACAAACGAGGCGGTCAATCCACCAAAGGCCGCCTGCTGATAGAACGACGTCGATGTGTTCACGTAAGTCGGGTTGAGTATATCACCGGATATCGAGGATAAGAAGTCGGCCTCGTTGACCATTACGACATAAATCCGGTAACAGGCCAAGCCTGTCATATCCGTGGTTCCCAAGGCACCGGCCAACGGGCCAATATCTGAAGAGACGGTATCAACCCGGAGATCGTAGCCCTCCGGAGCCGGAGCGGCATTAACTGAGATTTGCTGCTGGGCCACAATAGGGGCGCAGGAGATAAGGAAAGCAGCAAGGAAGCTGTAAAACTTTGACATCATTTCAAGCGGTTTGGTTAAACGCGATTTTGGTAATCCCGAGGGACGGCTACGAATATAAGACGGGAAACGCGTACAATCGATAACGTCTACAAATTGATGTAACACATTTATGTCTATGGATTATATGCTTTTGTCGATTATTACATCGTGCACAGGGGCGTCTTATAAATGACGGAGCCTAGTCGGAAATTTCTACCCAAGACAAAAAAAACAATGCGAAGTATGAGCAAGCCAACAGCCGCTCAGGCGGTCGCAAAAATTGGGATTAATTAGATAAGATGTACGTACCTTCGCCGCCCCAAGAATGGGTACCATAGCTCAGGTGGTAGAGCAATGGATTGAAAATCCATGTGTCCCTGGTTCGAATCCAGGTGGTACCACAACAAAAAAAGGTGAGCAGGCCCCGGGTCGCTCACCTTTTTTTCCGTCCCTTCTTCTTTCAACCTGAAATTATGAATTTAGATCACCCCATCCATGAAGATCCGGAGTTTGATGCTCTGGATAAGTACATGACCGAAAAGAAGCCGAGCCAAGTGGTGGTGGTGATGGACCGGACAACGGAAAAGTGCGCCTTGCCCTTGATTGCCCACGTCATTCCGGAGTCGGCCCACCCGTTCGTACTGGGCGATGACGGCGAAGGCGTCAAGAGCATTGAGCACGCCCACGCCTTGTGGCAGGGCTTTGAAGAGGTGGGCGTGGACCGGTCAAGTTTGGTGATCGCTTTGGGAGGAGGAGCGGTGACGGACTTGGTGGGCTTTGTAGCGGGGACGTTTATGCGCGGGGTGCCGTGCTGGCTGGTGCCCACGACCTTGCTTGCGATGGTAGATGCTGCGGTTGGAGGCAAGACGGGGATTAATATGGCGGGAGCAAAGAACCGGGTGGGCGCGTTCTGTGCCCCGGTGGGCGTGAGTGTGTGTGCCAATTTCACGGCGACCCTCGACGATAGGTCTATTCGATCAGGGTATGCCGAACACCAGAAACACTTCCTTATAAGCGGTGCACCTGCATTGGAGGTGACCCGCCGTTGGGCAGGGCCGAAAGACGGGCCAGGCATGGAATCGCTGCTGGCTTCGGTTGCTGCTTCGGCTGGGGTCAAAATGGCGATCGTCCGGGAAGATCCCTTGGAACAGAAGACTCGTGGCGGGCGGGCGGTGCTAAATTTTGGACATACGGCCGGGCACGCGCTGGAGTCGTGGGCCATGAGTCGCGACTGGGCACACGGCGACTTGACCCACGGTGAAGCCGTGGCTTGGGGCATGTGCGTAGCGCTTCATTTATCGGCCGATGCCGTGGAACGAGCCGGCAACAAGGCTGGAACGTGGGATAAGAATGACCTCGTTGCTGAGGAGTTGCGCCAAGAAGCTGCACATTTGACCAAGGCCGTTCCCTGCCCTGCCAACGTGTTGAGCACCATTGAAGCCCAAGGCGTGAAAGAATTTGCAGCCGAATTGTGGGCCACCATGGAGCACGACAAGAAGAGCCGGGGCGGAAAAATTCGCTGGGTTCTCCTTCAAAAGGTTGGAGACGCAACAGCGGGTTGCGACGTCTCTTTTAAGGAATACCTATCGGCAGTTCAAGCCGTGCTGACGACAGAGTCACGCTGAGCCGCAGCCGTGTCGTACTTTTGACGTGATGGAGCAGACTGTAGCTGAATTGGCCCAATGGCTCAAAGGCCGTGTTGAGGGCGACGGGCAACTGACCCTTAGCAGTTTTGCAGGGATTGAAGAAGCCGTTGCAGGCCAATTGACATTTCTGGCCAATCCCGCCTACGAAGAATTCATCTACACCACCTCGGCATCAGCCGTGCTGGTGAGCGACGAATTTGTTGCGAGCCGCCCAACGCCTAAGACTACGGCCTTGTTGCGCGTGGGGAATCCTTATGAAGCTATGGCCTTGCTGATGGCCAAGTTTGGCTCTGAAGGGGGCGCCGATGATGATTCAGGAGAGTCTGCGAGCATGGTGCATCCATCGGCATTTGTGGATGAAAGCGCACAAGTCGGGAAAAACGTACGCATTGGACCGCTGGCCGTGGTGGAGGCCGGAGTGGTCATCGGAGATGGGACGAAATTGGGGTCGGGCGTAGTCATAGCAAAGCGCTGCGTCATCGGAAAGGATTGCATTTTGCAGGCTGGAGCCATTGTTGGTGCCGACGGCTTCGGATTTGCACCGGCTGATGGTGGCTACACGAAAGTTCCGCAGCTGGGCAATGTCGTGATTGGCGACCGCTGCGAGGTGGGCGCCGGCACAACCATTGACCGCGCAACGCTTGGCTCAACGGTTTTGGGCGAGGGAGTTAAACTCGACAACCTCATCCAGGTGGGGCACAATGTCACCATAGGCGACCACACCGTGATAGCAGCACAGACCGGTATTGCAGGCTCTGCAAAAGTGGGAACGCATTGCATGATTGGCGGACAAGTTGGCATCGGAGGCCATATCAAAGTGGCGGACCGCACCAAGATCGCGGCAAAAAGCGGCGTGAGTGCTAGCATTCTTGAGTCCGGTCAAATTGTTCAAGGCAACCCCGCCATTCCAATCCGCAAGCATCAACGCATTCAATTGGCCGTAAGGAAACTCGAAGCCGAATTGGCCTCTCTCCATTTGAGGATTGATGCTGTAAGCCCTGAAGCTGAAGCAACCAACCTGACAAACAACTGAAATCATGAGAACTGACTTCCCCATGAGCGTCCCGCAGCGGACATTGAAAGAGGCTGTGAGTGTTGAGGGCATCGGCTTGCACACGGGTAAATCCGCAAAGTTGACTGTGCGGCCTGCTCCTGAAAATCAGGGCTACGTATTCAAACGAGTGGACTTGAAAGGAAAGCCCATCGTGCCGGCTGACGCATCATTGGTGACCTCGACCGAACGTGGAACCACCTTGGAGAAAGCAGGCGTCAAGATTCACACAACAGAACACGTACTGGCCGCCCTGTACGGCTGTAATATTGACAACGCCACCATCGAACTCGACGGGCCAGAGGTGCCGATCCTCGACGGCAGTTCATGGCCCTTCGTTGCACACTTCGAGCAGGTGGGCTACGAAGAGCAAACGGCCGACCGCCGATTTTTCGACATTTCGGAGAACTTTACCCTCGAGGGAAAAAACGACGCCGAGATGATGGCCGTGCCTTCAAATGGGGAATTCCGCATCACCGTCATGGTCGACTACGAGAGCCCGGTACTAGGCACACAGCACGCCACGATGTACCATTTAGGTCAATTCATCCCCGATATTTCTCGCTCACGCACCTTTGTATTCCTTAAAGAAGTGAAGTCCTTGATGGAGTCGGGGCTAATCAAAGGGGGAGATATGGCCAATGCAATCGTCCTTGCCGAACGGGAGTATTCGCAAACTGAGCTGGATGAATTGGCCCAACTCACCGGCAAGAAGACCTTGGAGATTGAACAGGGGAAAATCGGAGTGTTGAACAACACTCAGCTGCAATTCGAAAACGAGCCGGCTCGCCACAAGCTGCTAGACATCATTGGCGATCTCGCCTTGACCGGGCGGTTCATTCGCGGCCACATTCTTGCCGCACGACCAGGACACACGCACAATGTGGCTTTTGCCCAACTGTTGAAACGAAAAATCACTTCAGCCACAGCGGTTCCGATCTACGATCCTGGGGCTAAGCCGACGCTTGACATCCTAGATATTGAGAGACTGCTGCCCCACCGCTACCCTTTCTTGATGGTGGACCGCATCATCGAGCAGTCAGAAACCAGCATAGTCGGAGTGAAAAACGTGACGATGAACGAGCCATACTTCCAGGGCCACTTTCCGGGCAATCCGGTGATGCCCGGCGTACTGCAAGTTGAAGCCATGGCACAAGTGGGCGGCGTCTTCGCCTTGAGCGGTGTGGACGACCCCGAGAACTGGTCGACCTATTTCATGAAGATCGACAAGGTGCGATTCAAGCGCAAGGTCATTCCGGGTGATACAATCTTGTTCAAATTGGTGCTCGCCTCGCCCATTCGAAGAGGCATTGTCCACATGGTGGGCAAGGCCTACGTTGGCCAGCACTTGGTGAGTGAAGCCGAGCTTCTCGCACAGATTGTGCGGGATCGTCACCTCGAAACGGAGAAGGCATGATCGACGGCATTTCTGAACACGCGGTGGTGCACCCTGACGCACAGATCGGAAGCGGCGTAACCATCGGGCCTTTTACTACGGTGGCTGCCGACGTGGTGATCGGCGGAGACACGTGGATCGGTCCAAACGCCGTCATTATGGACGGAAGCCGCATTGGCAATCGTTGCCGAATTTTTCCTGGGGCGGTGATTGGGGGTGTCCCCCAAGATTTGAAATATCAGGGCGAACCCACGACGGCGGAAATCGGTGATGACACCACCATTCGGGAATTCTGCACAATCAACCGCGGCACGGTGGACCGCATGAAATCAAAAGTCGGTTCGCATTGCCTTTTGATGGCCTACACCCACGTGGCGCATGACGCGTTCGTCGGGGACCACTGCGTGATTGCCAATTGTGCCAACATAGCAGGCCATGTCACCATTGAGGACTGGGTCGTCATCGAGGGCGTGGTAGCCATTCAACAGTTCGTAACCATCGGAGCGCACGTCTTTGTCGGCGGAGGCTCGCTGGTGCGAAAAAATGTACCGCCGTATGTGAAGGTGGCGCGCGAGCCCCTCTCATATATAGGTGTCAACGCGATAGGACTCAGGCGTCGAGGGTTTGAAGAGACATTCGTCCGAACGGTGGAGGACATCTACCGCACCTTGTACGTTCACAACGGAAATATGTCGCAGGCTTTGAAAATCGCAGAACTCGAACTTCCTAAAAGCGAGGCCAAGGAGACCATTCTATCCTTCATCCGCGCCTCGGACAAGGGCATTGTTCGCGGCCCCTTGTAACCGTATCCGCACGTATTTATTTGGTATAGCTCTTCTATGGCTTCTATGACGCAGGACCAATCGCCAATCGCGCTATCAGTCGAAGGACTGGGCAAACGCTATGGGCGGGTCTGGATTTTACGCGACGTCTCATTCAAGTTGGAAGCCGGTGGGCGTTTGGTTGTGCGCGGGGGCAACGGCAGCGGAAAGTCCTCCATACTGCGACTTATATGCGGCCTAGATCGGGCCAGTGAAGGAGCCGTTTACGGAACAGTTCACACAACGACGTCAACATCAGACCAGGGTTCAGATGGAGAAAGCGGTGCAATCTCTCCAGAACAATTGCTGGGCTTGATAGCCTACAGCGCACCGGACCAGCATCTAATCGAGGACCTTTCCGCGCTGGAACAACTCGAGTTCCACGCACGATTTCGCGGATTCAAGACTGGCCTTGACGCGGCCAGCGTCCTGGACGCGGCCCTTCTTTCGGGCCACGGCCACAAGTTGGTTGGAGAACTAAGCTCGGGCATGCGGCAGCGGCTCGAGCTGTCCATTGCCCTTGGAACGCGTGCCGGTCTGCTCGTCCTTGACGAGCCAGTCAGCCACCTCGACCGGGCAGGCGTGGATTGGTACAAGCGACTGCTAAACACTTGGTGTGCCGGTCAAACCATCGTCACGGGCAGCAATTACCACGACGACGAGTACCCTGAAAGGGCCCAATTCCTAGATCTGCAGGCTTGACCCTGCAGGGAAACTGGCGAATCCGAGAAAATCTGATGATTTTTATGGAAAGTTAATTCCCTAATATTCAATTGTTTGAGGGATTCTGTGAAAGAAATCTTCGTTTTTTCGAAACAAGTCCGCAGTTCAGGGAGTAAAGGGACGACGAATCCATCAACACAATCATCATGATTCAATTCAATATACCCTCAATTGCGATTATCGCAGCCCTTCTTATTCCTACATCTGTTGCAGCTAACAGCGACGAATGTTCGACGCAACAGCACAATAAGAACACAACGATTTCCGTCCAGAACGGATCTCTTACACAGTCTTTCCCCGTTTGCGAGAAAGGTCTGATCAAGTCAATCAGAATCGATGCCACTGTCGAGTTCACAGGAAACAGCCCAGTACGGTGCGAAATTCTGGACGAAGCAGGAAACGTCGTTGCTGAGCGCTTCCTCTATGAAGGCCAATACACGGCCGAAGACCGCCTCACAATCGAGGACCTGAATATCCACACGGCGCATAGCACACAAATGTCTATCAAAGTGGGAGCGGATGCAGATGTCAAAGTGATTTTCGACGCCACAACTACGAGCAACAGCTTCGTGGGACCGCTTGTGGTCAACGGCAACGATGAGAATTCAAACATCTCATTCGGTGTAGATATCGTTTCATTCGACTACAATACAGACAGCGACTTCACAGGTACCGGTGGAACAACAGCCGTGTCTACGGATCAGATTGACATCAACGCTGAGGGCGAGTGCAATTATGCACAAACCGGCACCACGGGCGTCATGGCATTCGAAGGCGACACGTTCATTCAGGGCTTTAAGGCCTGCTCACGTGGCAAACTCACAGAGATTGCCATCGCTTCACCGTATGTTGAAGCTAACAAAACGTTCAACTACGCCATAATGAATGAAAAGAGCGTTGTGATCTGTGAAGGCACGTTCACTTCTGAAAACGCTTCAAACGGCGTGTTGCGCATCCCACTTTGCGATATAAACACCCGCGTCGGCATGAAGTTCTTCTTGCGTGTCGACTGCAGCGACAATGCTCGTTTAGCTTGTTACGTTTCTGTGAATACAGAGGACCTCAACAACACGACGTACATCAACGGACAGGTGCAGCCTGTAACCTTGACGTTCGCCGCTGGTGTGCACGTAGCTCTTGCCAATCTTGAGTCTGCTGACAACTACGGCAAGGTGACCACAGTTGAAGCCTACCCTGTGCCTTTCGGTTCTGAGTTGAACATCGTCGTGAACGGTGAAATTGCTCAAGGAGCAACACTCGAGTTGATTGACACCCGCGGAAATGTGCACTACGCTGTATCATTGGCCGCTAATGCAAAAGGAGCTCGCGTTAAAATGAGTGACTTGAGCATGGTGCAAGGCATCTACGCTGTACGTGTAGTCAACGGTCGCGATATCGTGACGATGCAGGTGGTCAAGAAGTAAGACTATTGCGATAGCTCGGATTCCTTCCGACTAATAATCAAAAAACAACGAAACGGAGGCCCCAGTGGCCTCCGTTTTTTTTGTGCGCAATCCTCGGCGAAGTACGAGGTGCGAAGGCGCTCAGCTCTGATGACGGCTGTCAAGCAAATCGAGCAGCTGCTTCACCGGAGCAAAAGTGGCCGCGGGCACTTCAACCATCAGCGTGTTCCACGCCCCCATGGCCCCGTTCCACAGCCCGGGGAGTTCCAAACCAATAAGCGGCTTTCCATCGTGCTGTTTGCTGACCCGCATCGCTCTCCGAGGGTCCGTCCATTCAAGCAGATTGTAGCCGCCTGGGCACAACACCATATCCACGGGGTTGAAATGCGTCGCTGCTTCCAACAAATTCTCAAACCGGGGGTCGTCGGCAGGCCATTCCGCCTGTTCAACGATTTGAGGAGAAACGCGTCCCATTGCATCGCGCACCCAAAAGGGACCGCCACCGGGCTGTCCTTCATTGCGCACCACGCCCACCACACGGAACGGGCGATTCAAAGCGACCAGCAGTTCAGCTGGGGACTTATATGGAGGTGCATCAGGGTGTGTGAACCCCAATTTGAGCCAGGCTTGCGCCTTTTCAACCCGCCCCTGCTCCAGATCTCGTACGGCCTCTTCAAGCTGCTGCCGCAAATGGCCCGCTAAGCCCAACAACAATTGGCGCGAATGCGTGGACACCTCTTGCCGACTCACCGGCAGAACATTGTCAATGTTCACCACTGAAACCAACTCTTGCTCCAGCGCATTGACATTGTGAATCAACGCACCGTGACCGCCTGGACGCAACAGCGGATTACCGTCAGCATCAAGGAACAGTTCACCGCGCAAGTCCAAACAAATCGTTTTCGTGTGGGGGCCTTGAATCCCAAATTGAACCGGCACACCGCATTTTGTTGCGGCCGCATTGAGAGCTTGAAACCAGGGCGGATTGTCTTTGTAATCAGGCAAACTGAAAGCCAATTCAGAGCCGGGCATCGTCACCGACCAAGCGAAAAGTTGATCTTCAAATGCCGTGTGAGGCGGAGCGCCCTTGGGACCGGCGTGGAATGGGATGGCGCCTTTGGGAAGTGCAGGCCAATTCCACTCGCCCAAGACCGCCTCGAGCAGTCGCAGTGGGTCGGGCAAAGCCGCGAAGAAGGGCAAGCGATGAGCTTCACTGAGGAATGCCTTGTAAACCTCTGAATTCGAATTGTCCAAACCGGAAAACATCCGGCTGGCCGCACCCGAAGACGGGATGAATCGGACAGTATCGTCCGGATTCAGAGCCTCAAAACCAAGTTCTGCATCCTCTTTCAGTGCGCCTTCAAGCACGACCACGCCTCGCCCAATGGTGCACGCTTCTTCGATTCGAACTTCAAATTTTGGGCCGTGCAGCTGGGCCAATTGGCCTGACACCATTTCCTCGGTGATCCCGAGCAGGCGCAACGTCTTGATATCGCTTGAACTTAAGCCATGGGGCATGGCTCAAAACTACGCACGAGACGGCAGTCAAGCGCGCTCAATCTTCACCTGTGAAGACCTTAAAGTTCTTTGTCGAGTTCTACGAGCGAGGCATCGAGCAAGGCACGCGCCGCGATCAATAGCGGCTCCAGCCCTTCCCCACTCGACCCGTGCCGGGAGCGCGATTCAATTTCTACAAAAATTTCGTAGAGCGGCTGCATGCCCAGCATGGACAGTCCTGATTTGGCCTTATGCGCCAGCGGATGCAGTGTATGCCAATCCCCTTTCTCAAAGCGAGATTCCATCTGCTTGAGGTACCCTGGAATCTGTGCACGGAAGAGCCCAAGGATCAAATCAACCATGCGGTCGTTCCCTTGGAACACTTGGTGTAAATACGAAAGGTCGAACAATGGACTTGACACATGCGCGTATACGCGAAGCACCTCGAAAGGTTTCCTTCGCCGACTTGCTTTCCTGGCTCACTTTTCTGACCCATTTTCGCAAGCATGAATCGCAAACGAATTGCCGTCACAGGGGGCTTAGGATACATCGGTTCGCACACAGTGGTCGCCCTGCACGAAGCGGGGTACACGCCCGTAATTGTGGACGACTTGCGAAACTCAAACGCCGACGTGCTCGAGCGTCTGGGAGGGATTTGCGGTGCCCCACTTGAATATTATGCTGCCGATTGTGGTGATGTCCAGGCGCTGGCCGCGTTGTTTGACACCCCGCTACACGGTGCCATTCATTTTGCAGCGGACAAGTCGGTGGGCGAGAGCGTTTCTTCGCCAGAAAAGTACTTCGCCAACAACCTCGGAGCCATGGCGCGCTGGGTCGAAGCACTTCGCCTTCATCGGGTGGCTCATGTGGTGTTCTCCAGCTCTTGCACAGTGTACGGTGAGCCAAGCTCATTGCCCGTTGATGAAAGTGCGCCGATGCAGGACGCCACCTCGCCCTACGGCTACACCAAGCAAGCGGGCGAGCAGTTGCTTCGGTACGCTCACGCCGCAGCGCAATCGGCCAACCACGGCTCGTCCTCGCCTGCCTTTGGAGTGGTCTTGCTTCGCTATTTCAATCCCATCGGTGCGCATCCCAGTGCCCAGATCGGTGAGCTGCCCTTGGGCACCCCGGCCAATCTTGTACCCTACCTCACCCAAGCGGCAGCCGGGCTGCGCTCCGAATTGGTCGTTTTCGGCAACGATTACCCCACGGCTGACGGAACTTGTGTCCGCGACTATCTCCACGTGTGCGACTTAGCCGAGGCCCACGTCGCGGCCCTGCAGCATCTCGAACGCAAGCCAGGGGACTTGGACGTTTTCAATCTCGGCTCAGGCGACGGGCACTCAGTCTTGGAGGTTATTCGCAGTTTTGAAACGGCCACCGGGACAACGGTCCCTCACCGCTTCGGCCCCCGTAGAGCCGGCGACGTCGTCGCGGTATACGCCACGGCTGACAAAGCCGCCAAAATTCTAAACTGGCGCACCAAGCGCTCGCTCGACCAGGCACTAGAGGACGCCTGGCGATGGCAGAAATCACTGAAGTGATTTGGGCCTGCCCTTGCTCCTGCTCACATCAAAGCCCCAAGCAGTTCGGTCAGGCCAAACAAGCCGAGGGCGAAGCCAACCGCCAGCTCTGGAAGCGTGTGGACGCCTTGCTTTGAACGCGCCCAACCCACGAGGCCGGCGCCGATGAATCCTACCGGCAAAAGCATATCAAGTCCAAGGCTATGTTGAGCATTGAAAAAGGCGAGAGCCGCCAAAGCGCCGCCTTGGCCCATCAAATGCATGCTGGCCTTGAACTTTATGGTGATCAACAGTGCGATAGTCAGGAGAATTAATTGGCCTTGAAATAGAGCAAACCAACCCACAGGGATGTACGCCTCTGCACCGTGAATCGTCCACAGCACCATGGCCTGATAAATCAACACAATAAAAAATGGTACAAATCGCTCGCTTCGAACGCTCACCTCCAAATCTGAAATACCCCTGGAGCGGCGCAACATCAGCAGGGACAAAACCGTGGCCAGAATACTCACTACCAGCACAACCCCTACATACAACGTCACAGCCGGCTGCATCCCGAGGTAGGGATCCACGCTGATCAGATACAAGAACAAGTACAGTGGGACCCACAGTGGGTGAAAGACCCACGAAATGATTTTTGCAAGGACCGTCATCAAATTTCCTTACGCAAACGAGCGACCGGTCGGCCCAACTGTTCACGGTACTTGGCAACGGTGCGGCGCGCAATTTTATAGCCCTTCTCGCGCAGTACATTCCGTAGTTTTTCGTCCGTCAGCGGTTTGCCTTTGTCCTCAGCATCTATAGCGCCTTGAAGAATCTTTTTTACCTCGCGGGTCGAAACCTCCTCACCGGAGTCCGTCGATAGCGATTCACTGAAAAGAGTTTTCAATAGAAAAGTACCATATGGCGTTTGCACATACTTACTGTTAGCCACACGACTAACCGTCGAAATATCCATGCCAATGATCTCAGCTACATCTTTGAGAATCATTGGACGAAGCTTGGTTTCATCACCCGTTAAAAAGTAGGCGCGCTGGAGCTTCATAATAGCCTGCATCGTGATGGTGAGCGTGTGCCGGCGCTGATTGATGGCGTCGATGAACCATTTGGCCGCGTCGATTTTTTGCTTGACAAAAACCAGGGCGTCGCGCTGGGACTTGTCCTTCGTTTTCGAAGCAGCATAGCCAGCCAGAAGGTCCCGGTACTCACCCCGAATCTTGAGCTCCGGTGCATTGCGGCCGTTGATCTCAAGACGAAGCTCATCATCGCCCACAGCGATGGAAAAGTCAGCCACCACTTGTTGTGGTGCGCGGGATGATCCACTAGAAGAATTGCCAGGTTTGGGGTTAAGGCGGGTGATCTCAGCAATGGCCTCGCGCAGCTGATCCTCGTCGAGGTCGAGGCGCTCAATGAGTTTCTTGTAGTGCTTTTTTGCAAATGCGTCAAACTGCAGTTCAATGATACGGATGGCCAAATCAGTGGCCGGGTTTGCGTTTTCACGCTTCCGCAACTGCAACAGAAGGCATTCTCGCAGATCTCGAGCTCCAATGCCTGGCGGTTCAAGGTCCTGGATAATCGCGAGCACCACTTCAAGTTCTTCCTCTGATGCCTCAATGCCTTGAGAGAAAGCGAGATCGTTGGTGACGGCGTACAAATCGCGCCGCAAGTACCCCGACTCATCTAGGTTTCCGATCAAGTGCTCCGCAAGCATGCGTTGACGGTCGGTCACCTTGCGCAACCCAAGTTGCGACGTCAATCGCTCGACGAAGGTCTCACCGGCCCCAAAAGGGATGTCACGGTCCTGCTGTTCGGGGTGGTTGTTGACGGAGTACTTGTATTGAGGTGTATCGTCGTCGAGGTAGGCCGAATAGTCAAAATCGTCGCGGGTTTCAGTTCCCTCATCCAATCCCTTTTCGGCCTGCTCATACTCGTCCTCCTCGTCTCGGCCCTCATCCAAAGCGGGGTTGGCCTCAAGCTCCTCCTTAATGCGCGCCTCTAGCTCCACCGTCGGCACCTGCAGCAGCTTCATGAGCTGGATCTGCTGGGGCGATAGTTTCTGCTGGAGTTTCTGCTGGAGAGATTGCTTGAGCATGAAATTGTCTTGAGAGCCTTAAAATTCTGCGCTATGTGGTGTTCTCGGGAAAGGAATGACGTCTCGAATATTCGTCATACCGCTTGCGAACATCACGAGTCTTTCAAAGCCCATGCCAAAACCGGCGTGTGGCGCAGTTCCAAACTTTCGCGTTTCCAAATACCACCAGACATGGTCTTTCGGAATGTTGAACTCCTCGCATTTCTTTTCGAGGATGTCGAGGCGTTCCTCCCGCTGCGAGCCGCCAATCAACTCGCCAATTCCCGGCACCAATACATCCATGGCGGCCACGGTCTTACCGTCGTCGTTTTGACGCATGTAGAACGACTTGATGCTGGCGGGGTAGTCGGTGAGCACGACGGGCGAATTGAACTTCTTCTCTACGAGCCAACGCTCATGCTCGCTCTGCAAATCCACACCCCACTCCACAGGGAACTTGAACTTCTTTTTCTTGAAAGGTTTGCTGGCCCGTAGCAGGTCGATTGCCTCGGTGTAGGTCAAACGAATGAATGAATTCTCAGTCACAAAGCGCAGGCGCTCAATCAAGCCCATGGCGTTGCGCTTGTCGGCTGGCAGTTGTTTTTCAGCTTGCAGCTCGCGTTGGGCGAGGAACTCCAACTCCGCAAGGTTGTGCTTGAGGACGTAGGTGAGCACATGCTTAAGGCAGGCTTCAGCAAGGTCGATGTTGTCACTCAAATCGTTGAAGGCCACCTCGGGTTCGATCATCCAGAACTCAGCCAAGTGACGCGAGGTATTCGAGTTTTCGGCGCGGAACGTAGGACCGAAGGTGTACACCTTTCCCAAGGCCATGGCGCCAAGTTCGGCCTCAAGTTGGCCGCTGACCGTGAGGTTGACAGGCTTACCGAAGAAATCCTGGCTGTAGTCCACAACGCCCTTATCATCCAAAGGCAAATCAGTCGGGTCAAGCGTAGACACCTTGAACATCTCGCCGGCGCCCTCCGCATCGCTGCTGGTGATTATGGGCGTGTGCAGCATGTAAAAACCATCGCTGTTGAAGAAATCGTGAACGGCAAATTGCAGGGCGTGGCGCAGCCGGAACACGGCTGAAAACGTACTCGTTCGGAAGCGCAAATGCGCCTTTTCGCGCAAGAACTCCATCGAATGCCGCTTCATTTGAATGGGGAACTCCTCGGGATCGGCAGGGCCTAGCACTTCAACCTGCTCGACCTTTACTTCGGTGGCTTGCCCCTGACCTTGGCTCTCAACCAGTTGGCCGACAGCGCACACAGCGGCCCCAGTGGTCAATAGCTTGCGCGTGGCCTCAGGCGTCGCGTCGCGATCGAGCACCAACTGAAGGTTCTGCAAGCTCGACCCGTCGTTAACGGAAAGAAACTGGTCGTTGCGAAAAGTGCGGACCCATCCGCAAACGGTAACAGATTCACCAACGAGGTCGGTGGAAATCAACGAGGAAATGACATGGCGTTTCACGAAGGCAAAGAAACGACCGGCAGCGGTTTTATCATCCCGAAGTGACCACCCCGTCTACAAGTCGGACAATACGCTTGGTACGGGAGGCAATATCGTCCTCATGCGTCACCACAATTACCGTATTTCCAGCACTGTGAATCTCGTCAAACAAGGCCATAATCTCAGATGAGGTGGACGAGTCAAGGTTGCCCGTAGGCTCATCGGCCAGAATGATGTCCGGGCGGTTCACCAAAGCGCGGGCCACGGCCACCCGCTGTCGCTGCCCGCCAGAAAGTTCATTGGGCCGGTGCTCCATTCGATCGCCCAGCCCCACTTGATCTAAGACTTCTTTGGCCCTCTCAAGTCGAGGCGCCTTCTCCACCCCAGCATAGACCAGCGGAAGCGCCACGTTTTCCAAGGCCGTGTAGCGCGGCAACAAGTTGAAAGTCTGAAAAACGAAGCCGATTCGACGGTTACGAATGCCCGCCAGAGCGTCGTCGTCCAAACCGCTCACATCCTCTCCACCGAGCAAATAACTCCCTGAAGTGGGCGTATCCAAGCAACCCAATACGTTCATAAGCGTTGACTTACCAGAACCCGATGGCCCCATCAACGCCGTGAACTCGCCCTGGCCGACATCCAGCGAAAGCCCCCGCAAGGCGTGCACCTGCTGCTCGCCAATTTGGTATGTTTTCCAAACGTCCCGGATGGTGATGAGTTGAGGCATTGATTCAGATACAGGAAATGAATGCGAAGGTATTCCTTACTTTGCGATGTGCCACGAAGGATTTGACACAATGACTGTGACCATGAAGACTCGTTTTCTCGCCCTCTTATTGGCCATAGGTCTAGGCCAATACCTCTCTGATTTGACCGCTCAACTGGTGGTTGACAACAGCCTAACGCCCGAACAAGTTGTGACGCAAATCTTACTCGGCGATGGCGTTGTGGTCTCAAACGTCACGTTTTCTGGCGACCTTAACCAAATCGGATCATTCGACGCGACGATGAGCAATATCGACATCGGAACAGGTATGATTTTGGCGACGGGCGATGCTGAATTGGCCATCGGACCGAACAACAGCGGCAGCTTCACAATGGGCGGTGGAAACTTTGGCGCAGGAGATGCGGACTTGACGCAACTCAGCACCTTCAGTACCAACGATGCAGCCATCCTCGAATTTGACTTCGTTCCCTCGGGCGACTCGGTGGTGTTCAACTACATCTTCGGGAGTGAGGAGTACAATGAATACGTCTGCGGCTCGGTGAACGACGCCTTTGGATTCTTCCTCAGCGGCCCCGGCATCATGGGCCCCTTTGCAGACAATGCCGTAAACCTCGCCACAATCCCCAACCCCGAAATTGACGGCGGCGTTATCCCTGTGACCATCAACTCGGTGAACAACGGAAATGTGGGAAGCAACGGCACGGCGAGCAATTGCAACCAAGTCAGCCCGCAATGGAATCTGAACTCAATGTTCTATGTGGACAATGCGAGCAACAGCGACCCGAATTCCACCCAGCTCGACGGCTTCACGATCACACTCGTTGCTGCGGCAGCAGTCCAGTGCGGGCAGACCTATCACATTAAAATCGCCATTGCCGATGCTGGCGACACCGCCTTTGACTCAGCTGTTTTCCTTGAAGGTGGCAGCTTCGCGTCGAATGCCGCCTCGATTGATGCTTCCGCCTCCATCGGCGGTGCGCCTGTTTTTTTGGGTGACACCATCGTCGTGGAGGGCTGCAATCTGGCGGCCTTCACCATCCACCGCCCGGTGGCCAACTCCTCAGACACGCTCTATATCACCGTCAGCGGAACCGCTGAATCGGGCGTGGACTTCGACGAAATCGAAACGGAAATCGTCATGGACTCGGGCGTTGTGTCCATTCAGATCCCAATCATAGTCAACGACGACGGTATTCCAGAAGATCCTGAGACGATCACCGTCGAATACCTGTATATCAATCTCTGCGGAGATTCCACCACCGCCTCGGCCACGCTCGTGTTGCATGACCCACTGCTCATACAAATTTCAGCCCCTGACGAACTGGTGATTTGCGATGACCAAGTGGACGTAGCCATTCTTGTGACCCAGGGCTACTCACCCTTTATCTACGACTGGAGTACGGGCGATACCGTACCCAACTTCAATTGGGAAGGGGCCGACCCCGCTTTGCTGCAGTATATGGTCTGGGACGTATGTGGCGATTCGCTGGGCGGTTATATTGAATTGGTTTTGCCCGAACCTTTGGAGATTGGAATCATCCAAGAAAGCGTTCCCTATTGCACAGGCGACCCTGTGATCTTGAGCGCTGTGGTGCAATCCGGGTCGGGAGCAATCGATTGGAATTGGCCTGATGTGCCATCCAACGCGACGAGCGTGACGGTCTCACCGCTCACTTCAGACACCTTCACGCTCAACGGCGAGGACGATTGCGGGCAAACTGATCAAGCTCAAATCACCGTGGAAATGCCACAATACCAGCCGGTTGTCAGCGAAGATGACAAATTCTGCATCGGCATCCAGTCCTCACTTTTCATCGAAGGGGGCACCTTCATTTACACCTTCACAGGGCTCAATGGCGTAGAGCTCACCGAAGAGCGCGACTCTCTCGTCAGCTTTTACGGGCCCAACGGCATTCTTGTCGCAGGATTCAACGTGGGCAACATAACTGTGGTCATCACGGACGAATGCGGCTTGAGCACTCAAGTGGACATCGAGGTCGAGGCCTGCGACACGAAAATTCCGAACATCTTTACCCCGGACGGGGACATCCCTGGAGCAACTTGGCACAACAACAGCTTCCAAATTATCGGCATCGAGGGATTTCCGGGGAGCCGCATGCGCATCTACAACCGTTGGGGAACGCTCGTTTTGGACGACCCTTCATACAACGGGAACTGGCGAGCTGAAGATTGCGCCGACGGCACGTATTACTATCTGTTTGACAGGGTCGGAGTGGGGCTGCTTCCCGCTGAGCAGTTTTCGGGCTACGTCGAAGTACTCCGCCGCAGAAACTAAACGGTCAGAGGCGCCTCATCAAAACTCAACCAAGACTGTTCCCGTCATAGCCTCAGGTTGCTCTAGGCCCATCAAGGCCAAAACGGTGGGGGCTATGTCGGCCAGGCGCCCGTCCTTGACGGCCGGCTTGCGCGGGTCGACAACAATAATCGGAACAAGGTTTGTCGTATGTGCAGTGTGCGGCGAACCATCAGGGTTGCGGGCAAGTTCTGCATTTCCATGGTCGGCAATCACCACCACACTGTAGTCGTTTGACTCTGCCACTTCGAGAACCCGTGCCAACTGAGCATCCGCCGTTTCAACCGCCCGGACCACGGCATCGAACACACCGGAATGCCCCACCATGTCAGGGTTGGCAAAATTCAGGCAGAGGAAATGTGGCGGCTGATCCGATCTGATGGCATCTATGCCGGCCTGCGCCACGCCCTCAGCGCTCATTTCTGGCTGCAAATCATACGTGGCCACACCCGGCGAAGGGATGACTTTGCGCTGCTCGCCGTGAAATTCAGCCTCGCGTCCACCGTTGAAAAAGAAGGTGACGTGCGGATATTTCTCGGTCTCAGCAATCCTGATCTGCCGCCCGCCCGCCGCCGACACGACTTCGCCAAGCGTATCGTTGAGGTCCGGCTTTTCATAGATGACACGAACGCCCTTGAAGCGCTCATCGTATTGAGTCATTGTGACATAGTCCAATTCCAGCGGTTCCATCCCCTGTTCAGCGAAGCGCTCCTGCGTCAAGGCTCGCGTAATCTCACGGCAGCGGTCCGTGCGAAAATTGAAGCAGATGACCGTGTCGCCTTGGCGAATTTCACCGTTCACCCCCTCGATCGAAAAAGGCTCAATGAACTCGTCACCCACGCCCGATTCATACGCGGATTGAATGCCCTGGGCCGCCGATGCAAAGCACGGTGCTTGCCGCCCCACCAACACATCATAGGCCTTTGCTACGCGACCCCAGCGCTCGTCCCGGTCCATGGCGTAGTAGCGGCCGGACACCGTGGCGATAATAGCAGTTGTACCGCAGATATGCCCCTCGAGCTCCTCAATATAGGCGGCTGCTCTTCGCGGTGCCGTGTCCCGGCCGTCGGTAAAAACGTGGACGAAAACTTCCTCAATACCGGTCTCCTGCGCAACGTCAATCAGGGCGTGCAGATGAGCCTGTTGCGAATGCACGCCTCCCTTTGAAACCAAGCCCATCAGATGAAGACGGCCTTTTGCCGCTGCGCGACTCATCGCCGCTTGCAACGGCTGCTCTTTTGCAAAGTCGCCCGATGCAATAGCCCGGTCAATGCGCAGCAAATCCTGATAAACAACCCGGCCAGCGCCAATGTTCATGTGCCCCACTTCGCTATTTCCCATCTGCCCTGCAGGCAATCCAACGTCTTCACCGTGGGTAATCAAACGGGCATGCTGACCCGCCAACAGCCGATCCACGGTGGGCGTCTGCGCAATATGCGTCGCGTCATTCTCGTCCTGAAGTCCGAACCCCCAACCGTCTAAAATAATAAGCGCCGTATTTCGCATGGGCATGTTTAGGTCTGCAAAGGTACCGACCGCCAAAGCACCCCAAAGTGAAAGGCGTCAAAACTGCGCTGGAAATTTCCACTGCCCAGTTGTTGGAGCCACCCGTCGTGCATATCGCGGGACCAGTAAATGTCGTCAATCACCACTACAGACTCAGGTGACAGGTGGGGTATGATGCATGCCAATTGCCAATTCAAGGCTTCGCTGCAGTGGTGGCCGTCAATAAATACAAGGTCCCAAGTGTACCTCGCAGCAACCTCCGGTAGAACCAGGGAAATTTCGCCTTCGACTACTTCTACGTTCAGCCCTTGCCTGAGACCCTTGATATTCTTTCTGGCCCTTTCTGCCAACCCTGGATCGCCCTCGATTGAAACGATGTGCGGGCGATGAGGCACCGCTGCCAAACACGCAGCGGTCGTGCCCAGGCATGTGCCCAACTCCAGAACATGCTCAGCTTCAGCCCCCTCAACAAGCGCTGCCAATGCCCCGGCTTGACGCGTCGACTTGGCTGAAACTCGAGCCAACCTCCCCACGGTGCTTGTACGAACGACGGAAGTGCCTGCCGCACTTGCGCCCCCGAAATCCACAATCGATATCGATGTTTTGCTGCTCCGCAAAGCGCGATGCAGCGCCCGCAGATCGGCGTGAGGCTTGATTACAGGTCGC
>JAQWTJ010000102.1 GCA_029242765.1 Flavobacteriales bacterium | reverse complement strand
AGGAAGAAGCAAAACCGGCGAAGAATGAAGCAGCGCCTGAAGCCGAGGCAGCGCCAGTAGCTGAAGCCCCTGAAGCCGAGGCAGCGCCAGTAGCTGAAGCCCCTGAGGCCGAGGCAGCGCCTGAAGCCGAAGCAGCGCCAGTAGCTGAAGCCCCTGAGGCCGAGGCAGCGCCTGAAGCTGAAGCAGCACCAGTAGCTGAAGCCCCTGAGGCCGAGGCTGCACCTGAAGCAGCGCCTGCAGAAGAGGAGCCCGTTGTTGAAGCAGCGCCTGCAGAAGAGGCGCCAGCAGCCGAAGCTGAAGCAAGCGCTGAAGACGAAGCTGAGAAGAAGGCTTGAATTGGCCTGAATCAAGATTGCACAAGACTTACATCTTTTAAATAAGTACACCATGAGCATTACTGCAGCTGAAGTGAACTCACTTCGCAAAATGACAGGAGCCGGGATGATGGATTGCAAACACGCTTTGCAAGAAGCTGAGGGCAATGTGGACGCCGCGATCGAAATCCTTCGCAAGAAGGGCCAGAAGATTGCTGCAAAGCGTGGCGACAACGCGATCGGTGAGGGGGTTATTCTCGCCAAGACTAACGCAGACAAGAACTGCGGCGTGTTGATTGCACTGAATTGCGAAACTGACTTTGTAGCCAAGAATGATGACTTTGTGAAGTTTGCGGACGCTATTGTGGATGTGGCTTTGGCCGAGTCGCCATCGGATGTGGAGGCTTTGAAGGCGCTGAACTTTCCTAGCGCGGGCGTTTCAATCGGCGAAGAAATCACCAACCAGATGGGTCGTCTCGGCGAGCGATTGGAGTTGAGCCGCTATGAGCAGGTATGTGACAACTGCGTTGTGGCGTACATCCACCCGGGCAACCGTTTGTCTACGCTGGTGGGCTTCAACGTTTGCGTTGGAGACGAAGTGGCCCGTGATGTGGCGATGCAAGCGGCTGCGATGGCGCCGATTGCTTTGAATGAGGAAGCTTTGAGCCAAGCCGATATCGACAAGGAAATTGAGATCGGACGGGATCTGGCTATTCAGGAGGGCAAGCCTGCTGAGATGGCTGAGAAGATTGCACTGGGCCGCTTGAAAAAGTGGTATAAGGAGGTTACACTCGTCAACCAGGCGTTCATTAAGGACAACAAGAAGACGGTTGCTTCTTACGTGAAAGAGGCCGGTGGCAACGATTGCGAGGTGACTTCATTTTCCCGCGTGGCCTTGAGCTGAGCCCCCTGAATTCATAGAAGCGTTCGCGCTGAAAACTTTGAGAGGCCGTTCCCGTGGGAGCGGCCTCTTTTTTTGCGGATATTGCAGACCGAGATGAAATACCGGCGCGTCCTACTAAAGCTGAGCGGCGAATCCCTGATGGGAGAGAAGCAGTTCGGAATTGACAACGATCGATTGAGGGTGTATGCCCTTGAGGTTCAGAAGCTTGTGGAAATGGATGTGGAGTGTGCAATCGTGATAGGCGGGGGCAATATCTTCAGGGGCGTGCAAGCTGTGGAGGGCGGAATGGAACGCACCCAGGGCGACTACATGGGCATGTTGGCCACGATGATCAATGCAATGGCCCTGCAAAGTGCGCTTGAGCACATCGGGGTGGATACGCGTTTGCAGTCGGCCATTGAAATGAAGGCCATTGCCGAGCCGGTGATCCGTCGCCGAGCAATGCGCCACCTAGAGAAAGGCCGTGTTGTGATTTTTGGTGCGGGGACGGGCAATCCGTTCTTTACAACGGATAGTGCCGCATCGCTTCGAGCCATTGAAATAGAGGCCGACGTCATTTTGAAGGGTACGCGTGTGGATGGTATTTACACAGCAGATCCCGAGAAGGATCCGAATGCGACACGCTTTTCGAAGCTGTCCTTTGACGAAGTGTTCAAGCGCGGATTGCGTGTTATGGACATGACGGCTTTCACCTTGTGCAATGAAAACAATCTGCCCATCATCGTATTTGATATCAATGAACCGGGCAACTTAGAGCGCATTGTGCGCGGAGAAGAAATCGGCACTTTGGTGGAGGTCTGAAGAGACCGCCGGCAGCGATTGGAAACGAAATAACGGAGAAGAACATGTCAGAATTGGTGGAATTGGCCTTGGAAAGCGCAGAGGAGCAGATGGCAAAGGCGCTGGACCATTTGGAGTCAGAATTGCGAAAAATTCGTGCCGGCCGCGCCCATCCGTCGATGCTTGAGAGCGTCATGGTGGATTATTACGGCTCACTGACGCCGCTTTCTCAGGTGTCCAATGTGAGCGCCACGGACCCCCGCACGCTGACGGTGCAAGCTTGGGAGAAGTCGATGTTAGACCCTATTGCAAAAGGGATTACAGATGCAAATTTGGGTTTGAATCCGATGAACAACGGCGAGGTGCTGATTATTTCAGTGCCTGCGTTGACCGAGGATCGCCGCCGTGAGTTGGCAAAGCAAGCGAAAGCAGCTGGCGAGCACGCCAAGGTGGGCATTCGCACAGCGCGCAAGGAGGCCAATGACGAGGTGAAAAGCGCTAAAGAAGACGGCTTGAGCGAAGACGCTGCGAAGGCGGCCGAGTCAAATGTTCAGAACCTGACCGACACGTTTTCTAAGCAAATTGACGATCGCGTTTCAAAGAAGGAGGCCGACATCATGACGGTTTGACCGTCTTCAAACAACAGCTTGAATTGTGTGCGTTGCCAGTTCCCGGGCTTTCGCGTCGATGGCATGTAGGGTTTCAATGGAGGGCTTCTGCTCCACAGCAAGACCTGCCAATGCCTCCTCGACGACACCGCTCATTTGGTGGAACTGCAATTGTTTGTTTAAGAAGGCTGCTACGGCAACTTCGTTTGCCGCATTGAGGATGCAGGGCGCCGTGCCGCCTGTGGCCATGGCCTCGTACGCCAAATTGAGGTTGCGAAAGACGGCGGTGTCGGGTTGTTCGAAGGTCAGTTGCGGGTGTTGGGTGAAGTCAAAGCGTGGAAAGGCGTTGGACAGGCGGTGGGGGTAGCTCAACGCGAATTGTATGGGCAGCTTCATATCGGGCAGGCCAAGTTGGGCGATGATGCTGCCGTCTTGGAATTGGACACAGCTGTGCACGATGCTCTGCGGGTGGACGACCACATCGATTTGATCGACCGTAAGATCGAACAGCCATTTTGCTTCGATCACCTCCAGCCCCTTGTTCATCATTGACGCGGAGTCGACGGTAATTTTTGCGCCCATGGACCAATTGGGATGCTTGAGTGCTTGTTCGAGAGTGACCGAGGCCAGTTGTTGGGCACTGAAACCGCGAAAGGGCCCACCGGATGCGGTCAATATGATCTTCTCGATGGGGTTGTGACCCTCGCCCGAGAGGCATTGGAAGATGGCGGAGTGCTCGGAATCGACAGGCAGCAGCGCGACATTTTTCTCTTGGGCTACGCGGGTGACGATTTCCCCGGCCACAACCAGCGTTTCCTTGTTTGCAATAGCGATGTGCTTTCCTGCTTCAATCGCACGCATTGTGGGGGCGAGTCCGGCGAAGCCGACCAACGCGGTCAGTACGATGTCGATGGCTTCCATTTCAACGAGCTGGGCGATGGACTCATTGCCCCCGTACACTTTGATGTCGGCGGGCTCGAGCGCGGTTTTCACCTTCTCGAGCTGTGCGAGATCGGCGATGGCCACAGCGTTGGGCTTGAATTCATGGGCCTGAGCGATGAGCAAATTGGCGTTGCTGCCCGCCGTGAGGACCTCCACGATGAATCGACCGGGGTGTTCGCGCACCACTTCGAGGGCCTGGGTTCCAATCGAGCCGGTTGAGCCGAGAATGGCAATATGCCGAGCGGGCGTGTCTTGCGTTTTCATGGCGTCAATTCAGCCTCAAAGAAAGCCCAATTCAAGCTTCGCCTCATCGCTGATCATGTCTTGCGTCCAGGGCGGCTCGAACACAATCTCAACCTTTGCCACCTCGACCCCCTCAAGCTCCATAACCCTGTCCTCCACATCGCGGGGCAAGGATTCGGCAACCGGGCAATTGGGCGAAGTCAGTGTCATGTCGATGTCCACGCGTTTGCGGTCGGCATCGATTTTCACTTCATAAATCAGCCCGAGCTCGTAAATGTCGACCGGAATTTCGGGGTCGAAAATCGTCTTAAGTGCGGCGATAACTTCAGCAGATGTAGGCATGGTCCGTGCGTTTAGCATTGTTTGAGTGCGGCCAATTTGATTTGTTGCACCATGGATGTCAGCCCGTTGGACCGTGTAGGGCTCAGATGCTCGTGCAGCCCAATGGTTTGTAGGCTGTGGAGGTTGGCCGTGGCGATGAGTTCGGCGGGTGCGTTGCTGAGCAGGTTGAGGGTGAGTGCGACCAAGCCCTTGGTGATGATGGCGTCGCTATCGGCGGTAAAGTGCAGGCGCCCGCCCTCATTGGATTTCAAGGCAAGCCATACGCGGGATTGGCATCCTTTGATAAGATTGGCGTCTACTCGATCGGCCTCATCCAGAGGCTCCAAACCTTTGCCCAAATCGATAAGGTGCTCGTATTTCTCCATCCAGTCTGAGAACATTTCGAAGGTCTCGATGAGTTCTTGCTGGCGCGCTTCAAT
>JAQWTJ010000101.1 GCA_029242765.1 Flavobacteriales bacterium | reverse complement strand
GGGCAGCAAAATTATCGAAGTGGCGTGCCGGTATGTCGTCCGGAAAAACGAAGTGCACCTTGAATTGGGCGCCTATGACACGGCCCTGCCGCTGGTGATCGACCCCGAGATCACGTTCAGCACCTACATCGGCTCAGCGGCCGACAACTTCGGAACCACCGCCAGCAACGGGCCCAACGGCCAACTTGTGGCCGCCGCCGCCGTCTTCGACGCGGGGTATCCCACCTCTGCCGGGGCCGTCCAATCGGGTTGGGCCGGAACCAGCAGCGGCATCTGCGACATCGGCCTCACCGTCTTCAATTCCCAAGGTTCTGGGCTGATGTACTCCACCTACCTTGGCGGCGGCCGCGCCGACATTCCCCACAGCCTGGCGTACGACCAAGTCAACGGAAAGCTCGTATTGATGGGCACCACCGGCTCCAACGACTTCCCCACCACGGCGGGTTGCCACCAAAGTTCCCTGTCGATTGGGCCGCCCGTGACCGTCAATATCTACGGGTCGACTGATCAACCGCAAGGGCTCGACCTGTTTGTCGCTCGCTTCGACGTGATGAACTGGATCCTGGATGCCGCCACCTACCTCGGCGGCAGCGGTGCTGACGGGCTCAATATGGGTTCCGGGTTGAAGGCCAATTTCGGTGACGACTACCGCGGCCAGGTCGACATCGCCCCCGACGGCACCGTTTGGATCGCCACCACGTCCACCTCCACCGACCTCAGCTTGCCCGGCGGCGACACCAACACCGGCGGCCAAGACGCTTTGATCGTGGGCTTTGAGGCGGACCTCAGCGACTTGGACTACGGCGCTTTTTTCGGGGGGTCCAACGACGACGCGGCGTACGGCCTCGAGGAAAAGAACGGGCTGGTGTACGTGGCCGGCGGCACCAAGTCAAACAACCTGCCCCTGCCGCCGGGCAGCATTCAAACGGCCAACGCCGGAGGGCCAGCTGACGGGTGGGTCGGCGTATTCTCAACGGCATCCGGGGCATTGGCCCCACAATTTGCCAGCTACCACGGCGGAAGCAACTACGACCAAGTGTACTTCGTGCAAACCGATGAAGACGGTTTGGTCTACGGCTTCGGCCAGGGGCGCAACGGCCTGCCCATCATCGGCGACGTGTACGCCAACGAAGGTTCCGGTCAGTTCATCACCTGCTGGTCGCCCGACCTCAGTGAAATACTCTGGCAAACGACCATCGGCACAGAAAACGGCAGCATCGACATCTCGCCTACGGCTTTTCTCGTCAGCGATTGCCAGCAGATCTACATCTCGGGCTGGGGCGGTCAAAGCAATGATATTGGAGGCGAATCCACTGTCGATGGCAGCACGACCTACGGTTTACCCACCACATCGGACGCCTTTCAAAGCAGCACGGACGGCAGTGATTTCTACCTCGCGGTGCTCGCCCCAGGTGCCGAAGACCTCGTGTACGGCACCTTCCTCGGCGGCGGTTTTTCCAGCGAACACGTCGATGGAGGCTCGTCTCGGTTCGACATCAACGGCACGGTCTACCAAGCCGTTTGCGCGGGCTGCGGCAGCTTCGACGACTTCCCTTCCACCCCTGGCGCGTGGAGCTCAGTCAACCCCAGCTTCAACTGCAACATGGGCGTGTTTAAATTTGAATTGGGCACCCTAAATGCTTCGATAGACCTGGAAGGCCCCGACGCTTTTTGCACTGGAGAAGAAGTGCAGTTCGTCAATAACACAGGCGGAGCCGTGGCTTTTGTATGGGATTTCGGTGATGCCACCTACTCCGAAGAAATCGCCCCTTCCCACCTCTACGGAATTGAGGGAGACTACCAGGTGCAACTCATCGCAACCGACACCACGGGCTGCCTCGCGCCCGACACGGCCTATGTCGACGTGCTGGTCGCTCCCGATGCAAACCCGCAAATCCAGCCCGTCGATCCGCTCTGCCTTGGTGAGCAAACCCAGCTGTTTGGCTCGGGCAACGGGCTGTTGGTGTGGTCACCGCCGTTGGGGCTCAGCGCTACCAATGTGGCCGAACCCATCGCCTCGCCCACCACCAGTACCACCTATATGCTAACGGATATTGCCGACTGCGGAACGGCCTCGCAGGAAGTGCTCCTGGAAGTGGTCGACGTGAACACACAAGGGCCGGGCGACGCTCAAATTTGCGCGGGGGACGTGGTTGAATTGGCCCTGTTCACGGACGACGCCGACCCCGGCGACCCCACCGGCGGCCTTGATCCGGATTGGACCTACAGCTGGTTTCCGGTGGCCGGTTTGAATGACGCCACTGCGGCCGCCCCGCTGGCCAGCCCCACAGTCACCACCACCTACACAGCCACCGTCACTGCACCCGAGGGTTGCTGGCGCACGCACGAGGTCACCCTCGACGTGGTCTCCGCTCCGCCCGGGGGCTCCACCTACCCCGAACAGTCGGTTTGCACCAGCCAATCCACCCTCTTAACGGCCGGCCCGGGCTCCACTTGGCAATGGGCTCCACTTGACGGCCTGACCACCCCCGGCGCCCAGTCCACCTTCGCCACCCCCACCAGCAACACAACCTACACCGTCACAATCACGAACATTTGTGGCCCCGGCGTCGACTCCGTCACGGTCCTCGTACTCGTCCCCGAGGCCTACGTCTCCGATGGCGGCCTCATCTGCCCGGGCGACCCCTTCCCTGTCTCAGCGTGGGGGGCGGGCGGCTCCAACGAAAACCCCGGCGAAGGCCAGCAGTTCCAGTGGACGCCCGGCATTCTGGCCGCCTCGCCCTCGGCCGCCTCGACGTCCGTCTACCCGGTCACCACACAGACCTTCACGGCCTACGTCACGGACGCTGACGGCTGCACTGCTTCGGCAGAACTTACCGTCACGGTGCTCCCCCCGCCCTTCGTAAATGCCGGGCCCGACCTCCGGAACACTTGGCTTGAGCCCACCTTCTTGCTGGGCGATGTCGGCAGCACCATTGACACGCTTTGGTGGACCCCCTCAGCGGGCCTCTCTTGCGATTCCTGCCTCAACCCCGAAGTGCTCGATGGCAACAGCGGGGTCTACACGCTCCACGTCATCGACGCCGCAGGGTGCCGCGCCTCCGACGAGGTTCGCCTGGAATACTATTACCCGCTTTATGTCCCCTCGGCGTTCACCCCGGGCAACGACGGCATCAACGACGGGTTCCGACCGGTCGGCGACGGCCTCGACGCGCTTGAAATCGGCTCGCCCGACCGCGGATACCGTTTCGAAATCTGGAACCGTTGGGGCGAACTGATCTGGTTCACCCATGACCCTGCCGCTTATTGGCAAGGCAATGTCCACGGGTCTCCCCTTGACGCGTTTGGCCCAATCAACGCCGAATCCGGCGCCCATTACGTCCCCACCGACGTCTACAGCTGGCGCCTCTATTTCCCCACAGAAAAGGGCCGCGAATCCCGCCAAGGACACGTCACAGTCATCCGCTAGGCCGCCCCCTTTTTACTGTGCGCCACAACAGGTTGAAGGTTCGAGTATGCAGACAATCACTACCTTACCCGTATGAATATCAGCCAAATCCACGTTTCACGCTTGGGCTTTTTGAGCTTCGTCGTATTGTTTCTATCACTTGTCACAGGAAGCGTCTGTGCACAACCAACCGCATCCGTTACGCTCGACTACCAAGACGGCGACGTCCTCTTCACAACCAATGAACCGATTGCGGGCTTTCAGTTCGTTGTTACAGGCGACATCGTCGAGGTGTGCTGTGGGGCCGCTGAAGAGGCCGGATTCATGATCCTGTACGAAGAGACCACCGGCGTGGTCTTGTGCTTTTCCATGGAGGGCCAAACGGTTAGCGCACCGTCCGGTGTGCTGATTCAACTGGCCCCTGCCGATGCGTGCGTGTCCATTGACTTGACCGTTGTTTCGACTTCTGGTGGTGAGGCCTTCGATGTGACCTGGTTGTCAACTTCTGGGGGGGATTGTGACGAAGTCGTCGATTGCATAAGCGACTGCCCCGGGGACTTGAACAACGACGGAGCCATCACCACGTCTGATGTGCTGCTGATGCTCGCTGTGTTTGGCACGCTGTGCGAATAGCTGCGTTGTGATGATTTGGCATACGGTTTGCTTCTCGAGCAGCGTTAGTTTTGCCAATTGAGATGGAAAGTTTGAATGATCGCCTGAAGAGACAGGCTGCAGAAAAGGCCGCAGGAGCAAAAGTGAGTGCGGAGACTGAGGGTGAAGGTGCCGCTGGGGACGGGAGACCGCCGCAAGCCCCTCCGAGCGCTGAAACGGGCGGACGTTTCGACCCTGAAAAGAAGAAGTACTTCATCGCCATCGGCCTGTTGGCCGTCTTGGTGGCCTTCCTGAGCTACAAGGTGTCACAGCAATCTTCGACAATCGACGCGCAGGAAACAGGAATAGAACAACTGGATCAAGAGCGAGCTTCATTGGAGTTTGATCTGGAAAAGATGCGCTTCAGTTACGATACGTTGAGCGTAGAAAACGGGCTGATGATGGCTGAAATGGCCGCACAGCGTGGTGAAATTGACGGGCTATTGGCGAAGGTTCGCGACCGCAATTACAAAGTATCTCGGCTGAAGAAAGAGGCCGGCACATTGAGGCGCATCATGCAGGGCTACGTGGTGACCATCGATTCAATCAATCAGCTCAACATCGCATTGGTCGAGGAAAACACGGCGATGCAAGAAGAAGTCAGCGCGGTGAAAAAAGAGAATGAAGCATTGGTTCAGCGGCAAGACGATATGGAAGAAATCATCCAGGCCGGACAGGTGCTGCAAGCGATGGACCTGATGCCGCAGGCCATCCGAATCATGTCCAATGGGGCGCAGCGCAAGACCGATCGAGCAAAACGTGCCGAGATGATCAAGACGTGCTTTACGCTGATGGAAAGCCGGGTCGCCAAGCCCGGCGCGCGGACGCTAACCATGGAGGTTGTGGGGCCAGACAGCGCTGTGGTGTCAGTGAGCCGGGCGGTGGACTACGCCGGAGAACGTCTCGAGGCCTGCATCTTTTGGACGGCCGTCGAGCCGCTCGCCACAGGAACGTACACCGTGCACCTGATCGACCAAGGCGAGCGCATCAGCACCGCCGACTTGATTCTCCGTTAAGCCTCGCTAAAATTCAGGAGCCCGGACCGAAAACGTAAGCCAACGTGACGCTGGTTTCTGAGAAGCCAAAATTGTGCGTAACGCGCCCCTCATCGAGAAGGAATTTGCCCCAGGCGATGTTCACGTACCCCCCTTGTAAGCGGGCGAGGACCCGAAATTGACCGAAATCTAGGTAGGCGCCGCCGGCCGTGGAGATGGCGTAACCGGAGATGGCCCAATAATGATGGACGCGCCACCCAAACCAGCGCAGGTCCGTGCGGCATAGCATCAGCCCGGCGCCGAGCATCCCTTGAAGACCGACGGTGAAGCGGTCTCTTTCAAAAACGGGGATGTCGCGTTCCAAGGCAAGACGGATGAAGTTCATTCCGTCGCTGTGTTCAAAATTGAAATCCCGCCAACACCATGCAAAAGGGTCATTGGAAAAATCGCCCACCGACGCTGTATCTGCAGACCAGCCCGCATCCAGGGCCCACGCCTCGTCGATCGTCCCAGAGGCCCGAAGCAGGCCGTGGGGAAGCTTGTACTTCAAGTGGTCCCAGCCGCCGGAAAACCACCAACGACCACCGCGGCGGCTGGTGGACCAAGGGAGCGAACGGCCAAACCGCGCATTGAACTGTGGAATTGTGAATTTGGTCGGGTTCAGGTGGACGGCCGGGTCGAAGGCCATGGGCATGTCGCCGGCTCGCACCTGAAGCAATGTGAAATCGACGCCAGGACCCTTGAAATGAATGTCCGATTTCGTGTAACGCGATTGATTGTAGCCCCAATGCACATACCACGCCGCCTCGCCCTGTCCGCCTTTAGAGTTTTTCTTCACTGCCTTTTCTAGGCCAATTGCGTGTGCTGTGTCCTCGTCGATTTGGGCCAGCGCGGGGGTGAAAATTTGGGCAAAAAATGCCGCTGCTAGCAAAAATGCATTGCGCTTACAAATGAACAGGCTGCGTCTACACATCAGGGCGCAATGATACGCTGCTCTTTGGAGGAAGCGCACGATTCTGGCCCCATGCAATCGATTTACACACCGAAAAACACCGTGGGGCGCAGGGGCGAATCCCGGGCAATGGAACATCTGCAATTTCTGGGCTGGGAAGTGCTGGAGCGGAACTGGAGGAGCCGGCGAAACGAGGTGGACCTTATTGCGCGCGACGGCCAAACCATCGTTTTTGTAGAAGTTAAATTTCGAAGTGGCCCGTTGCAAGTGGCGCATGAAGACGTCGTGTCACACGGGCAAGAACAGCGCATCATGTCCGCGGCAAGATCATATTTGGCGGCGCATCAGGGGCTGGACTGTGAAGTGCGATTCGACCTGTTGTTGGTCTTGCATTGTGATGGCGGGCATCGCTTAGAACATTATCAAGGCGCGTTCGATCCGGGGCTGTCCTCGGGGCGTTGGCCCGGCACGTAAATCGTCGCGCGGGAAGCGCCCCTGCGGGCTATCTTTGCAGTCCCATTTCCTAACGCCATGGCGTATTCTTCTTCTTCCCGTCCCCAACGCACCGGCCGCTCGGGCAATCCCAATCGCAAAGACAGCCGACAGCGCGACGACGACAACAGGGGTGACCGTCGCGAAGACCGACTGCCGGCCGGAGCCGGGTCGCGAGGGCGACTTTCCGATCGGAAGGCGGATGAGCGCGATAAGGGCGGATACCGCGACGAGCGGCGCGGTGGTGATGAGCGGCGCGGTGGTGACGATCGAAAAGGGCGCGGAAAGCTCGACAGCCGAACGAGCAAGTCGTTCAAAAAAGGCCGCACACAGAAGCCGCTCAAGGATCCAGCGGCCCCCATGCGCCTCAACAAGTTCATTGCAAATTCGGGCGTTTGTCCCCGGCGTGAAGCGGACCTTTTAATCAGTGCTGGGGTGGTGACTGTGAATGGAAAAGTGGTGACTGTATTGGGCACAAAAGTGATGAGCAACGACGAGGTTGTTATTGAAGGACAGCGCCTCAAGCCCGAGAAGAAACAGTATGTTTTGCTCAACAAGCCGAAGAATTTCGTGGGCAATGACCAAGACACCAAGGGCCACCGTACGGTGATGCAGCTGATCGACAGTGCGACCAAAGAACAGCTCAAACCCGTGGGCCGCATGGAGCGCCATTCAACGGGGCTGATGCTCTTCACCAACGACGACGAAATGTCGACGCGCTTGTTGCAGCCCGGTGGAAAAGTGCGAAAAGTGTATCACGTGACGCTAAAGAAGAAAGTGGACGCACGGCATTTGGCCGAGATGCGGGAGGGCTTCAAAGTGGGCGATCACTTCATCAAAGCGGATGCTGCTGAATATGTGGGCACCCGGCAAGACCCCCACGAGGTGGGCATCGAAGTGCACTCGGGTCGAATCAAAATCGTGCAGCGCATGTTCGAGCATTTTGGCTACGAGATTGTCAAGATGGACCGGGTGGTTTTTGCCTGCTTAACAAAGAAAGACCTGCCCCGTGGGCATTGGCGTCACTTGGCTGAAGAGGAACTCAATATTTTGCGGATGTCCCTTTGAACGACAGCACTATGAACAACAGCCTGGTCATCATCCCCACCTACAACGAGAAAGAGAACATCGTCCAGATGCTCCAAGCCGTGATGGTGCTCGACCATGCGCCGGGAGATCCGTTTGAGGTGCTGGTGGTGGACGACGGCTCGCCCGATGGAACAGGTGATTTGGTGCGGGGCGTACAGACCGAGTTTGCTGGGCGCGTGCATTTGTTAGAGCGCGAGGGAAAATTGGGCTTGGGAACAGCGTACATCGCGGGGTTCAAGTGGGCGCTTGACAAGGGCTACAACTATGTCTTCGAAATGGATGCCGACTTTTCACACAACCCGAAAGATTTGGTGCGACTGCGAGCGGCCTGTACTTCTGGCGCTGGCGTTGCAGTGGGTTCTCGGTATGTGAAGGGCGGCGGCGTGGTCAATTGGCCTTGGCACCGACGGGCCATGAGTTACGGCGCTTCACTGTACGTGAACTTGGTGCTGGGTTTGGGGGTGAAGGATGCGACGGCTGGCTTCAAATGCTACCGTTCTGAAGTGCTTCAATTGATGGACTTGGATGCCATCCACTTCATCGGTTACGCCTTCCAAATTGAGATGAAATACACGGCCAAACGGCTGGGGTTCACAATTGCTGAAGTGCCTATTCACTTCGTCGATCGGGTTTTGGGGCAGAGCAAGATGAGCTTGAACATCTTTCACGAGGCTTTTTTAGGCGTGCTGAAGATGCGCGGATTTGACATCAAACCTTTGGACCAAAGGCCAGAAGAACTCGCATGAGAACACTGATTCAAGGGGCGCTTGTCGTCAATGAGGGGTCGGCCGATGTGGCCGATGTGGTGATTGAAGGGGACCGCATTGTATCGGTGGGCAAGCGGCTCGAGTCCACGGGGATTTGGGGGATTGGTGCAGGGTTCGATCTCGCCGTGCAAGCCGATGTGGTGGTTGACGGGCGCGGCATGCTCTTGCTGCCCGGCCTGATCGATGACCAAGTGCACTTTCGCGAACCGGGCCTGGTGCACAAGGCCGATATCGCCAGCGAATCGCGCGCCGCCGTCGCTGGAGGGATTACTTCCTTCATGGAAATGCCCAACACCATTCCGCAGGCCACAAGCCAAGAAGAATTGCAAAAGAAGTACGACCGGGCGGCCGAGGTGTCGCCGGCGAACTACAGCTTCTTCATGGGTGCGACCAACACCAACCTTGATGAAGTGCTCAAAACCGATCCGCAGACCGTCTGTGGCGTGAAGGTCTTCATGGGCTCTTCCACAGGTGACATGCTTGTGGACAATGAAACGACATTGGAAGGGTTGTTCAAGGAATGCCCCATGCTCATCGCCACACATTGCGAGGACGAGGAGACCATTCGGGCCAATATGCAAGCGGCAAAGCAGCAATTTGGTGAAGACGTGCCCATCGAGCAGCACCCCTTGATTCGTAGCGCTGAGGCCTGTTACAAAAGTTCATCCATGGCGGCTGAGCTCGCCACTCGAACCGGGGCACGGCTCCACATCTTGCACATTTCTACCGCACAAGAGCTGTCCATTTTTGACGGAAACAAGCCGCTGAGCGAAAAGCGCATCACGGCCGAGGCCTGCTTGCACCATTTGTGGTTCACCGATGCAGATTATGCTGCGCGGGGAACCCGCATCAAATGGAACCCGGCGGTGAAAACCGCAGCGGATCGGGAGGCCTTGCGGGAGGCGCTCCGAGACGGTCGCATTGACGTGATTGCCACCGATCACGCGCCGCACACAACGGAAGAAAAGGAGGGCACGTATTTCAACGCACCGAGCGGCGGCCCTTTGGTTCAGCACGCATTGCCTGCGCTGCTCGAGGGGGTGCGGCAGGGCTGGTTGGAGTTGACGGACATCCCGCGCCTGACGGCGCATCGCGTAGCCGAACTGTTCGACATCCCCGATCGAGGTTTCATTCGCCCCGGATTTAAGGCCGATTTGGTGCTGGTCCACCCCAACCGGGCATGGACTGTAAGCAAGGAGAATATCTTGTACAAATGCGGCTGGTCCCCTTTTGAGGGCGACACCTTTCAAGCGCTAGTATCTGGCACCTGGGTCAACGGCATACAAGTCTATGACGGCAAAACCGTCAGCAGTGTGGCGGCCGGCGAGCGCCTTCAATTTGATCGATCGAAACGATGAAGAGCGGGAGGGTGTGTTTATTCGTGCTTGTGAGCATTTTGTTGGTCGGCTGCCGAACTGCAGATGAACAGCCGCCTGTGGAGCGCTCGGTATTTGTTAGGGCGTACGCCGAGATGCAGATGCTCGAATCTGCGCACCGCCAGCGCATGTTGCTCGCGCCGCGTGATGCCAACTTCAAAGCGCTTCGCGACAGCGTGCTTGAAAAGTACCAGCTCAGCGATTCGGCCTTTACTTCGACCTATCGGTATTGGTACGGGCGCCCGGCTGAATTGTCAGAGCTGCTCGACGAAGTGATCGCCCAGGTCGACTCCATGGAAATTCAGGCGGACCGCATACGCAAATGAGCCCAAAGGGTGGCCTCATCGCGAGAAAAGCGGGGCCGTTTCAGCGAGGGCCTCTTCCAGCGGCTTGAACTTGAATTCTGGCAAAACCGAGGTCAATTTCTCTGTGCTGTAATACACCGTCGTGGTGGCCGTCTGCATCATGTCGCGCGTGAGCAGGGCGCGGGTGCCGGTGAGGCGGGACCACAATTCAAGCGGGCGCCAGGCGAGGGTAAGCAACCAAACGGGGGGCATTTTTGAGGGGGGCTCTAGGCCGAGCTGAAGCGCTATGCCGCCGAGCACCTCGTCGAACGTATGTGTGCCTTCCGATAAAATAAAGCGCTCGCCCCAAATGCCAGGGCGGCCCGCCAAGGCGGCATCGAGCAAGTTGCCGGCTGCTAATGCGATGTCCGTGGCAGCGACAAATCCACTGGCGCCCGGTGGGGCCCAGTTCATGCCGGCGGCCACACGGCTCCACATCTCGCCGGAGCTGACCCTGAAATTGCCTGCGCCGATGACTATCGATGGGCAGAGTGCAAAGACATTCAGCCCCTCAGCCGCGCCACGCCAGGCCTCTAGCTCGCCCGCCCGCTTGCTCTTGCCGTACGTTGAAGCGCCCGAACCGCCGTCCGCCGTCCATTCCACACTCTCTCGGATGGGCGACTCCAATGAACTGCCCCCGGAGCGCTTGATCGCCGCAACCGACGAAATATGGATCAGGTTTTCGACGCCCGCCGCAAGGGCTGCGTTCACCACGTGAGTCGTCCCCATGGCATTGACCTCAAACAGCCGGTCGGCATCACGCGCCTCAAAGGAGACCTTGCCCGCTGCGTGGAACACTGTGGTGACGCTCTGCATCGCCTGCTCCAAAGCATGGGGGTCGCCCAACTCCGCATCGAACCACTCCAAGCGCGACCAAGCCCCCGGAGCTCGCGCGTCGATAAAAGCCTTGCAGCGATTCAAGTCTGAGCCCTTTCGAAAAAGGGCGCGAACGGGCAGATTTCGCTCCAGAAGCCAAGCCGCTCGATGCAGCCCTACAATCCCAGTTGCCCCGGTGATGAGTTCCATGGTTGCGAAGATACCTTGCGGGTTAAATTGGCCTTTGTGAAACCCTCCGAGCATATTCAGCGCATTCTCAAGCGCCTGCCGAATGAACCGGGGGTGTATCAACATTTTGATAAGGATGGAAAACTGCTATATATCGGCAAGGCGAAGGATCTACGAAAGCGCGTCGCCTCATACTTCACTAAACAAGCACAGCAACCTGGGAAAACCCGGCTTCTCGTGTCACGAATCGCTGACATTCAGTTCATTGTCGTAGAAACAGAGCTCGACGCACTGCTGCTCGAAAACAGCCTGATCAAAGCGCATCAGCCGCATTACAACATCCAGCTGAAGGACGACAAGACCTTCCCTTCAATCGTCATTCGCAAGGAGCGGTTCCCCCGGGTATACGCCACGCGACAGGTGGTCAAGGACGGTTCAGAATACTTCGGGCCCTTCGCCTCGGTGAAGACAATGCACGCCGTACTGGACATCGCCAAGCGGCTGTACCCCGTACGCACGTGCAGCTATGCGCTGACCGAAGAAAATGTCGCTGCAGGCAAGTTTCGCGTGTGCTTAGAATACCACATGGGCAACTGCTCGGGGCCTTGTGCGGGGCATGACTCCGAGGATCAGTACCAGAGCGGTATCGATGCTATTCGCAGAATTGTCAGTGGAAACTTGCGCGAAGTGGTGGAAGAATACAAGAGAGCCATGGCAGGGGCTGCCGGAGAATTGGATTTTGAGACGGCGCATGATATCAAGGTGAAGCTCGGCGCTCTGGAAAAGTTTCAGGCCAAATCCACGGTGGTCAACCCGAAGATTCACAACGTCGAGGTCTACACCGTGGTGAGCGATGCACAAAGTGGTTTTGTCAATCACATGAAAATTATGGATGGCGCTGTCGTGTCGGGGCGCACCTTGGAATTCCGCAAGCAACTTGACGAGAGTGACACCGCACTGCTGGAATACGGGGTCTTAGAATTTCGTCAGCGATATGCGGCATTGACGCCGTCCAGTCGTATGATCCTGACCAATTTACCCGTGGCCGACCTCTTCGATGGAATCGAACAGCATGTGCCTCAGCGGGGCGACAAGTTGCGCTTGATTGAGCTGTCCGAGCGGAACGCGAAATATTTCATGCTCGACCGCCGCAAGCAGCAGAAGCAGACCGACCCGCAGGCGGCCACCGACCGCATTCTCACAACCCTGCAACAAGACTTGCATTTGACCGAGTTGCCCGTGCACATCGAATGCTTCGACAATTCGAACTTCCAAGGTGAGCACGCGGCCTCGGCCTGCGTCGTGTTTCGCAATGGGAAGCCCGCCAAGCGCGACTACAGAAAATTCGACATCCGAACCGTGGAAGGTCCCGACGATTACGCCTCCATGCGCGAAGTGATTCGTCGGCGCTACCGCCGTCTACTCGACGAAAAGCTCGGGCTGCCTCAACTGATCATCGTCGACGGTGGAAAAGGTCAGCTCTCTTCGGCCGTCGAGGCGCTCGAAGCCCTAGGCCTGATGGGGCGCGTGGCGGTCATCGGCATCGCCAAACGCCTCGAAGAGATTTACTTCCCCGGCGACAGCGTGCCGCTCCACTTGGACAAGCGCTCAGAATCCCTGCGACTGATTCAGCGTCTACGCGACGAGGCCCATCGCTTTTCGCTCGCCCATCATCGCGTCAAACGAAGCAAGGCCGGGCTCAGCTCTGAACTTGACAGCATCCCCGGCATTGGCCCCGCCACCCGTGAAAAACTAATGCTGCACTTCGACTCGCTCGCAGGCATCGCCGCCGCTGCCCGTTCACCTAACGCAGAAGCTGAACTTTCCGTCGTGGTGAACCGCAGCATCAGCTCGGCTCTAATTGCCCACTTTTCAGAAAGCAACAACGCCGCCGAAGCGTAGTTTTGCGCACATGGATGACCGCACAGAAATCAAAGACCTCGGTGAATTTGAGCTTATCGCCAAAATAACCGAAGGCATCAAGCTGAAGCAGACCACTTCCCTTGTGGGGGTGGGCGACGATGCGGCGGTCCTTGATTCGGGGTCGGCAAGCGCGGAGGCCCCGGAGCGTATTGTAGTCACCACCGACATGCTTTGTGAGGGCGTGCACTTTGACTTGACGTATGCCCCGCTGAAGCACCTGGGCTATAAAGCTGTGGTGGTGAACCTCAGCGACGTCTGCGCCATGAACGCCACGCCCACACAAATTACAGTGGGGTTGGGCATCAGCAATCGCTTCAGCGTGGAGGCGGTCGAAGAACTCTACAGCGGAATTCACTTGGCGTGCGAACGCTACGGCGTGGACTTGATCGGCGGCGATACCACGTCTTCACCCTCGGGCCTCACCTTGGCCATCACAGCTTTGGGGCGGGCACCAGCGGACAGCATCACCCTCCGTCAAGGGGCCGACGAAAGTGATTTACTCGTGGTCAGTGGTGAGCTTGGCAGCGCTTACATGGGGCTTCAGGTGCTGGAGCGCGAGAAACACGTTTTCAAAGAGGCCCCCGGCGCTCAACCCGAGCTCACGGGCTATGACGAACTGCTCGAGCGGCAACTCAAGCCTGAGGCACGGGTGGACGTCGTGAAGGAATTGGCCCAGCTCCAAGTGATCCCCAAAGCGATGATCGACATCTCAGACGGACTCGCGTCCGAATCATTGCACTTGGCCGCTGCGGCCAAAAAGGGCGTCCGCATTTATGAGGACAAGATCCCAATGAACGAGAAGATGTATGAAACTGCACGGGAATTCAACCTGGATCCCACGCTTTGCGCCCTCTCGGGCGGCGAAGACTACGAGCTCCTCTTTGTCGTGGCCCAAAGCCAATTCGAAAGTTTACAAAACCACCCCATGTTCAGCATCATCGGGCATTTCACAGGCGATCCAGAAGACCGCACCCTGGTGCTGCGCAACGGCGGCGAGGCTGAATTGAAGGCTCAAGGCTGGGATAGTGTCGCCTGAGAGTCGAGTCATGCCGCTAGTTGGCCGAACTCACTGGGCCGCAGCAACGGCCGGCAACAAGAGAAGCAAATCCTCCATGCCCACGTGGTTATCGCCGTTGATGTCCGCTGAAGGAGCACAATCTGGATTCGGGCTCACTTCGGTGGCAAAAAAGCAGAGAAATGCTGTAAAATCAGCAATAGAAATCACATCATCACCGTTGACGTCTGCTGAAAAAGGGCAGTCCGCAACGGGAGCGGCATTAGGCACAGAGCCGAAGCAAAAAAGAGAAGCAAAAAGGGCGGCGATAACTAGTGAATAGCGCATTGAGGCAGATTTGGTGGCGGGAAAGTAGACCTTGCCTCCCTCGATTCCCAAATATAATCGACCAATCCGATTATAATCCGCACGGTATTCGGCATTTAGATCAGCAAACTCTTATTTAGAATCAGTCCAAATGACGTGTCCCGGGCGTAAATTTGCATATAATCCCACGAAAGGGTAAAATATTGAATCATGATCAAGGTGAGTGAAAGCGCACGTGAGCAAGTGGCCCAGCTTCTCAAAGATGGCGGTGAGGCGGCTGGAAGTTTTTTACGCGTCGGCGTAAAAGGCGGAGGATGCTCGGGGTTGAAGTATGATATTTCCTTCGACCTGCAGGTGCACGATGGCGACCAAACATTCGAGGACAACGGCGTAAAAGTCGTCGTCGATAAGAAGAGCGTCCTTTACCTCGTCGGTACGGAATTGCAATACTCTGGAGGCCTCAACGGAAAGGGATTCATTTTCCACAACCCAAACGCCGACCGCACTTGCGGATGCGGAGAGAGCTTTTCCATCTAAGGCAAACGCACCAAGAACTTCCCCCATGGCCGCCTCAGAAGACAATCCGATTCTAGACGAATTCACCCGAAAGGAATACGAATTTGGATTCACCACTGACATTGAGTCCGATCGCGTGGCCCCTGGGCTGAACGAAGAGACGATTCGCTTGATTAGTGAAAAGAAGGAGGAACCGAAGTGGATGCTGGATTGGCGGCTTGCGGCCTACAAAATCTGGACTGAAATGGAAGAGCCGGATTGGGCTCACGTGGATTACGAGCCCCTAGATTACCAGAAAATCTGTTACTACGCTGCGCCTAAAAGCAAGCCCGTTCTCGATTCACTTGACGACGTGGATCCTGAATTGCGCAAAACCATGGACAAATTGGGCATTTCAACCGAGGAGCAGAAACGCTTGTCCAATGTGGCTGTCGATTTTGTCATGGACTCGGTGAGTGTCTCGACTTCATTCAAGGGGACTTTGGCTAAGAAGGGCATCATTTTCTGCTCAATGAGTGAGGCGGTGCGTGATCATGCCGCTTTGGTTCAAAAGTATCTCGGGACCGTCGTACCGGTCAAGGACAATTTCTTCAGCGCGCTGAACTCTGCTGTTTTCACCGACGGCTCCTTCTGCTACATCCCCAAGGGCGTGAAATGCCCGATGGAGCTTTCAACCTATTTCCGCATCAATGAATCCGGTACAGGCCAATTTGAGCGCACCCTTCTGATTGCTGACAAGGGCAGTTACGTCAGCTATCTCGAAGGCTGCACGGCCCCACAGCGCGATGAAAACCAGTTGCACGCGGCGGTGGTGGAAATTGTGGCCTTGGACGAGGCCGAGGTGAAGTACAGCACGGTTCAGAATTGGTATCCAGGGGACGAAAACGGTGTGGGCGGGGTTTACAATTTTGTGACCAAGCGTGGGGTCTGCGAGACCCGGGCAAAAATCAGTTGGACACAGGTCGAGACGGGAAGCGCCATCACGTGGAAGTACCCCAGCTGTATTTTGAAAGGCGATCACTCGGTCGGCGAATTCTACTCCGTGGCTGTTACTTCTGGAGCTCAACAAGCCGACACCGGCACCAAGATGATTCATCTTGGACAACACACCCATAGCACCATCATCTCAAAGGGTATTTCAGCGGGCCGCAGCCAAAACTCCTATCGAGGACTGGTGCGTATGGCTTCCAGTGCTGAGCAAGGGCGCAACTTTTCCCAATGTGATTCGCTCTTGATGACCGATACCAGCGGCGCGCACACCTTCCCATACATCGAAATTTCGAACCCCTCAGCAAAAGTTGAACACGAAGCCACCACCTCGCGCATTGGGGAGGATCAAATGTTTTACTGCCTGCAACGCGGGATGACCGAAGAGCAGGCCATTGGGCTGATTGTCAACGGCTACGCAAAGGAGGTCCTGAACAAGCTGCCCATGGAATTTGCCGTGGAAGCTCAAAAATTACTCGCCATATCACTCGAAGGGAGTGTGGGCTGAACTTATTACGCGCCATTAAATGATTTTGCAATGCTGAAAATCAAGAACTTACATGCACGTGTCGAAGGCCAAGAAATTCTTTGCGGGCTATCGCTCGAAATGGGTTCCGGAGAAGTGCACGCCATCATGGGGCCCAACGGCTCAGGCAAGAGTACGCTCGCCTCGATCCTCGCCGGACGCGACACCTACGAAATCACCGAGGGCTCCATCGAGTTCATGGGCGTTGATTTGCTGGCGCTCGACGCCACCGAGCGAGCCGTTGCAGGTGTTTTTATCGCCTTCCAGTACCCGGTCGAGATTCCTGGCGTCTCAAATATGAATTTCTTGCGGACCTCGATCAATAGCATCCGCGATCAAAAGGGTGAAGAACCCATGCCGGCCAAAGACTTCTTAGCAAAGGTGAAGCAATGTGCAAAGCTCGTAGAGCTCGATGGCAAGTTGCGCGACCGTTCGGTGAACGAGGGTTTTTCAGGCGGCGAGAAAAAGCGCAACGAAGTGTTCCAGCTTGCTATGCTTGAGCCTTTGCTCGCCGTGCTTGACGAGACGGACTCTGGGCTAGACATTGACGCCTTACGCATCGTCAGCAGCGGGGTAAACGCCTTGCGCTCCGCTGAACGCTCCTTCTTGATAATCACCCACTACCAGCGGCTGCTGGACCACATCGTTCCGGACCGTGTGCACGTGCTGGCCGGGGGACGCATTGTTCGAAGCGGCGACAAATCACTCGCCCTGGAGCTTGAAGACAAGGGCTACGATTGGATTAACGAAGAGCTTGCACAATGAAGGCCGAAAAACTGGCAGAGTGGGTGGAGCACGCCTCCGGCGGGCAGGGCTTGGCCCAGAGCGATCAAGGGCCACGCTTTCCTACAACGCGTGACGAGCGTTGGCGCTACACGCGTGCAGGGGCTATTGTGGGGCGGCCGATGCGGCCGGTTGCCACAGCCGGACAGGCGCCGGACAGCCGTCCGCTGCCCTGCTTAGATGCGTGGCGCTTGGTGTTTGTCGACGGGCATTTCGATTCTGCAAATTCTACGCTCCCAGATGCCGGTGACTTGGCCGAAGGCGTCTTCATCGGACCCGTATCTGAAGGGTCGAAGCGATTTCCTGAGCAAGCAAGTCAGTGGGGGCACGGGCATTTCTCAAAAACAGAATGGTTCGCAGCATTGCAATCCTCAAGCGCACAAGACGGGGCCTGCATCCTGGTGCCTGCACACCTTGATTTGAGCTCCCGACCCATCCTGATTGAACATCACCTCTCGGGGCCTGGCATCGTCTCACACCCGCGCAATATCCTCCACATCCAACAGGGCGCAAAAGCAGAAATTTTGCTTTGGACCTCGTCCGATGCCCATGCAGACGGCCTGGTCAATCTCGCTTTAGACGCTCGCGTTGAGGCCGACGCCGAGCTGAAATTGGAATATGTGCAAGACGAGCAAGGGCGGAATGCTCACATTTCTCATTTGGCTATAACCCAGCTTGAAGGGAGTCGGTTGGATATGCACACGGCCACGGCGCGGGCGCATTGGTTGCGCAACGACGTGCGAATTGAACAGGCTGGCGAGCGCGGAGTCTCCAATTTCAACGGGTGCTTTGCAGCTGCTGAAGACGAGTTCGTCGACCACCACACGCACGTCGACCACGCCCAGCCCGACGGCCGAAGTGCTGAATTGTACAAGGGCCTCGCATTGGCTGGGGGCAAGGCTGTATTCAACGGGAAGATTGTCGTTCATCCCAACGCTCAACGTATTGAGGCCTTTCAGAAGAACAGCAACATCTTGCTCGAACGCGGATCGACCGTTTATGCCAAGCCAGAGTTGGAGATTTACGCCGACGATGTGCGCTGCAGTCACGGCTGCACCACCGGCCAATTTGACGAAGATGCCTTGTTTTACCTGCGCTCGCGAGGGCTGACCAGGCCGGCGGCGAAGCGGCTGCTCACCCAAGCGTTTTTAAGCGAGGCGCTCAACGGTGCGCGAGCCGAGGTGCAGGCCCATGTCGAGGCCGTAATGCTCACCCGCATCAATCCAGCATAAGCCCTATGGAATAATGCCCTTCGACATTCAAGCCATACGACGCGACTTTCCAATCCTCGAGCGCAAAGTGCACGGGCAGCCCCTCATATACCTTGACAATGCTGCTTCGGCCCAGAAGCCGCTCGCCGTGATCGAGGGGGTGCGTGAGTATTTGGCGCATCACCATGCCAACACGCACCGATCTGCACATCACCTCGCCGCACAAGCCACGATAGCCCTTGAGAAAGCGCGCGAAAAAATTGCAGCACACTTGGGTGCTGAGCACACGCATGAAATCATCTTTACCTCAGGCACAACAGATGCCATCAACCTTGTAGCGCAGGCATGGGGGCGCTTGACGTTGGCTGAAGGCGACGTGGTGCTGGTCACGCGCGACGCCCACCATGCTGCGTTGGTGCCTTGGCAGATGGCCGCCGAGCGGTGCGGAGCCCGCGTGGAGCCGATCGAAATTGACGAACAAGGGCGAATTGATCTCAAGGCGTTCAAAGCCCAGCTCAACAATCTGAAACCGAAGATGGTGGTGCTGGGCCATGTGTCCAACGCACTTGGGACCGTGCACGACGTGGAGCTGCTGTGTGCAATGGCACGAGAGGCCGGCGCGGCGACCTTGGTTGACGGAGCCCAGGCGCTCCCGCATCTGGACATTGATGTGCGGCAGATCGGCTGCGACTTCTACGCAGTGAGCGCACATAAGGCGTATGGCCCCACCGGCATCGGCGCGCTGTACGGGCGTACAGAAATACTAGAATCCATGCCGCCTTGGCGCGGAGGCGGTGAGATGATCGACAGCGTTTCTTTTGAGGGAACCACCTACGGGCCGCTGCCTTTCAAATTCGAGGCGGGCACGCCAAACATCTCGGGGGTGATAGGATTTGGCTTGGCCATCGACTGGTTGAATGCCGTGGGGCTCAAGAATATTCGAGCGCATGAAGCCGCTGTGACTGCTGGAGCCACTGCGGCTTTACGAGAAATTCCAGGGCTGCGCATTGTGGGCCCTGAGGGCGATACGCCCAAGGCCCCCGTCATTTCTTTTGTTTATGCTAAGCCGGGGCTTGCCCCCGTGCATCCTGCTGACATCGCAACCTTGCTCGACCAGCAAGGGGTGGCCGTTCGAACAGGGCACCATTGTACAGAGCCTCTGATGACAAAATTGGGATTGGCGGAAACCGGCGGAACCGTGAGGATGTCGTTTGCCGCGTACACCACGGGCGAAGAGGTGGCCCGGGCCGTGGCGGCACTGCACCGCGCGTTGAATATGTTGCTATGACCACGACC
>JAQWTJ010000097.1 GCA_029242765.1 Flavobacteriales bacterium | reverse complement strand
TGTTTGTGCCCGGCCAGCGGATAGGCGAGCCACCGGCGATGCCGTCCGTGTTGTTGTACACCTGAACGCCCCAGCGGTCAAAGACGCGCAAATAGTAGTTGTCCAAGACGGAGAGTCCTTCTAGGTCAGGGAGGTCGCGGAGATAAGGGCGGAATGCGTCATTGTGCTGGTCGCCATTGGGTGTGATAACATTGGGGAAGGCCATCGAGGCAATGTCCAGGCCGAAGTCATCGCCCTCGACGGCCGTTAAGGTGTCGGTGGAACTGCATCCGGACTCGAGCCAAGTGACGGTCAGCACGTACGTCCCGGCTTGTGCGACGACGGGGTTGAAGCCGCCTGTAGGGGGGGCGATGCCTCCCGGTGTTGCTACGTTATGCCAAGCAATGACAGGGGTGAGGGCTGCGCCCCAACCGGCGGGTGTAAAGGGTGTGACGCCTGCGCCCTGCACCTCTTGTTGTGACGCCAGGCAGGTGAGAGCGTTCACCATTCCGGCGGTGATTTGGGGGTCGCCTTGCAAGTCGATGGCCGTAAGCTCGAGCTGGCGCGTACAGCCGTTCAGTGGATTGGTGATTGTGGCGGTGTAGGTGCCGCCGGATGAAGCTGTAGGCTGGCCGTCCACCAAAGTCACCTCGCCACCGCTCGCTGCACTCCATGAGACCACAGCGCTGGGGCTGTCGATGTCGGTAACCTGCAGGGGGTGGGTGGGCTCGTCACAGCTCAGGAGGAGGTCTTCGGCCAGACCGCCGAAACTGACTGTGTCTTGGATAATCTCAAAGCTTGCTGCAGCTGTGCAAGCGCCGTTTTGAGAACTGATCAAGACCTCGTAGTTGCCAGGCGTTTCGATGGTGGCGAGCGCTCCATTGGTGCTTTCAAAGGCCCCCTGTATGACCGTCCAGTCAAAGTTCAGGGGCGCGGGGAAATTGCTGATTGCTTGGATTTGCAGCGCGTCTTGATCGCAAGTCAGCACCCCGACTCCACTGACCGCGGCCGTCATTATTTCGACGGACACGTGCACCGTGTCCACGGAGGTTACGCCGCAATCGTCCGTGTAGCTCGCCGTGTAAGTGATGTCCTCTGAGGGGGTGGTGACGGGTGTGGCGCTGCTCGGGTCGTCGAGGTAGGCGGGCGGCTCCCACAAAAAGGTGCCGCTAGGGTCGCCTCCGCTAACGCTCAATTGTAACTCGCCGCCAGGGCAGATCAATTGCTCCGCTGCACTGCCTAAGATGTCCTCCTCAAGGCATACGGCTTGTATGTTGTTTTCTCCGCCTGTGCTGGCCGTGAAGCCGAAATACACGAGGTTTTGCCCGCCGAAAATCCCATCGATCAAATCGACCGAGGCTTCGAGGCGGAATTCACAGTCGAAGTAAACCTGCACAAGCTGTGTGACGGGATCCCAAAGAAAGCGCCCCGTATGGTCTTGGCCGTCTTCAATATTCGCGTTGAGCAGGTCCGCTTGAACCGGGCCTGCGATAGCTGTGGCCGCATTGTGATCAACACTTCCATTGGAAATAAAACCGATGTGATCCGCTAATAAATCGCCGTTTTGGCCGTTGTGATAGGTGTCAAATTCCACGCCGAATGAGGGCTGGAAGTCCACGCCACTAAATCCGAGTCCGCCCCCCGTTGCTCCCAAGGCATCTGTTCCGACGGTCTGCATGACGAAGCAAATGCCGTCGGCTCCAGAATCGCTGCTGCCGAGGTTGAGCACGAATTGCAAGTCAAGCGGTTGGTTCAAGTCCACTTGGTCGGCGTACCAGACCGAGCCGTTTTGATTGGCGATGTCCCAGGTGAGTGTGTAGCAGTCCTCGCTGGTGTTGATGGCCGTTCCGTTGAGGAAATAGACCTGTGCGCTGATGCCGGATGCGAGGGTCAACCCAACAAAAATGTGGAACAAACGCAGGAAGATTTTCAAGCTGAAGATGCGTGGCATGGCAGGCCTAAGGTAGATGCTCAAAAGTTGAGGGCGACCTTGAGGTTGAGCCGTCGGCCTGTCAGGTAGTTGGGGATGGCATAGTTGCGGCCTGTGACATCTTGGATCCAGACGTGGTTAATCGTGTTGCGGATGTCGAGGATGTTGAAGACTTCCAATGCGATAAAGCCAGATCGGTGAGCATTTTTTGGTCGGTCTTCCTTTGTGAACAGGTCGCGAGAGAATCCGATGTCCACGCGGCGGTATGGGGGCAGTCGCAGGATGTCCTTGTAGCGGTCAAAGTCTGGCGGGCCAAAGGGCAATCCAGTTCCGAAGTACAGGCTCACCAGCACCTTGTATTCCGGGGAGCGTGGCATTTCGTCTTGGAATAGCATGCTCACCGAAACGCGCTGGTCAGTGGGGCGGGGGATGTAGCCTGGCGAGTTGAGCGTGCTGTCGGCGGCGACTTGGTCGAAGGTGTAGCCCGGGATGATCAGCAGCCCGTCGGCATTGTAATAATCGTAGTAATCATCATCGAGCAAGTCTTCCTCTGTTTTCAGTACGCTCATGCGCATCCAGCTTTGAATGCCATCGATGAACTCACCGTTGAGCATCACATCGAGGCCCGTGGCGTAGCCCTTTGCCCGGTTTCTGGCGTGGTACCGGAGACGTACGTTTTCCACTTCGTATGGGATGAGCGCGTCGAGGTCTTTGTAATACACTTCCGCATTCATAACAAAGGGGCGGCCCCACCAATCGAAACGGTAGTCCGCACCGAGCATGGCGTGGATGGCCCGTTGGGCGCGTACGTCGGGATTGAGCACGCCGTCTATCCCTCGCATCTCGCGGTAGAACGGGGGCTGATAGTACCAGCCGCCTGCCAATTTGAATACGACATCGCGCACGGTGCGGTTGCCAGCAGAGTCTGCCGAGAGCGTCCAGTCTGGTCGCAATGAGGCGTGGGCACGCGGGCCGCCGATCAGCTGGCTTCCGTGGGTTGAGGAGTCCAGCGCCGAGGTGAGCGACCAATGATGTATCCGTGCACCAGCATTCAGCGTCCAACTCGTCCCGTTTTCAAACGCGCCGTCCCACGTGTTTTGTGCAAAGGCCGTATTGCGGAAGGTGTGTGCCGACTCTTCTGTGCGGATGACGTCTTGGAGCACAATTTGCTGGTCGGGACGGTCGCTCCAGGACGTGAATCCGATGTTGTCGGCAGGGTGGGGCACGACAAACCCGGCACTGTCTATCAGTTCCCACTCGCTCAAGGCGTCGTCAATCTGCTCGTAACGCGAGGTTGCGCCCCACTCCAAGTGCGATTCGCCTGCCCCGTGGATGGCCGATCCGCGCACGGCTGCCGTGAGCACGGTCGCCTCCAAGTTGTTTCTGGCGTGATTCAAAAAGCTGCCAACGCCCCGCATCCCCATAGCATCTCCGAATGCATCGCTGCCGGGGTCGCGCTCGATGTCGTTGAGGAAGTAGCTGCCCAGAATGTCGAATGTCTCTGACTCGTTAGTGCGAAAGGCCGAGGCAATTAATCGCACGCGCGATGTAGGCGCAACCCGGTCGGCCGCCAGCGCTGCAAATCCCGTGGCATATTGGGTCACTTCCTGCCCGTCGAAATACACTGTAAGTCGCAGTGCCTCATTGATTGTTCCCACATTCGTCTCGCGGGTTTTGGGCAGGAATTGGTATTTATTTTTTGCCGCCGTGACCAAGGCCTGCAGCTCCCACGGCCCAAATCCGTCTGGGTCGAAGGTCACGTAGGCCTGGGCATCGGTGTACTCCGGCTTGTACTCCCCCTGTTCGTCCAAGGCGCCCAAGATGTAGCCGTTGTTTCGGTAGCGCACGCCTAAGTTGTAAGTCCACCGGTCATCGGCCGATGCGTCCTCCACTTGCACACTGGCCCCGAGCAAGCTTGCTGTAGTTCGCACGGCAAATTCTTGGGGACGGCGGTATTGAATGTCGAGCACTGAACTCATGCGGTCGCCGTACTTCGCCTCAAAGCCGCCAGCTGAAAAGCGGATCGACTGAATCATGTCGGGGTTCGGGAAGGACAGGCCTTCTTGTTGTCCCGCGCGCACCAAGAATGGTCGGTAGACTTCGATGCCATTGACGTACACCAGGTTTTCATCGAAGCTCCCGCCGCGCACATTGTACGCACTCGAAAGTTCACTTGTGAAATTCACGGGGGCCTGCATCAACAAGTCTTCCACCGTCCCGCGCACCGAGGGGACCCGCGAGGCAATCCGCGCCTCAATCCGTTGTAGCGGCTCTCTACGGCTGCCGTCGGCTTCCACAGAGGCGTGTCCCAGCGCCACACCAGGCGTCAACATCACATCGAGGCGTGTGCCTTTAGTGGATGGCGAGACGGTGCGTGCAAGGGGGGTGTAGCCTACAAAAGTGAAGGCCACCTCGACGGGCGTTTCAGTCCGCAGATGCAGGGTGTATTCGCCGTCCATGTCGGTGATTGCAGCCGAGCGCGAAATGCCCTGGGGCACCACCGTTGTGCCGGGCATGGGGCGCCCCTGCGTGTCAGTTACGCGGCCGAAAACGGTAAAGGACTGAGCTGAAAGGCTAGCCATTCCAAGGGTAAGCAAGAAGAAAACAAGCAGGGGAATGCGCATAATTTTCGGTCGGTCGCGTGGTTCAGATTGCTTTATTCGCGTTCAAAATCGCCGTTGCGCAAGGCGCTCAGGAACTTCGCCCAGGCTAAGGGGCTTAGCAAGCTAACGGGCATGTAGCCGCCTTGGTATGAGGTGAGCTGCGCTTGTTGGTTCATGGCATGGAGGTAATTCTCTTGGGGGCTGGTTCCAACCTGCGACATGCGGTCGAAAATAGCTTCTGGGTCGAGGTTTCGTCGCCCGCGCTCGATGGCGTCAGGGCCGAGTTGCAGAGCCATGAATTCGTGTCTGAACTTGTCGCGTGCCGGCCAAGGGTGGACCGTTGCTTCGCCAATTAACACCGTGTCACGTGACATGGTCTGCACCACACTTAAGCGGTCGTCAAAATCTTGGTCTTCCGTTGCCGCGACCACCCATTGGGTTGAAATGAGGCCCACACTGGTGAAACGCAAAGTGTCGCCGACACGTGCTGGCATAGAGAAAAAGCCCATGCCGTTGGTGATGGTGCCGCGCTGATCGCGCGTGCGGTAGACCGTGGCGAAGGATACGGGGGAGAGTGAATCGCCGGTGATGACCACGCCGCTGACCTGAACGACCTCGCCTTGGGAAACTTCTCCGCCGCCGTTTAAATCTTGTGCCCACACTGCTCCGCAGTGCGCCCATAAGGCTCCTAGGAAAACAAGTGAAGCTGAAAGGTGTCGCGTCTGTCGAGAGCGTCGTTTCATACTGTCAAATGTACGGACGGGATTCAGGCGGTCTTGAACTCCGAAGTGGTATGAAATGTTATTTCTGGGAAATTTCGGGTTTCCATCTCGAGGATAAAGGACGAAGGGGCCAGGTAGACTTCAAGGCCGTCCTTGTCGATGGCCATTTCAGCGTGCTTGATGCGCCGAAATTCTTGAAGTTTAAGTTCATCACCAGTAATCCAACACGCTTTATGATAGCGCTTAGCGTGAAAGCTGGCCTTGGCTCCGTATTCGTGTTCGAGACGGTATTGGATGACCTCAAATTGGAGCTCGCCCACGGTGCCAATGATCTTGCGATTGCCGGGGTTCTGAAGGAATAGCTGGGCCACGCCTTCGTCCATGAGCTGCTGCACGCCTTTTTCCAGCTGCTTACTTTTCATGGGGTCATCGTTGCGCAATTCTTTGAATATTTCTGGGGAGAAGCTTGGAATGCCCTGAAATTGGAGGTCTTCACCCTCGGTCATTGTGTCGCCAATTTTAAAGTTGCCTGTATCGTACAACCCCACAACGTCTCCGGGGTAGGCCCTCTCAACCACGGATTTGGACGCTGCCATGAAGGTGGCAGGGTTGGCAAACTTCAATTTCTTGCCCAAGCGTGTGTGGAAGAAGAATTCGCCGCGTTTGAAAGTGCCACTGCACACGCGCATGAAGGCAATCCGATCGCGGTGCTTGGGGTCGATGTTCGCGTGAATTTTGAAAACGAAGCCTGAAAACTTGTCTTCTTCGGGCAGCACCTCGCGTTGGGTGGAGGTGCGTTGGCGAGGGGTGGGCGCTATTTGAACAAAAGCATCCAGCATTTCGCGTACGCCGAAATTGTTGACTGCGCTGCCGAAAAATACGGGGGCCATGTGGCCTGCGGCGTAGGCCTCTTTGTCAAAAGCATCATAGACCCCCTCGACCATTTCGACGTCTTCACGCAGTTCATCGGCATGCATGTCCAGGTACTCGTCGAGCATGGGGTCCTTCAGATCTTTGATGATCACGCGCTCATCGCTGAGCTTCGTTTTGCCCCCCTGAAAGAGGCACAACTCTTTGTTGAACAGGTTGTAGACGCCTTGAAAGGTCTGGCCGCCTGAGATGGGCCAAGAAAGAGGACGCACTTTAATCTCTAGTTTGTCCTCCAGCTCGTCGAGTAAAGTGAAGGGGTCCTGTCCTTCAAGATCGAGCTTGTTGACAAAGACAATCACCGGGGTCTTGCGCATGCGGCACACCTCCATCAGACGTTCGGTCTGCGGCTCGACGCCTTTGACGCAGTCGATCACCAGAATGACCGAATCCACGGCCGTTAGTGTGCGGTAGGTGTCTTCGGCAAAGTCCCTGTGACCAGGCGTGTCAAGCAAATTGATGAGGCTGTCGGCGTATTCAAAGGCCATCACCGAAGTGGCCACCGAGATGCCCCGCTGCCGCTCAATTTCCATGAAATCTGAGGCCGCCGTCTTGGTGATCTTGTTCGATTTTACCGCACCCGCTGTTTGGATTGCTCCGCCAAACAGCAGAAACTTCTCAGTCAGCGTCGTTTTACCCGCGTCAGGGTGGGAGATGATGGCGAAGGTCTTTCGCCGACGAATTTCGTCAGTCAGTTGGGACATGGGGCGACAAAATTAGGCTAATTCACGACCTGACGTACTCTGCGCCCAAGACCGCTTCCCAATGGCGAACTACGTCGACCTGGCGATGCGTTTTGGCCAACAGAATCGCCGCCTGGACGCGCGGTTCAATCAGTTCGGGTTGGGTTCGTAGCCTTTCGATACATACGGCCAATTCCAGGGCATTTCCCGGATTGAAAGTCCAGCCGCGATTCTCGCTCAGCAGGGCTTTGGTGCCGCCGCTGTCTGCCCCGATAACAGGTCGTCCGCTGGCCATCGCCTCCAAGGTCACCGATCCGATGGACTCTTGCAACGAGCACACCACGGCCACATCGGTCGCCAAAAAGGCCTTCCTCGGGCTGTGTAAATAGGGTCGCAAATGCACACGGTTCTTTAAGTTGTGTTCTTTAATCAGTGCTCGTAGGTGATCAAAGTAATCCGTTGGGTCGTCCTGGGTCGGGTCGCCCACCAGCATGGCGTGGACATGGTCCGGAAGTTCAAGCAAGGCCCGCACCAGCACATCTTGCCCCTTCTTCGGGTCAATCCGCCCCACGAGCGTCGCCAAAAACACGTCTTGAGGAATCCCCATTTCGAGTCGCGCGTTTTGCTTAGCCTCCTTCGAATCCGGGGATTGCTCGAACCATTTGTCGTCCAGTCCTAGCGGAATGACCGAGATTTCTCTGGCCCGCATCGGCGTATTGCGCACCGCTTGTTTAGCCAGCCAATCCAGCGGCGTCACCCATTGGTCCACCGCTCGATAGCGCAGCAGGTGCACCGGGGAGTACTTGCGTTTAGGGATTTGCATCCCTTGATGAAAGACCAATTTAACACGCGGGCTCAAGCGCCGTGCCCAAGCTGCCGTGTCCAAATCTCTCGGGTCGCGAATCCACAGCACCGTGGCCTTCCATTCCCACAGGCCGTAGGCCCAGCTCACAGCCGAGATGAAATTGAAGTAGCGGCTGCCCTTGCGAACGTTGCGCACCTCAAGCGCGTCCTCAAAGTCAGCTTCGCTGGCCGTCTCGCGCGCGGCCCTGTCAAGCGAGGTGCCAGCAACGCACACCACGCGTACGGTGTGCCCAGCCTCGGCCATCCATCGCGCGTGGCGCAGTAAATTCATTTCGAGCCCGCCCCACCCGGATGAGGTCGAAAGGAAAACCAGGCGAAGGCGAGCCCTGCCCGTCGCGTGCCGACTTTGGAGTGCAATGCTCTCTTGCTCCATCACGTCACGATTTTGTTAGCGGTTTCAATTCTGGACGGATGGTGATCTCGCTGACCACCCCGCGCCCCCGCGCCTCGAGCACGTGCACGATCTGTTCGGCCACCATTGCTGGCGAAAGCCCTGCTGTAAAATTCGGCCTGTATTTCGCCTTCAACTTCTCATCCGTGGTTTGTTCGATGAATGGCGTGTCCACCGCCCCTGGGTTCACAACTGAAACGGCGACCTCATCACGCAAGTCGGCTCGAATTGAAGCGGCCAAGGCTAGCACGGCGTGCTTGGTCATGCAGTAGATGCCACTGTTTTCAAACACCTGGCGACCCGCCACCGAGCCGATCAACACCACCGTTCCGCGCGATCGTTTCAGATGCGGTAGGGCAGGGTGGAGGGCGTTCAAAACGCCGTTGATGTTCACCTCTACGGTATGCTTCCAATGGGCCAATTTGCCTTCATCCAAAGGTGCGAAATACCCTAGCCCAGCGCTGAGTACAATGGCGTCGATTGCCCTCGATTTCTCAGCTGCAAAGTCCACGGCGCGCCTCATCGCCTGCTCATCGCATACGTCTGCTTCAAAAGGCAGGAGTTCACCCGGAGCACCGGACTGTCGAGCGTCAGAGGCGAAGGTCTTTAGCCGTTCGCCGCGCCGCGCCACACACACCACGCGATGTCCGTGCTCAGCAAGCAATCGCGCAGTAGCCGCTCCGATGCCGCTGCTGGCTCCCGTCAATAAAATGTTCATAGCACTGCACGTTCAGTTGCAGCGAAAGTAGCGCACTCAACTCAGCGCCCAAGGCACCTCGAGCCGAAACTCAGGGATTGCCACTTTAAAGGGGCGCGCTGTTGTGCTTTTGACCAGGTAATGTCCCCGCATCGAGCCGAAGGTCGAGCTGAGATCGCAGGCGCTATCGTACTTGAAGAGTTGCCCTGGCAGAATCTCGGGCTGTACGCCAACCACCCCGCGGCCGTTCACCCGCCGTAGTTTTCCATAGGAGTCGAAGATTAACCAGTTCCTGTTTAGCACTTGAATGGCCCTTTTCGTGCGGTTTTCAATCACGATGTGGTAGGAAAAAATGAAATGTTCTTGGTCCGGTTTGGAGAAGCGAGGTTCAAATTTGCTTCTCACGTGGACCCGCACGCCTTTGGTTGTTGCCCGGTAAGTGCGTATCAAATTCATAGGTACAATATACGCAATACATCACAATAAATAGCTGTTTAGTCGAAAATAGATGCAGCAATCATCGATTGTTATTCCCGGGCATAACTTGCTTCCATGAAAATCACCTCACCAACTCTGCTCGCCCTCACTCTCACAATTTTGGCAGCGCCCGCCTCAGCACAACCTCAAGGGTGCATGGACTTGGTCGGTGTGGATTTCGGTGCATGCGAGATGGCCATGGGCATCGCACTGGTCGACAGTTGGTGCGTCTACCTGTCAGGCTGTGGATCGGAGGTGGACGGCGTGGATTACGCGCCCTACATCTATGCTGACATTGAGGACTGTTGGGGCTGCACTTGTGTTGACAGTTCACTGGTCGACCCCACGGCCCTGTGCATCACCTTGTGGGCCCCGGTATGCGGCTGCGACAGCGTGACGTATTCGAACGATTGCTTTGCCACAGTGTGGGGTGGGGTCACGTCTTGGACTCAAGGCGAATGTGAGAATGTCATCGACGACATCCATTCCGTCGCTCCACATGACCCCCGGAGCACCGTCGACCTTGAACTGAGGATTGACCCTGCCAATGGCCTGTTGCACTTCGCTCCCGAGGTGCGCGTCCAAAGCTGGACCATCCAAGACGCCACAGGCCGTACAGTCGCCACCGGTCGCAGCGCCCCCGCGCAGCTCTCTACGCTTCCGCCCGGGCTCTACATCGCCGTGGTCAGAACGGGCAACGGCATTGGATCCGCATCCTTTTTCTGGCCTTAAGATATTCTCGCGGTCTTCGTGAGACCGCACTTGGGCAGGGACGTTTAGTTTAGTGAACCGATGGCGATGGCGCGGTCCAAACCACGGGGGTCTGGGGCGTAAAGAATGGCTGTGTAGCGGTTGGCAGTGGATGCGTGCTCGCCTTCAAAGGTGTAGAGCGACTCAGCGCTGGGCGTGAGGTACAGGAAGTCGTAGTAGCCTTGTTTGAGCCGGAGAGTGAGCCGGTACATTTGCTCTTCGGGGATGTAGGCCATGCGGTGGGTTTCTTGGAAAGTCCAATCGCTTAACGCGCCGAACACGTACACGTCTTGAACCGACGAGTTGCCGAATGCCTGGTGCTCAAGGGCGAAGTGGACGTCGACGTATTCTGAGGAGGTCTCCACATCGGAGAATTCGTCGTTGTGAATCATGAACGCGCCGTGGAGGTCGGGTTGACCGGATTGCATGTTGAAGCGGCGAGATTTGGCAGTGTTCAATTTGAAGGACCAGCCATCGGAGGAGCGGGCAAGCCGGCTGATTCCCAAGGCGCGGTACCGCGTCGACTTGAGATCGGCCGAGCGCCAATGGTCGGCGCCGCTGAAGGTTAGCGCAGGGTCATGCTCGAAGGTCAGCAAGTCGCCACGCAGGTAAGACGGTGCGACGGCCACCCCCAACGCGTCCCAGCGACCATTCTGCAGGACGCTCAAGGCCACCTCGTCCAGCGGGTTTCCTAGGCGAATTGATGGCGGCAGCTTGGCTGTGGCAGTTATGCGCTGATGGGTTAGCACCCTGCCCGCTTCGACGGCTCGCTCTAATCGAAGCTCCACGCCACCAGATTTTTCAAAGGCAATCATGCGGCGCATCAAAACGATCCCGGTGCCGTCGTCAATTTCTCCTCGTCGGTGGACAATTAGCAAGTAGTTGCCACTGAGTATCGGCTCGAGATCGTTGGAAGGGATGCGCGCGTGGCAATGCGTGTACGAGTCAATCGGCCCAAACGAGCCCGCCATTTCTTCCACTGGTGCGTTGCCCCAGCCGCTGAGGTAGTCGCGCACGTCGAAGTCCGAGGGGTACCACCAACGGTCGCAATGCCTGAGCGTATACGTGTAGTCGGGGTATCCACCTTCGAGGTCGTCGAAGTGCAAGACCAATTCTGCCTTGCCTCCCATTTCGTAAAACGGCCCGGCCAGTGGCGCGCCCGCTGGATGCAATCGAACGGCCCCCATGTTTGGTGCAGTGTAGCTCAACGGTACTTCACGGTCCCAATGCAGCGGCCAAGGGGCCTGAGACTGCGCATTGGGCTGCACAAACAAGGCGCAGAAAAGAAAGGCTAGAATCGTCCGGAACATCGGCCGCAAGATCGCACGGATTCGACTGCGAGAGCATTTTCAACATTCACAACTCAACATCCACAACTTAGTCAGCGGAAAAGGCGAGAATGGTATGTACATTTGCACCCCGAAAACCAGGCCTGTAGGCACAGCAATGGCACATACCATCCGGATTCGAAAAGGGTTGGACATCCGACTCAAAGGCGCAGCTAGCGGCGCAATCAGCACGATTGCCCTTGGAGAGAGAATTGCAGTTCACCCTTCTGATTACGCAGGACTTACGCCCAAAATGTTCGTCAATGCTGGAGACGTTGTGCAATGCGGGGACGTGTTGTTTTACGATAAGAATCACCCTGAGGTTAAGTACGTTTCGCCTGTGGCAGGGACCGTGCAAGAGCCGGTGCGAGGAGCTAAGCGTCGCATTTTGAGCGTGGAAGTGATTGTGGCTACTGGAGCCGATGCGGCCGGCGGAAATCGTTCGATTCCCCAGCTCGATGGCAGCGCTTCAGCGGAGGCCGTACGAGCGGCCATGCTTGAGGGCGGGCTGTGGCCGATGCTTCGGCAGCGCCCCTTCGATGTTGTGCCAGAGCCCGACTGCATTGTGCGCGACATTTTCGTTAGCGGATTTGACTCCGCTCCGCTGGCTCCTTCAGCGGCTCAGCAGCTCGAAGGGCGCCTGGACGCCTTTCAAAAGGGGATTGACTTTTTGAGGGTTTGTGCCCCGAAAGATCGAAATGTTCAACTCGGTGTGTCCGCCGGGGATGACACCTTTAATGATGTGCAAGGGGTGGACCTCACCGTCTTCAACGGCCCGCACCCGGCTGGCAATGTCGGCGTGCATATTCACCATGTGGCACCGGTAAACGCCGGGGAGACGGTGTGGACGATCGCTATGCAAGATGTGGCCAACCTGGGCGACTCGCTCTCCAGTGGAACTTACGTCAACCGACGGGTCGTTGCTTTGACCGGTTCGCGTGCACAAACGGCTTTACTCAGCTGCACAGCTGGAACGCTGATCGGTGACCTGACGGCGGGGCGTGTTGAAAGTGTGGGCACAAGGGTGATCAGTGGCAACGCACTCACCGGCGTTCAACGTGATGGAAAGGATGCCCTAGGGGCCTTCCACCACCAAATCACGTGCATTCCCGAAGGCGAAGATCCTCAGTTCTTCCTGACCAAGGGCTGGATGGGGCCGGGCTTCGATAAGTTCAGCGCATCGCGCACTTTCCCCACGTGGCTCATGCCAAAGTCAGCCTCCTTTGACTTGAACACGAACCTCAATGGTGAGGAGCGGGCCTTTGTCATGAGCGGCCAATACGAGGCCGTTTTCCCTTTTGACATCTACCCCGTACATCTGGTCAAGTCTATCATCGTGGGCGACCTTGATCGCATGGAGCAACTGGGCATCTACGAAGTGGCGCCTGAAGATTTTGCCCTGTGCGAGTACGTGTGCACTTCGAAAATTGCCACCCAAAAGACGGTTCGTGAGGGGTTGGATACGATGAGAACCGAATTGGGATAATTGCTTAGGAGAATCGAATCGATATGAAGGCGTTGCATAATTTCATCGAGACAAGGGTTAAACCACATTTCACAGAGGGAGGGAAGCTTTCGCGTCTGTACGTGGTGTACGACGGCCTAGAGACCTTTCTATTCACGCCTGGAGAGACCACCAATTCCGGGACGCACATCCGTGACGGCATCGACTTGAAGCGTACGATGATCACTGTGGTGATGGCGCTAGTGCCTGCGTTGCTATTCGGAACGTGGAATATCGGGCATCAGTACTACTTGAGTTTGGCTGAGGGCGGCGTGACAGTGGCCGATCCTTGGAGTGCAATGTTTCTGGCGAAAATGACGGTGGGCGCGCTCAAGATTTTGCCGCTGATTGTGGTGAGCTATGGAGTGGGCCTGGCGGTTGAGTTCATCTTTGCCGCCTCGCGAGGACACGGTATTCACGAGGGCTTTCTGGTCAGCGGCATGTTGATTCCGCTAATTATGCCCGTGGACATTCCGCTGTGGATGGTCGCTCTGGCCACTGTTTTTGCTGTCATCGTGGCAAAAGAAGTGTTCGGGGGAACGGGCATGAACATCCTCAATGTCGCCTTGACGGCGAGGGCTTTCTTGTTCTTCTCTTACCCCAAGCAGATGTCTGGAGAAATTTGGGTTGCCGAAGTGGCGTCTAGCAAGGCTGGAGGGCTTCTGGTGGATGGCACTACAGGAGCGACTGCATTGGGAGAATTGGCCAACACCGTGGGGCAACCCATCGCTGATTCAGCCACTCAAACTATCATGGGTTTGTTCGCAGACGGTGGAGCGTATGACTTGATGAGTTCGCTGGTTGGGACTATACCTGGTTCCATTGGTGAAACCTCGGCCATCGCCATCGGCATGGGTGCGCTGATATTGATCTGGACGGGCATCGGCAATTGGCGCATCATAACCAGCTTCTTGCTCGGAGGACTCGTCATGGGATGGATTTTCAATTTGATGGATCTCAACGCGTACATGGGCTTGCCTCCGTTGCATCAAATCGCATTGGGAGGCTTCCTCTTCGGTGCTGTATTCATGGCCACTGATCCGGTCACAGCCACGCAAACCCGCAAGGGCATGTGGATATATGGCTTCTTGGCCGGCCTGCTCTCCATTATGATTCGCGTTTTCAATCCAGCCTATCCCGAGGGCGTGATGATGGCCATCCTCTTTATGAATGTGATGGCACCGACCATCGATCATTACGTGGTGCAAGCCAATATTAATTCTCGCGCCAAGCGTAAATAATTGACCTATGCCATTTAACAAGAACAGCAACGGGTTCACATTCTTCTTCTCCATCCTCATGGTGGTGGTGGTGGGTGCCGTGCTTGCCGTGACCAGCGTATCGCTCAGGCCGCTTCAAAAGGCGAACAGCGCCGAGAAGAAAATGATCAACATCCTGGCCGCCATCAAGGTGCCGGCTGAGCGTGGTGGAACTGAAGAGGTGTTTGCTGAATTTGTGACCGCGCGCATCGCCATCAACAGCGACGGCCTGGAGGTGGGGCGAATGACCGGTCCAGTGGACCCTTCAAACTTGGAGGATCCGTTTAATATCGATATCAAGAAGGATTTTCGCAGCAAGAAGCCGGCTGAGGAGCTGAGCTTCCCACTCTTTGAGTGCGTGACGGCTTCAGGAGATCAGATGTACGTGGTGCCGGTGGTCGGCCGAGGACTGTGGGGGCCGATCTGGGGCTTTTTGGCGTTAGAGGTGGATGGGAAAACAATCTACGGTGCGGTCTTCAACCATAAAACGGAAACGCCCGGCCTGGGTGCCGAGATCAGAGAGGACTTTTTCCAAGAGAAGTTCTTGGGTAAAAGCCTGCGTGCTGAAGGCAGTCCATACTTCGAAGTTCGTAAGGGCGGAGCTGTGACGGATGACCACTCGGTGGACGGCATCACTGGCGGCACGATCACTTCCCGTGGTGTGGGCGAGATGATTGACCGCACAATGGGACATTACATGCGCTATTTCGACCTAATGAAAAAGTGATGAGCAACGATACTTCTACAAAGCGAGAGTCGCTCTTTTCAAAAAAGAACCGCCGACTTTTGAGCGACCCGCTCAACGATTCAAATCCCATCACAGTGCAAGTTTTGGGCATCTGCTCCGCACTGGCTATCACTGTGCAGCTGCAGCAGGCCGTAATTATGTCCCTGTCGGTGGTTTTCGTGATGATTGCCGGCAATGTGATTGTTTCGGTTTTGCGCCGTGTGATCCCTGATCGAATTCGCATCATTGTGCAGTTGGTGGTCATCGCCTTTTTGGTGGCCTTGGTCGACGAAGTCTTGAAGGCATTCCAGCCCGACATTTCTGAGAAATTATCGGTGTTTGTCGGCCTGATCATAACCAACTGCATCATTATGGGGCGCCTTGAGGCATTTGCACTGGCGAACAAGCCAGGCCCTTCAGCGCTGGACGCCATCGGCAATGCCTTGGGTTACGCTTGGATTTTGCTCGCTGTGGCCGTCGTTCGCGAGGTCTGCGGTTCGGGCGCCATTTCGCTCCCTGGTATGGGCCAAGTCAAATTCCTCCCTGAGGCTTGGTTTATCTCTGCGGGCGGATTGTATGAAAACAACAACCTCATGATTTTGCCTCCAATGGCCTTGATTACCGTGGGGGTTATCATCTGGTGGCAGCGATCGAAGAACCGTGCGCTTATTGAAGAGAATTGATTATGGAATACATCAACATTTTCGTCAAAGGAATCTTCATCGAGAATATGATTTTCGCCTATTTCTTAGGTATGTGCTCGTATTTGGCGGTGTCGAAAACGGTTAAAACTGCTGTGGGTTTGGGTATGGCCGTGATTTTCGTTCTCGGCATCACGGTTCCAATCAACTTCTTGCTCGAGGAATATTTTTTGAAGGAAGGGGCTCTCAAGTGGCTGTCGTCGGACTTTGAATTGGTTGATCTCAGTTTCTTGAGCTTTATCATGTTTATCGCGGTGATCGCATCCATGGTGCAACTCGTAGAGATGATTGTCGAGAAGTTCTCCCCAGCGCTGTACGGAGCCCTCGGTATTTTCTTGCCTTTGATTGCGGTGAACTGTTCGATTTTAGGGGGCTCACTCTTCATGCAAGAACGTCAATACCCGTCCATCAGCGAGGCTACGGTCTTCGGTCTGGGTTCTGGTGTCGGTTGGTTGCTGGCTATCGTTGCCATCGCTGCTATCCGCGAAAAAATCCAATATTCGAACGTCCCTGCGCCTCTCCGAGGCTTGGGTATTACGTTCATAATTACAGGCTTGATGGGCATGGCGTTCATGGCCTTCATGGGAATTGAAATTTGATTGAAGCGACATGCGCACTACAGTCCTTCTTACCATCGCCGTTTTTTTGGTTGTCATCTTGCTGCTGGTCAGCTTGCTTCTTTACGCCAAAGCCAAGCTGTCACCTAGCGGGAAGTTGAGCTTGATGATCAACGGAGAGCGTTCAATTGAGGTTGACGGCGGCACCACGCTGCTGAACACGTTGAGCAACAATGGCATTTTTCTTCCTTCAGCCTGTGGCGGGGGCGGAACCTGTCTCCAATGCCGGTGCCAAGTGCACGATGGCGGCGGCTCGATTCTGCCCACTGAAGTTCCGTACTTCTCCCGGAAGGAAATTGCCGACAACTGGCGCCTGGGTTGCCAAGTGAAGGTGAAGGAAAACATGGAAATCGCAGTGCCCGAGGAGGTGTTTGGCGTGAAGAAATGGGAATGCGAGGTGGTGTCAAACTACAACGTGGCCTCCTTCATCAAGGAGCTTGTCGTGCGATTGCCCGAAGGCGAGTCGCTTGACTTTGAGGCCGGCGGCTACATCCAGGTCGACGTTCCGGAGACGATTGTGAATTTCTCGGACATGGACGTGGCCGCTCACCCCGAGCATCACGCCCCAGGCACTTCGTTCAAGCCGGAGTGGGACAAGTTTGGGTTGTGGGACCTGAAGATGGTGAATGACGAGCCGATTGTGCGCGCTTATTCAATGGCCAATCACCCGGCTGAGGGCAACATAGTGATGCTCAACATTCGCGTCGCTACGCCGCCTTGGGATCGCGACAAAAATGCTTGGGCTGACGTCAACCCCGGCATCTGCTCTTCGTTTGTATTCAACTCCAAGCCCGGTGACAAGGTCGAGATCAGCGGCCCCTACGGCGATTTCTTCATCAAGGATACAGGCGCAGAAATGCTCTACATTGGTGGGGGCGCGGGCATGGCCCCCATGCGTTCGCACCTGTTCCACTTGTTCCATACTTTGAAGACCGACCGCAAGGTCACCTTCTTCTACGGAGGCCGATCCAAGCGTGAGCTGTTCTATCTGGATGATTTCCAAAAGATCGCAGCTGAGTTTCCTAATTTTACATTTCACGTGGTGCTCTCTGAGCCAACCGAGGAAGACCAGTGGAAAGCAAAGAAGTCAATTGAAGATGAGGGCGATGGTTTTGTAGGCTTCGTGCACAATGCCGTGATTGATTATCACCTCGAAGGCCACGAGTCGCCCGAGGACATCGAGTTTTACTTCTGTGGGCCACCGCTGATGAATCAAGCCGTGCTTAAAATGGTCGACGATTGGGGTGTTCCGCCAGAGAACGTGGCCTTTGATGATTTTGGCGGCTGATGCGACTCGCACTTGAAATCACACGGTTTCGTGCTGCTGGATATGCGCTGGCAATCGGCGTATTCGTGTTAGTGAGCAGCTGCTCTTCGGAGCGACGCTCGCCCGTTGTTTTACGCTCAGCGGATGCACCGCAGCTTTGGCAGCACTCCGGCTCAGCCCAGGGCACGACGTTTTCCATAAAGTACTTTGCTGCTGAAGCGGTGGACCCTGTGCTTTTTGAACAAGTTTTGGAATTGGTTGACCGCGAGGTAAACCTCTGGCGCGAGGACTCGCGTATCGTTGCAATTAATGCTTGGCCCCACACCGACCGGCTGTACTCATTTGTTGATAGCAGTATGATTATCGGTGTGATGTGGGTGCGGAGTCTGGAGTTGAGCCAGGCCACCGGAGGCGCCTTTGATCCGACGGTTGGGCCATTGGTCGAATTGTGGGGACGAAAGTTGGACCGCGCAG
>JAQWTJ010000093.1 GCA_029242765.1 Flavobacteriales bacterium | reverse complement strand
CACATCACAGGCGTCCAATGCTCCAACGCAGTCGTCCTCATCGTCACAGATACCATCATCATCGGCATCCGCTGCGCAGTCGCCGCCGCAAACGCCAAGGGCATCGTCAACATTACCGTCGCAGTCGCAGTCGCCCGCAGGCATATCCGTACAGCCGCAATCGTAGACAGCCCCAGGGCCATTGCACACTTCGCAAGCGTCTAATGTTCCAACGCAGTCGTCCTCGTCGTCACAGATACCATCATCATCGACATCCGCTGCACAACCTTCGGCATATTCAAAAGTATCTGTGATAAAGAGGTTCGTCCCACCTGCGCCGTTTTCAAAAACCTGAACATTCACCGTTCCGGAGAAATCGCCATCGGTTGTGAATTGGCCTATAAGCACTTCCAAGTCAGCACCAGCGGTACCATTGACGGCCGTGTTGAGCACGAACCACGTGCCGCCGACCAAATCGTCAATAACCAAATTTGCACCCGCGGCACCAGCACCGGGATCGAAAATTGCGCCGAAATTCTGACTCGGACTGGTCGCCATCTGCGGATCAGCCTCGCCAGACAACAAATCAGCAGGACCGGCCAGACCGATGGTGACATAGCTGTCATAAGCAACGTCTGGATAGACAGAGACAAGCAAGGGATTGGAGCCTGCAGACGTTAAGCCAGCAAAAGAACTGTGAAAGTATGAGGTCGTCGTATTGATTGACAGCGGGCTCTCCGAATTTCCATATACAGCTGAGACAAAATCGGCTGAATTTACCGTAGTGGCGTACAAACGGTAGGTGTTAAACCCAGTGAGATCAGTTGTCTCACCAAGGGCATTGGTTAAAACACCAATGTTCTCTGCGTGGAGTTCGGTTCGAACTCCGTAGGATTGGGCAAAGGTGGAAATCGTGATTCCCAGTGCAAGTGCCGTTGTATATGCGGCGCGCAACAAACTATTCATTTGATAAGCATTTTTTGGCTAACGGTACAATTTACGAGTTTTTATTCAGCTGACAGACTAAATTGACAAAGGTCACCGGTCGTGATGACGGTTGACGGTGATGCGGGGATGGCTTATTCTTGTGCAGTAGCAATTACCACTCAGGTTTTCATTTCATTTCGTAGCCTATGCAGCCCTTCGTTCAACTTGAAATTATTGACTGGGGAGTAATTGCCGCGTATTTTGCTGTGGCACTTGCCATCGGGGTTTGGTCGTCGAAAAAGCGCGGCGAAGATTCAGACGGGTTCTTTCTAGCGGGCCGCAATATGCCGTGGTGGTTGCTTGGCGTGAGCATGGTGGCGACCACCTTCTCGACCGACACACCGAACTTGGTGACCGACTTGGTCCGGCAGCAAGGGGTCAGCGGCAATTGGGCGTGGTGGGCATTTTTGTTGACCGGCATGCTCACGGTGTTCGTTTATGCCCGTTTGTGGCGCCGTTCGGGGGTGCTGACGGACATTGAGTTTTACGAATTGCGCTACGGCGGCAAAGCGGCGGCTTTTTTGAGGGGGTTCCGAGCCTTGTATCTGGGGCTGGTGTTCAATGTGCTGGTGATGGCCACCGTGAGTTTGGCGGCAATCAAGCTCGGTAGCATTTTGCTGGGCTGGCCGGGCTGGCTGACCTTAGCCGTCACGTGCAGCATCACCTTATTGTACAGTACGATGGGCGGCCTTCGCGCCGTCATTCTGACCGATTTCGTTCAGTTTTTCCTGGCTATGGTGGGATCCGTGTGGGCCTGTATTCACGTCTTAGGGATGCCTGAAGTGGGGGGCTTGTCTGGCTTAGTGGCACACCCTCTCGTCATGGACAAGCTGTCTTTGGTACCCGACTTTTCCGATCCTGCTGCTTGGATTCCCGTGTTGGCTGTTCCGCTGGCCGTCCAATGGTGGGCAAGCTATTACCCTGGGGCCGAACCCGGTGGCGGCGGCTACATCGCCCAGCGTATGTTCTCAGCTAAGAACGAAGACCATGCCGTGGGGGCGACCCTGTTCTTCAACGTGGCCCATTACGCCTTGCGCCCGTGGCCGTGGATTCTGATCGCCCTCGCGTCCTTGATCGTCTTCCCAGAGCTGTCGGATTTAGCTGCGGCTTTTCCAGGATTGGAAGCAGATAAATTGGGCCATGACGCGGCCTACCCGGCCATGCTAACGCTCCTCCCTCCTGGCCTGCTAGGGCTGGTGGCGGCCTCCTTGCTAGCGGCCTTCATGTCTACGATGAGCACGCAAATGAACTTGGGCGCGAGCTACATCGTCCATGATTTCTGGGGGCGGTTCATCCGACCGGAAGCCACGGAGAGCCAGCGCGTGCGAGCTGGACAAGTCGCCACGGCGATTTCACTGATATTGGGGGCGGCACTCGGGCTGATGCTGCGTGATGCGGGCCAAGCATTTCAGCTCCTGCTGCTTATCGGGGCGGGCACCGGAGGCTTGTTCATCCTGCGTTGGTTCTGGTGGCGCATCAGCGCATGGACGGAAATCGCAGCGATGGGCGGCTCATTGCTTGTGGCCGGCTATTTCACATTTGTCCATGATGCAATCGGCGGCGGGCAAATGGTGGCGATGGAGGATTGGCAAAAGCTTGTGTTTGGTGCGGGGCTGACCACGGCGATTTGGCTGGCGGCTGCGTTGTTGGGCAAGGGTGAGGACGAACATGTCTTGCGGGAATTTGTCAAGAAGGTGCGCCCTGGCGGCCCCGGCTGGAAGCGCTTTGAGGATGCCAATGCCGATGACAAATCCGAACCGTGGGCTGTGCCGCGCCAATTGCTCGGCGCTTTCGTAGGGTGCATTGGCGTGTACAGTGCGCTCCTGGGCACGGGCCTGCTTTTGTATGGCGAAAACTTGGAAGGCGGCTGTTTGTGGGCTGTGACCGGATTGAGTGTCGCGGCCATCATGCACCTTAAACCATAACCATGCAGGCCTTTCAAAGTTCGGCACCGGGCCGTATTTGCTTGTTCGGGGAGCACCAAGATTATTTGGGCTGGCCGGCTATTGTGATGGCCATCGACTTGCGCTGCAACCTCACCTTCACACCGCGCAGCGACCGACAGGCCGCGTGGAGCAGCCCCGATTTGGGGCTCAGCAACTCATACGACTTGGATGCGCTGCCAGAGACGGCACGGCATCCTGACCGACAAAACGACCACCTGCTGGCCGCACTAATCGAGAGTCGCAAAAGCGGCTGGTGTTGGCCTTCGGGCTGGGATGTGGTGATCGAAAGTGAGGTGCCGGTGCAGGCAGGCTGCAGTTCATCCACCGCGCTGATGGTTGCGTGGACGGCTGGATTGGCCCATATGGCGGGAATCCAGCTCACGCCCAGTGAACTGGCCATGGCAGCGCACCGTGCTGAAGTGCTCCATTTCAATGAGGCTGGCGGCAGCATGGACCAATTCGCAATCGCACTTGGCGGACTCAACCGGGTGCACGCCGATGGCCGCCATGAGCCCTTTTCTACCGACGGCATCGGGCATTTCATCTTGGGCAATTCAGGGGTGACAAAAGACACCCAAGGCATTTTGAAGCGCTGCAAAACGGACCGCCTCGCATTGCTCGACAAGATGGGAGGGCATTGGGATGGGGCGCTTGACGATCCCGCCGACAACGCCCTGCGGCTCGCCACTTTGAAGAACCGCGAACTTGAGATGCAGGCCGCCCAAATGATGCAAGGCGGAGACTTGGACAGCGCAACCCTCGCCCAGCTTGGGCAGATGATGAACGTCCATTTCGAGGGACTCGCTGGGCCCTTGGGCGTTAGCACACCATTGATTGACCGCATGTGCAACGGCGCTCTAAAGGCGGGGGCGCTTGGAGCTAAAATCAATGGCTCGGGCGGCGGCGGGTGCATGATTGCTTGGTGTGCCGATTTGAACGCCCAGGTGCGCGACGGAATTTGTGTGGACCCCAAAGTGACGGCGTGTAATGTGCAGCCCGCCCCCGGCGCCGCATTGCACATCCATCCGCCGCATTTTCAAGCGAACCCCGTGCTGGTGCTTGCCGCCGGACTGGGCAGCCGCATGAAAGCCGGTCGCCCCAAGGCGATGTTGGAAGTGGGACCGGGAGGGACGCCGTTTCTAGCGCTCATTTTGAGACGTGCCGTCGTGGAAGGCTGCCGTGAAGCGACCGTGGTCGTTCACCCGAAAGACGAAATCACAGCCTCCTACTTCACGTCTCACCCGGTGAAAGGACTGGACTTGCAGTTTGCCATTCAGTACACGCCCAAAGGGCGAAGCAAACCACTGGGCGCTGCCCACGCGGCCGAAACGGGTCTGCGTTCTCGCCCGGATTGGGCCGGCCTATCTGTGACGGTTTGCAACGGGGACAACCTTCCGCCCCAAGGCGCTTTCCGGACGCTCTTTTCGGCCGAAGCATCGCTATTGGCGTGCGACAGACTCGCTTTAGAATTGCCCCTGGAACGCACACGAGCCTTTGCGGTCATTCACACTGGAGAGGATGGGAAATTGCAACACATCCAAGAGAAACCAAGCGATGAACAAATTGAAGCCTCCCGCACTGCAGACGGTCAAGTGCGAGTTTCAATGAATATGTTCCGGCTGCCCTACGACGGTTTTCTCAAAGTCACGTCGGAATGCCCATTGAGTGTCGAGCGAGACGAAAAGGAACTGCCCACAGCCGTTGTAAATTGGGCTCAAACAGGATCTATCGAATGCATCCCCTTCGCTGGGGCTTTCCTCGATTTGACCCATCCGAGTGACGTGGCGATTGTCAGTCGCGCATTGGAGGCTGAAGGCTCAAATTAATGGCGCCCCGGTGCGCAGCATGACCTCGCCGCAAGCCCGCGCATCGCTAAGCGCCTTATGGTGATCCAAGTCGATGTTGAGTTCGCGGCACAGCGGCTTCAAACCGTGCTTAGGCAACTTCGGCCAAGCCAGGCGCGCTTGCTCTAGACTGCAGACAAACTCCAAATCGCGTCCCCACCCGCGCTTGCCGATGTGGTCAAAGGCTGCGAGCAAGTGGCGGCGCTCAACCTGCACTGCATTATGCGCCACAATGGGCAGCCCTTGGGCACGTTCCATGATTTCCAGCCAGACCTGCTCAAAACCTGGGGCCCTCAACGCGTCATTCAACTTGTAGGGAAGGTTCCAACCTTGCCACTTGCCCCACTCCTTTTTAATCGGGCACACCAAACTCTCATAAGACCACACCTCCACACCGTTCTCGAAAACAGCACAACCGATTTCGCAGATGTTTCCAAAATCAGAGGTGGCAGCCTCCAAATCAAGCGCTAGGAATTTCGACATCAGGGTATGCGTTTTTGAATTCCGCAAGGTCGAGAATTTGCACGTTTAAAGCCTCCGCTTTTTTGCGTTTACTTCCAGCTTTTTCGCCAGCGAGCAAAATGTCCACTTTTGCAGAGACGCCCGACAACACTTTTGCGCCATGCGCAACCAACAACTCCTTGAGTTCACGCCGCCCCACCTCGTGCGTGCCGGTCATTACGATCGACAATCCGGCAAGCGGGGCGTCGGCTGAGACCACCACTTCTTCGTACTCAAAGGCCAATCCGGCCGCTTCCAATCGATCGAGCAATTCCAAATTGGCATCAACAGCCATCCACTTCACCACACTTTCGGCCATTTCCGCACCGATGCCATGGATGTCTTTAAGAAACTCTATATCCGCCGTTTGCAAGCCCCTCAGCCCGCCTGTTTCACGCATCAAGAGCTCTGCAGCTTCGACCCCAATGTGACGAATGCCAATGCCAAACAGCAGCTTGCCGACAGCGCGCGATTTAGATTCGGACAAGCTCGCGATCAGGTTGGCAGCCTCCCCCGCCCCAAAGGTCTGGCGACTGCGCGGTGAGAGTCGTTCCAGTAAGATCAACAGCGCCTCGGCGTCCGCCCAAACCAGCGGCTCCTCTTGGGTCGATCGAAGCTCCCGACCCAAAGGCGAAGCCGCCATCTCAGCCCCACCTGGATCAACACCCAAAGGCCCCACCCACTCGTCGGGCCAGCGGCACGTTTCGACCGTCAATGCGGCCGCCCAACCCGGCTCCTCAGCCAAGGCCACGCGCAAAGCGTGTCGCCAATCCACATCGATTCCGTCGCCCAGCAGCGGGGCCAACCAATCCCGCTCAACCTCGCCTTGAATGGCGTCCAAAATATTGCCATCACTGCCCGCCTGAGCACGCTCCAAAAGCTTCTCGGCCAGGGCTTCCATTTCTTCCTTTGGCGGGCCGCCTGTTTTTGATCGCGCGCCCGACTTGTTGCGATGAAACCACTTGGCCAAAGCGTACAGCACCCGGCCCAAGGCCTTGACCTCAGACTCCTGTTTTGCTGGAACAGAAAAGCGCAGCAAGGCCTTTCGGAAGCTTGAGTCTTTCACCGCCCCTTGAGCCGTCAATAGCGCGGGCAGATCATACAAGTCTGCAACGTTTTCAAACGTAATATCCTCGTTCTGCATCCCCTGGCTGTACAACAGTTCGATGGTCTCGGGGCCGATGCCGTCGATGTTCATCGCACCCCGCGAAACGAAATGACTGATACGCCCCTTCACCTGCTCGGGACACGACGCTGCATTGAGGCAATAATGGTGCGCTTCCCCCTCAGCTCGCACCAAGTCTGTGGCACAATCCGGGCACACCACAGCGTATTCAAATTCAAGCGCCGCTTTCGATCGGCGTTTCATATTGACCCCGACCACCTTTGGAATGATCTCGCCGCCCTTCTCAACGTAAACCGCGTCGCCGATGCGCAGGTCGAGCGCCTGGATTTGGTCCCAGTTGTGCAAAGAAGCTCGGCGCACGGTGGTGCCGGCAATCAGCACCGCTTCGAGGTTCGCCACAGGCGTGATTTTCCCTGTCCGCCCAACTTGATAATGGATGTCCAACAAGCGAGTCTCGACCCGTTCCGTCTCGAATTTATAGGCCAAGGCCCACCGCGGTGACTTGGCTGTATGGCCCAAAGTCTTGCGCTGCGAGAAGTCGTCAAGTTTGACCACCACCCCATCGGTGGCAAAAGGCAATTTCGATCTCGCCGTGTTCCAATACGAAATGTAGGCCATCACCCCGTCCACATCGCTCACCTTTTCGAGCGCGCGTTCAATGGCATAAGGCGTCTGAAAGCCCCACGATGCTGCAGCCAATACAGCCGCGCTATGAGTGGCCCATGACGCATCATCCACCATCACTTCGTAGATGAAGCACGACAACCCGCGCTCGGCTACCACCCGACTATCTTGATTTTTCAAGGTACCGGCTGCCGTATTGCGGGGGTTGGCATATAGCTGCTCCCCTTCGGCGGCACGGCGTTTATTCAATGCGTTGAAGGCCGCAAGAGGCATGATAATTTCGCCGCGCACTTCTAAATCAGCCGGCGCCCCGGCATCCAAGACGAGTGGCACGGACCCGATGGTGCGCACATTGGTGGTGATGTCCTCGCCCGATTGGCCATCGCCGCGCGTCAGGGCCTGCACCAGAGCGCGGTTCTCATATCGCAGCGAGATGGCCAGCCCGTCGTACTTCAACTCCAGCACATACTGCGGCTCCACGCCCTCGGACAATCCTCCTGAAGCGCGCTGCGTCCAAGCTTCCACTTCGCTCACGTCGTAGGAATTGGCCAGCGACAACATCGGGTACTGATGCGGAACTTTCTCAAAGTCGGACGTCAAGTCGCCGCCCACCCGCTGCGTGGGAGAATTCGGGTCGAAAGCATCCGGATGACGCTCTTCCAAAGCGGCGAGTTCTTCGAGCAAGCGGTCGAAATCGCGGTCAGAAATGGTGGACTCAGCCAACACGTAATACCGGCGATTGTGGGCGTGCAATTCAGCTCGAAGTTCTTCGATACGCTCGCGTTCCGTGTTGTCAAATAGTCCCGCCATTGCCGCTCAATTTACGTCCGACTTCCACGCCGAAACAGCGCGTTTTTTACCTTGCATGTCCACATGAACTTCAGTCTCCCAACCATCTGCATTCCAGCTGTTTGCAACTTCGTCTACTCGGTCTTGATGACACTCCGCAATTAAAACGCCACCCGGTGCCAGTGTCGCAGAAGCCAGTGCCTTGAGTGCATTGTAGAAAAGCAAGGGATTGCCGTCCGGAACAAAGAGAGCTGATTCCGGTTCATGCTCCGTCACATGAGCCTCCATTTCCGCACGCTCGGCAGCGGGGATATACGGCGGATTCGAAACCATTAAATCCCAACCTTCATCAGGAGAGGCCTCGACACTCGCGTTCAGATCCAATACATCCACAATTTTCCACAGGACATCCAATCCTGCGGACTCGGCATTATCAATGGCCACCGCGGTGGCTGCCTCGGACACATCCCAAGCCTTGACTTCAATGTCCGGCCGTGAGGATTTCAAAGCAATGCAATGCAGCCGGTGCCGGTACCCACATCCAACACGCGGCATACGCCGTCCTTCAACTCCGGCAATTTTTCAAGCGACCAACCCACAAGTTCCTCGGTCTCCGGCCGCGGAATCAAGGCCCCCGGTGCGCATTGCAGTCGCAAGCCGCAAAATTCTGTCCAACCCAGGACGTATTGCCACGGTTCTCCCTCACTCAGACGCTGCAGCCATGCCGCCATTCGGTTCAATTCAGACTCTCCGAATCTTCGGTCCAGGGCCTCGAGCACCGCCTGTGACCGGTCATCGATTGTGCGAATAATAGCGTCCGCCACTTGCGCCCGCTCGCGCGCATTGGCCCCTGCACCGGCCGACGCATTGCTCAAGCAATGTTGCAGCCAGAGGCGCACCGCTACCGCAGAATTGTCCTGTGGAAAGTCAGTCCAATGCATGCCCGCGCCAAACCGAGTAACCGTGGGCCGGCAACTGATGGGGGTCCTCGCTGCCCATGACATGCTCCAGGTTAGAAAAGTCCTCACCCTCCAGTTCGAGCTCCACCGCGCTGCCATTGAAATTTATCAGCACCACAACCTGGGAGCCTTCCACAGCACGCCGATAGGCGTACACCGCATGGGGCTGTGCCGTAACAATCTCCTCAGGAAAACCGCCCCCGCTCCCTGCCTGAAGTGCTAGCTCTGTACGATGAAGTGCGTTGAGCGTGCGGTAGAAATCATGCCGATCACCAGCCTCCCAATCGATGGTGTCCTTTTCAAAAAACCGCAGACGCTTAGCCAGCCCGGCCGCCTGGCCAGAATACATCAACGGCATGCCAAACCACGTGCCGGCCAACACCGCCATAGCATCGCCGTTGGCTCCCATGCGCTCGGCAATCGTCCCGTTCCATGAATTCTCATCGTGGTTTGTCACGAACAACATCCGGTAGTCGTGCGGGCCGAACCGCTCGCGCTCGTGAGCAATGTATGTGCGCAAACTGTCGACCGCGAACTCCCCGCGCGCCACCTTATTCATCAAATGATGTGCGTGCCAAGCGTAGCTCATATCGAACGCGCGGTTGTGATGTTCGGGCACTTCTGCCTCCGCAAGCATAAATACATCGGGGTGAATTTGCTCAAGGGCCATGCGCACCTGCTCCCAAAACGCCGTAGGCACCTTCATCGCCACATCGCATCGAAACCCATCCACCTCGTGGTCGCGAACCCAAAACTCCATCGCCTCTTGCATGCCCTGATACAGCCCGTTCTGCTGGCCATTGCCCCAGTCCAATTGGGCCACATCCCACCAATCCGTGCCTAGCGGAGGCTGAAGGTCACCGGCTGAATCCAATAAATAGTACTCCAGATGATCTGCGGTCCACACGGCGTCAAATGCCGTATGGTTGGCAACCCAATCTAGAATCACCTTGAGCCCCAAAGCATGCGCCGATTTGACAAAAGCATCAAAATCGTCAAAGGTGCCAAAGTCGGGGTTGAGCCCCGTGTAGTCCAGCACCGAGTACGGGCTGCCCAGTGAGCTCGACCCCAACTCTACCATGTGGTTGGCCTTGTTCTCGCCGCCCTTGCGATTCAAGCCGCCGATGGCGTGTACAGGCATGAGCCAGAGGATGTCCACGCCCAATGATTTGAGACGAGGCAAATCCAATGCGGCCGCATTCAGCGTCCCCTCAGCCGTGTGCTGACGCACATTCATCTCATAAATCGTTGCAGAGGGAGACCAGCTCGGATGGACCAGCACATCGGTCGTATCCGTAGCATTCAAGGCCACCGCCTCGGCCGTCATCCGGTCGGCCGGCGCCGTGAAATCGCCACAAGCCAAAAACAGCACTGCACAAAAGGTGCAAATCGCAGGGAAAACTAACCGGGTCATAGAACTGTAAACAGGGAGGTTTGCTCTGCATCGCCCGAGTTACTGAGCTTGTCAGAGCCGTCTTTGGAAGAAGCAACATCGTGGTCGCCCGTTAACTCACTCGACTCAGCAACATCGGCAATTTCAATTGACGGAGCGGCTTCAACGGCCGCATCTACATACGGGTCAAACGTGTCGAGCAGTTCGAATTTGGCGCGTTTGTCTTGTGAGACCCTCTTACCACGAGCCTTGTAGCCTTTGACACCAATGAACTCAACAAGATCAATTGCTGCAATGCTCAGGTCTTTAGCTTTGGCCTGGACTTCAGGTGCCCCGTGATCGGTGAACAACACCAGGCGGCTATCATTGGACTCGCCGATGAACAACGCGACCCCGCGTGAGGGCTCCGCAACAAAGCGCTTCACATAGTACGCCGCCTTTTCCCCGTCGTAATGCACCGCCGTAAGAGGGCGCTGCGGGTCCCATTGGGCCAGGTGGATCATCTCCTCAGGGAAGTGCGTAGAAAGCTCCGGTTCAATCAACTCATAAGCGCCTGTAGAACGAACCACAAGGAGTTTACTAGAGGCTGAGAATGAACCCAGAAGCTTGCCCCGTTCCTCGGTGTTCAACCGGCGCACAGTGCTGTCGTACCAAATCTTTCGCGCCGCCAAGGTGCTGCTGCCTTCGCGGCGCATTTCGATTTTGCGCACTGAAAACTTGGTGACGGTATTGCCCGTGGCCCCTCGACCTCGAATGGCCAATTTCGAAAAATCCACATCGATGCGCAGCTTTTTCAAACGAGGCGTACGGCGCAAGAGCACACTGACTTCTTCAGCCTCGCCGTTTGGATTTGCTGAGAACCATAACACTTGAGAACTGGGGGTGCCTTTGGTCAGTGCATAGTTCTTGTCCCGAGTAATGGACGTGACTTGAAAACGCTTGACCATGGTCTTGCCCCCTGCACCGGGCTTGCCATCGCGATAAATGAGATTGTAGGTCGTGCGCTTGTCGCCCTTCTTCCAGACCGCCACGTGCAACAAGTCGCGCCCGAAAAAGGCCTTGCCTGTAACCCGTGCAACTTGCATCGTGCCGTCATTGCGGAACACAATCACATCAGAAATGCTCGAGCATTCACCGATCAACTGGCCTTCTCCGCGGGCGAGGCCGATGCCGACAAAGCCCTCCTTCAAATCGGCGTACAGCTTTTCGTTCGCCACCGCCACCTTGCGAGAATCGATCATCTCGAAGGCCTTGAGCTCGGTCTTGCGGCCGCGCCCCTTGCCATACTTCTTCTTCAGTTGCTTGTACCACTCAATAGTGTAATCCGTCAAATGGGCCAGGTGGTTCGTTACTTCTTCAATGTCCGTGTCCAATGCCGCGATTTTCAAATCAGCCTTGTCGCTGTCAAACTTGGAAATGCGTTTGATGCGGATTTCAGTTAATCGGGTGACGTCCTCATCGGTCACCTCCCGCAGCAAGTGCCCGATGTGAGGCTTCAATCCGGTGTGGATTGCGGTTAAGATCTGCTCCCAGGTTTCGCATTCCTCGATGTCGCGATAAATGCGGTTCTCGATGAAGATCTTCTCTAGCGAGGCGAAATGCCACTGCTCCAGCAATTCAGCCTTGCGAATCTTGAGTTCCCGATTGAGCAACTCGCGTGTGTGGTCAGCAGAATGGCGAAGCATGTCCTTCACCCCCATGAACACAGGACGGTTATTGCGGATGACGCAAGCGTTCGGTGCGATGCGGACTTGGCAGTTGGTGAAAGCAAACAAGGCGTCGATCGTCTTGTCAGGCGACACCCCCGGCGCAAGGTGAATCACCACCTCTACGTCTGAAGCGGTGTTGTCCTCGACCTTCTTGATTTTGATCTTGCCCTTGTCGTTTGCCTTGAGAATTGTGTCAATCAGTGAAGTCGTGGTGACCGAGTAGGGCAATTCTTCTACGACCAGTGTTTTGGCGTCTTGCTTGCGAATTTTTGCTCGCACGCGGATTCGACCGCCGCGCAGGCCGTCGTTATAGCCCTCACAATCCGCCACGCCGCCGGTGGGGAAATCGGGCAACAATTTGAACGAGCGGCCGCGCAAATGCGCAACCGAAGCGTCGATGAGCTCACAAAAGTTGTGCGGTAAAATCTTGCACGCCAAGCCCACAGCTATGCCCTCAGCGCCTTGCTGAAGCAAAAGAGGGAATTTTACGGGCAGCGTCTTGGGCTCGAGGTTCCGCCCGTCGTAGCTCGACAGCCATTCGGTGGTTTTCGCGTTGAACAGAGCGTCCTTGGCGAAGGGGCTCAAGCGGGTCTCGATGTATCGAGGCGCCGCCGCTGAATCGCCCGTGTGGATGTTGCCCCAGTTCCCTTGGCAATCCAGCACCAACTCGCGTTGGCCGATCTGCACCATGGCATCGCCGATGCTGGCATCGCCATGCGGATGGTATTTCATCGTGTTGCCAATGGCATTGGCCACCTTGTTGAAGCGGCCGTCGTCGAGCTCCTTTAGAGAGTGCAATATTCGCCGTTGCACTGGCTTGAGCCCGTCATCCAAATGCGGCACGGCCCGCTCCAAAATTACATACGAGGCGTAATCCAGGAAGTACTCGTTGTACATCCCCTGAACGCGCAATACGCGCTCCATTGAGCCGTTGCCCTGCGCGCCGTTTTCTTGCTTGTTCTCGTCGTCCATTGGCATATCGTCTGCGCTCATGTCGTCTTCACTCATCATCCGGCAGAAGTTTCCAGCTCATCGGCAGAGTCCACCTTGAGGTTTTCGATAACAAACAGCTGACGCTCGGGCGTGTTGGAGCCCATGAAAAACCGCATCATCTCGTCCAGATGCTGTTCCCCACCCACATCAACGGGATCCAAGCGGATGTCATCGCCAATGAAGAATTGAAATTCATCCGGAGAAATTTCACCCAGCCCCTTAAAGCGTGTGATCTCCGGATTGGCGCCCAAAGCCCTCACCGCCACGTCACGCTCGGCCAGGGAATAACAATAGTGCGTCTCCTTCTTGTTGCGCACCCGGAACAGCGGGGTCTGCAGCACATACAAATGTCCGCGTCGCACCAAGTCGGGGAAGAACTGCAGAAAGAACGTAATCAACAACAAGCGGATGTGCATGCCGTCCACGTCCGCATCAGTGGCGACCACCACGCGGTTGTAGCGCAACCCTTCCAGTCCGTCCTCGATATTGAGCGCGGCTTGCAAGAGGTTGAACTCCTCATTTTCATACACGACCTTTTTCGTCTTCTCAAAGACGTTCAGCGGCTTGCCCTTCAAGGAAAACACCGCCTGCGAATTCACGTCGCGTGCCTTGGTGATGCTGCCCGATGCGCTGTCGCCCTCGGTGATAAACAGCGTTGAATCAGCGGCGCGTTTGTGCTTCGAGTTATAGTGCACACGGCAATCGCGCAACTTTCGGTTGTGAAGGTTGGCCTTCTTTGCGCGAGCACGGGCGATTTTCTTAATCCCCGCCATGTCCTTGCGTTCGCGCTCGCTCTGCAGAATGCGTCTCTGCAACAAATCAGCCGTCTCCGCACTCCTGTGAAGGTGATTGGCCAGCTCCAATTTCAAGAACTCCATCACAAAGGCCCGCATCGTCTGCCCGCCCGGCTCCACCTCGGTGCTGCCGAGTTTTGTTTTGGTCTGCGACTCAAACACGGGATCCTTCACGCGCACGGCAATCGCCGCGGTGATCCCCATGCGGATGTCGCCCGGATCGTAGTCCTTGCCGTAAAAATCACGGATAACTTTTACCACCGATTCACGCAAGGCCCCTTGATGTGTTCCACCCTGCGTGGTGTATTGTCCATTGACAAAGCTGTAATGATCCTCACCGTAGCCCTGCGTGTGGGTGATGGCCACTTCAATATCATGGCCGCGCAAATGCATGATGGGATAATTGGCGTCGACCGACAAATTGGCCTGAATCAGATCCTTCAGCCCGTGTTCGCTTTGGATTTTTTCGCCGTTAAAAACGAGGGTCAATCCGCAATTCAAGTAAGCGTAATTCCACAGCAAGCGCTCGACGTATTCCTGGCGGAATTGGTACCCCTTAAACACCGTCTCGTCCGGAGTGAAGGTGATGCGCGTCCCGTTGCGAAGTGAAGACTGGGTGACTTGCTCATCGACGAGCAGCTCACCGCGCTCAAAATCAGCCGATTTGACTTCTTTGTCTCGGAAGGATTCAACTCTGAAACTTGTGGACAAGGCGTTCACCGCCTTGGTGCCCACCCCATTGAGACCCACCGTCTTGGTGAAAGCGCCGTCGGAGTACTTACCGCCTGTATTAATCTTCGACACGCAGTCGACAACCGACCCAAAAGGAATGCCCCGGCCGTAGTCACGGATAATCACCGACCCCTTGCGAATAGCCACTTCAATCGTATGCCCCGCCCCCATCAGGTGCTCATCGATGCTGTTGTCCATCACCTCTTTGAGCAGCACATAAATGCCGTCATCCGGGGTGGAGCCGTCGCCGAGTTTGCCAATGTACATACCCGGACGCGTCCGAATATGCTCCTTCCAATCGAGCGACTTAATGCTAGCCTCTGTGTATTTCTTGCTCATTTTGAATCCTTCGAAAATACAAGCCCCTTAGGCCAATTCGAGACTTTTTATCACTCAGTTTTTCACACGCCGTCCCCAATTTCCAACCTCAGCGGTGTCAGCATCGTTGTAAGAGGCGGCCGAAATGAATGATTTTCGTCAGCCCTACACCGTATGGCCCAATATTATTCTGACCTTTGATAAAACGCCTATTTTTCATCATGCTTCTCTTTAACCTCCGATGTTCAGGACCATTCGCCTCCCTCGCGGGCCTGGTTATCGCTTTGACTTTTTCGTTCATGACGTCCTCCATCCTTGCCCAAACACCGGGCAACGAAGAACGTCCCACCACACGTGAAGCCATTGAAGGCAGCCGCGCCGTTGCCTACGATCACGATGCGATTGTCAGCGGCTTGAGTGAAGCGCCTCGCGAGGAAAGTGTACTGCGCGTTGATTTCTCATCGAAACGCATCACACTGCCAATGCCGTCTGAACGCTCCACCCAAGGCTGGTTGCCGGTTGAGTTCTTTGTTGTGCGCAGTGATGTGATGCAATCGGAATTGGCCTTGAAGTATCCGGAAATCAGCAGCTACCTCGTGCAGGGCGTTCGAGACCGCCGGATCTCCGGGCGAATTGACCTGGGCGCAAGCGGCTTCCACGCCATCTTGCACAGCCCAAAAGGCACGGTCTACATGGACCCGTGGGCCCCAGGCGACAAGGAACAGCTGCTCGTATACACACGCGCAGAATTTTACGCATCCACCAGCAAAGGGCCCATGGCCTGCGATGTGCAGCATATGGGACTGGGCAAACTGGGGCTCGGTGGTGAAGGCGACGTGTTCGACCCTTCAAACGCTGGGCGTTCGATGGTCGGGCCGCCTTTCGGTCAAACACGGCGCAATTACATCTTGGCCCTGGCGTGTTCAGGCGAATACGGCAGCTTCCACGGTGGCAACACATCGTTGGTCTTGAGCGCGATGAACACCTCGATCAACCGGGTGAACTCGATTGTCGAAAGAGAGTTGGCCATCCGCCTGATCATTCACAACGACTCGGACCAACTCATTTTCCTTAACAGTTCGACCGATCCTTACACGAACAACAACGGCGGCGCAATGCTCAGCCAAAATCAAACGACGTGTGACAACATCATCGGATTCAACAATTATGACATCGGGCACGTCTTTTCGACGGGAGGCGGAGGTGTAGCCTATCTGGGCTGCGTTTGCACAAGCGCCAAGGCGGGTGGCGTCACCGGGCTATCCAGCCCTGTGGGCGACACCTTCGACGTGGATTATGTGGCCCACGAAATGGGGCACCAATTCGGCTGCAACCACACCTTCAACAACAGCTGTTCGGGTAACCGCTCCAACAACGCAGCCTACGAACCTGGTAGCGGCAGCACCATCATGTCGTACGCCGGAATTTGTTCGCCGAACCTGCAGAATTACGCCCATGAGTACTACAACAACCACAGCATCAATGAGGGCAGCAACTATTTGCATTCGGGCTACGGCAACAACTGCTCCACGCAAATTTCATCGGGGAACTCTGCACCCAATGTGACCGTGCCATCGGGGGGATTTTACATCCCTATTGGAACACCGTTTGAGTTGACTGCAACAGGCAGCGACTCCGATGGCGACCCCATCACCTATTCTTGGGAACAACACAACTTGGGTCCACAAACAGCCTCGTCCGACCCCTACCTCAACCTGCCAAGCGGCAACGCACCCATCTTCCGCTCTTGGGAACCCACCGAAAGCGCCACACGCGTGTTTCCTCGCCTGTCCGACTTGCTCAACAACACGACGGTAGTCGGAGAGAAACTGCCCACTTACACACGCGACCTAACCTTCCGATGCACGATTCGCGACAACCACCCCGGCACCGGGGGTGTGGACGACGCCACGATTAATTTTGACGCAACATCGGTCGCAGGCCCCTTCGAAATCACCCACCCGAACACGAATGAGCCCCTTATTGGCAACACCATGCTCAACGTGAATTGGAATGTGGCCGGAACTGATGCTGCACCCGTGAGCTGCGCCAAGGTGAACATTTACTTGAGCGTGGACGGCGGCTACACCTACCCGTATGTGCTCGCCGAAGAGGTAGACAACACGGGCATGCACGATGTAATTCTGCCCGCCATTGTGGCCACTTCCGCACGCGTCAAAGTGAAGGCCGCATCGAGCATTTTCTTCGACATTTCAAATGTAAACTTCTCTATTTCCTCCATAGCAGGCTGCACCGATTCCGAGGCCTGCAACTTCATGGAAGAGGCATCATTTGATGACGGGTCATGCACCGCGCCCATTACCTTATATGCTGACGTTGATGGAGATGGCTACGGAAATGCCGATGTAAGCCAAACGGGCTGCGCAGAAAATTTGATTGGATACGTAGAAAACGCAACCGATTGCGATGATACACGTATCGATGTTTGGCCGGGCGCACCCGGAACGCAAGAAGGCGTTGACAACAATTGCGATCTCATCATCGATGGGGACGAGTTGAACTCCTGTACTGGAGATATCGACGGGAACAACGCAGTAGATGATAATGACATCCTCTTGGTACTGGGCGCATTTGGCTGCACAACCGATTGCACTGTCAATGTTGACGGTGCACCGGGCGTGAACGTTAACGACATTCTGACGCTGCTTGCGGCGTTCGGATTGCCGTGCTAAACCCCGCGGGCCCGACCCGCAACCCGTCGAATGAAACTCAGATCGCTGCCGTCTCGCTTGCTCCTCCTGGGGATGCTGTTCTTCTTCGGAAGCTCGGTCTCACAAGAACTGCATGCACAAACGACGGGCGAAACTGAAACTACGCCCACGCACTGGTCGTCCATGATGCGCACAGGCATTTCACTCGACTCCATCAAGACGGCTTTTGACGCATCGTGGGTTGAAAATTCCACCCCCAACACACTGCCGCGAGGCAAGGGGTTCAAGCCCTTCAGTCGCTGGCATTGGTATGCTGCACCTCGGGTGGACGAATCCGGGCATTTTGAAGAGGGTGGCGTTTGGGAACAGGCCCTCCATGCCGCAAAGGAGCACGCATATGCAGAAACGAGCAACCGCAGCTCGGAAGACGGCTGGAACTTTGTGGGCCATAACACCCCGGACGGACTGGGCGGCTGCGGACGAATCAACCGCGCAGTCATTCGGCCGGGCAATCCGGACCAATGGTGGGCCTGTGCACCGGCGGGGGGGCTATGGCGCAGCGACGATGGGGGCAGCTCGTGGGCAACATCAGGAACGGAAGACTTGGCTTCGATCGGCATCAGTGATGTGGCCTTCCACCCGAGCGACGACAACATCCTGTACTTGGCTACAGGAGACGGCGATTATGGAGACACACGCTCAATTGGCGTACTAAAATCTTTGGACGGCGGACTGACATGGGAAGCCACAGGGCTTGCATGGAGCACCTACATGGGGCGAACGATCAGTCGCATTCTGGTGCACCCCGCACACCCCGATACGGTGTTGGCCGCTTCAAGTCTCGGTGTTTACCGCACAATTGATGGCGGAACAAGCTGGACGCGTACCCTGACCGGCGACTACGCCTCGATGGAACTGCAACCGGGGCACCCCGATGTGGTGCTTGCAGGCCAGTTCGGCAACAATGTTGTCCGCTCGACCGACGGCGGTGGGACGTGGGACGAGATCAGCATAGACGGCAACGACTTCGGCATCAGCCGAATCGCACTTGCTTTTGCCCCCAGCGCTGCCGACACAGTGTACGCCATCGCAGGCGCGATGTCTGGCCAAGGCTTCGAAGGCTTTTATCGAAGCATCGACGCCGGCATAACTTGGGACTTGCAGGCGAACAGCCCCAACCTGCTCGGGTGGACCGTGGCCGGGAGTGACCCTGGCGGCCAATCTTGGTACGACCTCTGCATAGCCGTTGACCCCGTAGACCCACTCAAAGTGTGGACCGGCGGCGTCAACTTATGGGGCACAGAAGACGGCGGAACCTCTTGGAATTGTGCCGGGCATTGGTACGGTGGAGGCGATTTGACACGGCTGCACGCTGACCAGCACAGCATTGAAATGCGCCCCGACGGTTCACTGCTTATCGGAAATGACGGCGGCGTGTACACATTTGACCCCTCCACCGGTGAGGCCACCGACCGAAGCACGGGCTTGTCCATCACACAGATTTACCGCGCCGCCACGGAGCCAGAGTCAATGAGTCGCGTGCTTATTGGCACCCAAGACAACGGAACGTTTATGCGCAGCGACGGGGTGTGGTCGCACGTCCTGGACGGGGACGGTTTTACATGCCAATTCCACCCCTCGGCATCCGATGTGTTGTACGCTTCGCTGTACTACGGCCAAGTGTTCCGTTCAGACGACGGTGGCAATGAGTTCGTTGAAATTGCTGGAAATTCAGGTGAAGCGGCCCACTCGCAAGGTGCTTGGCTCACCCCTTTTGTGACCACCCCTTACCAGCCCGACCACATCTATGTGGGCAAGAACACGGTCTACCACTCCACCGACCGTGGGCAGACGTGGAATACCCTCGGCAACATCCCCGGTTCGGACCTCACAGAATTGGCCGTCTCCCCCTCCAACCCGAACTATATCTACACTGTGAAAGAGCGCGTCATGCATCGCAGCACCGACGGGCAGAACTTCGAATTGATCAGCGCGGGCAACGGTTTCAACTGGATTACCAAAGTGCTGATCGACCCGAACGACTCTGAACATCTGTGGATTGCACTCTCGAACTACAGCGACACGACGAAAGTGCTGGAGAGCACCGATGCTGGATTGAATTGGGTTTCGCGCTCGACGGGATTGCCGCCGGCACCGGTCAACGATTTAATCGGAGGTTTCGGGGGTGAACTCGAGATGATGGCCGCGACCGACGTGGGCATCTACCACACACTCGACGGGCAAACCTGGGAGCGTTACTCCACTGGACTACCCACTGTATGGGTGACCGATTTGATGGCAAATCACGGAACAGGTGAGATATACGCCGCCACATACGGGCGCGGAATGTATGTCATGGACTTCCCCGTGCAGCCCGTGCTCGATGCGGCGATCGGCCGTATGATCACTCCTCGCGGCACCGTTTGCGGCGATTCTGTGGCCTTTGCCTTGCCCATATACAACCGTGGAACAAGCGCAATCACAGCATTGGAGCTGAGCTATGGCATTTTCGGAGGTGCTTCAAGCGACACGGCATGGAGCGGCTTGATCGCCGTGGATGATAGCATCCACCTGTCATTAAACGCCTTGCCACGGGCAGGGGGCTTATCAGACGCGTCCATCATCCTGAGCAGCGTCAACGGAGGTGTAGACGAAGTGGTCGCGAACAACACAAGGAGCATTGAATTCAGGTCCGTAGCTGAGGCCAACGGCGAGCTGCTCGTCGTGCGCTTTGCAAACAACTGCTTCGGCGCGCAAAACGGCTGGAGCATTACCGATGGCACCGGTGCTGTAATCGCCAACAGTTCATGGATCACACCTCTCGAAGTTGCATTGGACACCGTTTGTTTGGCGCAGGGATGCTACCAATTTCATGCCCACCAGGACCAGCTCAGCGGGTATGAAAGCTTGACCACAGACTGCACGACACCCCTTGAATTCGACCTACTGGACCCCGACGGCAACGCCTTTCTCAGCTCGCCTAGCACCGGCGCCATTGGCAACTACTCATTCTGTATCCCCGCCTTAATTCAAGGCGGATGCACCGACCAATACGCTCCAAACTTCGATCCCGCTGCACTCTTCAATGACGGCACGTGCGAGGCGACCTGCTATCCTCTGACGCTCACCGTACAGACCGATTGCAACGGCCAAGAACTGGGATGGTCCCTTCTCAATTCAAGCGGCTTTTCCATATTCGGTGTGACACCCGGAACTTTGCAATCCCAAACGCAGTACGAATGGGATTTATGCCAATCCAGCGGCTGCTGGAGCATCGACATGCTGGACGCCGGCGGGGACGGCTTGGCCGGATGCAGCAGCACCGGTGGCGCGAACGCTTTCGTGCTGCTAACCTCAAATGGGGACACCTTGTACTACGGCGAGGCGGAAGACTTTGGCGGCTCGCTCTCCTTGCCGGCCTGCTTGCCTCACCCCTTTGTCCCGGGTTGCATGGACTTGACAGGCTGCGACTTCGACCCATTGGCCAACTCCCCTACCCCTTGCGACATCAGTTGCTATGGCTGCAACGACCCGGTGGCATGCAATTACGATTCCCTCGCGACCAAAGCCGACGGCAGCTGCATCTACCCCAGCGGGTGCACCGATCCGTCGGGCTGCAACTACGACGTGTTCGCCCTCTGCGATGACGGCGGCTGCAACTTTGCCTCGCCCGGCTACCAATGCGATGGCAACTGCCTTGTGGGCGTTGAAGAACTCTGGTATCCCGACGCAGATTTAGACGGATACGGCGAATTGGATGCGGGGGTGTTGGCGTGCATCCCACCCGGGGACAACTTTGTATTGGTAGGTGGCGACTGCAACGACGACAACAACCAGGTTTACCCCGGCGCACCAGTTCAACCGCTGAACGAAGACGTCAACTGCGACGGCTACGTGGCGAGCAACGAACTTGACGCCTGCGCACCAGACCTCAACGGCGACGAGGTGACGGCCATCGAGGACCTGCTCAACCTCTTGAGCGAATTTGGATGCACCTCCCTATGCCTGCACGACATCGACGGTAACGGCTCGGTGACTTCTTCCGATTTGCTCGTCTTATTGGCTGCCTACGGTTCCCCTTGCAACTGACCGGCTTGAGACCGACTTTTGCGGCATGTCAGATGCCATTCGCACGTTGGAACCGTCCGCACTATGGAACCGTTTCGCCGATCTCAACGCCGTACCCCGTCCCTCTAAGAAGGAAGAACGCATCCGTGCATGGACCGTCCAACATTGTGCCGACCAGGGCATGGATGTGGAGAGCGATGAAATTGGCAATGTCTTGGTGAGAAAGGCTGCAACCGCTGGAATGGAGGATCGGCCCACGGTGATTTTGCAAAGCCATCTCGACATGGTGTGTCAGAAAAACAACGACACGGTGTTCGATTTTGACACGGAAGGCATTCGGATGCTTATCGACCCGAACAATAGCGATTGGGTGAAGGCCGACGGAACCACATTGGGAGCGGACAATGGCATCGGTGCTGCGGCCATGCTCGCGGTGCTCGAGTCAACCGACATCGCCCACCCGGCGCTGGAGTGCCTCTTTACAATCGACGAGGAAACAGGAATGACCGGCGCCTTGGAGCTGCGCAAGAACTGGCTGAAAGGCACGGTTTTGCTTAATCTCGACACGGAAGACGACCGTGAGATAGGAATCGGCTGTGCAGGCGGCGTGGACCTGTCGTTCACAGCGAGCTATGATCAAGCCACGCCCCGGGCGTCCAATGGTGTACGGCTGGTGGTCAACGGCGGATCAGGCGGCCATTCGGGCATGGACATCCACAAAGGGATTGCCAACGCAAACAAATTGTTGGTGCGCGTCATCCGCGAGTTGAGTCGTGGCGGCGCCGTGGAGATTGGCGCGCTGGATGGTGGCGGCTTGCGCAACGCCATCCCGCGTGAGGCAAACGCTGAGCTGGCCGTGGACCGAACAGCGGAACAATGCACGTCCTCATTGGCCGACCTGGTGAAAAGTATCGAAGCGGAATACGATTTTACGGACCCCAATTTGAATATCGTATTCGAGGCCATGGAAACGCCATCAGCCGTGATGCCGTGCGACCAGGCCGATCGATTGTTGCAGGCACTAGACGTGTGCCCGAACGGGTTGGACCGGATGACGCCCGAGATTGAAGGGCTGGTTCAGACGTCGAACAACTTGGCCCGCATCGAAGTGGGCGGCGGGAACGTAACAGTATTGTGCTTGACGCGAAGCTCGGTCGACTCAGAGAAGGACGACTTTGCACGCCGCATTGCTGCTGGATTTGAGATGGCTGGGCTCGAGACCTTGACCGACGGCTCCTACCCCGGTTGGGCGCCCAACGCCAAGAGCGACACGGTCGATATGCTCGCAGATTTGTACGAGAAGCGTTTCGGTGAAAAGCCATTGATTCTTGCCTGCCACGCCGGTTTGGAGTGCGGGATCTTAGGAAACCGATACCCCGGGCTGGACATGGCGAGCATCGGCCCAAATATCCGAGGCGCGCACTCCCCTGACGAGCGCGTTCAGATTTCGTCAGTGCAGAAGTTTTGGGGTTGGTTCTTGGAGGCCTTGGGGGAGATTCCGGCGAACAAATGAGCGAATCTGGAGCAACAATATCAGGCAAGCAGCCGCTAATCTTCATTACGAACGACGACGGCATCACAGCGCCAGGGCTGCGAGCCCTTGTTGAGGCAATGCTTCCGCTGGGCGATGTGTGGGTGATTGCACCTGACAAGCACATGTCCGGCATGGGGCACGCGGTCACCTTCACGGACATATTGCAGCTTTCACCACACGACTATGGGATGGGCGTACAAGGTGCGTGGGATTGTTCGGGCACGCCCGTGGACTGCGTGAAATTAGGCATCGCCGAGGTGCTACACCGCAAGCCGGACCTCTTGGTCAGTGGAATCAACCACGGCAGCAACGCCTCGATTAATGTCATTTACTCGGGCACCATGTCCGCGGCCGTGGAGGGCGCTGTGGAGTCGATTCCAAGCATCGGATTTTCACTAATGGACGAGCGATTGGACGCCGATTTTGAAGCAGCGGGACTGGTTGCAAGGAAATTGGCATCACAGGTGCTGAAACACGGGCTGCCTGAAGGCACTTGTCTGAATGTGAACATTCCGGTAGGACGACCGGCGGATTTGGGGGACATCAAGATTTGCCGGCAAGCGATGGGGTACTGGAAAGACAGTTTTGATCGCCGAGATTCGCCGCATGGCCGTCCGTATTACTGGATGCGCGGTGAATTCTACAACCCGGACAAGGGGGCCGACACAGACATTGCAGCGCTTGAGGCAGGCCACGTGAGCGTGGTGCCTATTCACTTCGATATGACCGCCCACCACGCCATCGGGCAAATCAACCAATGGGGACTTTGAAATGACAGCTTTGAAACGCGGAAGGGTCGACCGATTTGGCTTCGGCGTATTGGCGGGGCTTGCAGCTACGGGGCTGGGATTTCTGGCCTTCGGTTGTTTTTGGGCGGCGTGGGTTGGCGAGAGTTTTGACTATTTCTACCGCGTGGCCTTTCTCGGCTCAGACCTGTACCGCGATCGCATCATCACGTTGAGCGTTCTGTTTTGTGTCCCTTTATTCAGATGGGCGTGGAAACGCGACAAGTTGCATTTCGCCCGCGGGGTGATGCTTATTTTGATCTCATCCGTGCCGTTGGTCATTTGGCTTCAATCCTGATTAAGTGGCCATCAAAAAAGTATATTTCTCAGCCGGTGAAGCTTCAGGCGACGTGTACGGCGGACAAGTGGCCTCGGCATTGCGACAGCAGCGCGCTAGCGTGGAGATGCGCGGAATGGGAGGTGATGCTATGGAGGCGGCCGGCGTGCAACTTGTTGAACACATTCGCAAGGCCTCGTTCATGGGGTTTTGGGAAGTGCTTGTGAACCTGCGCGCAATCCGCCGGACGATGCAGCGCGTGAAGAAGGACATTTTGGAATTTCAACCCGACCGCGTCCTGACGATAGATTATCCGGGGTTCAATTTGCGTTTGGCCGCTTGGTGCAAGGCGCAGGGCATTCCAGTCGACCATTATATCTCGCCACAAGTGTGGGCTTGGAAGAAGCGCCGCATTCCGAGAATAGCTGACGTGATCGACCGCTTGTATGTCATCCTCCCTTTTGAACGAGAAGTCTATGCCAAGCATATAGGCGGGGCTGCGAGCAGCGGTGGAGGCGATACCACCCCATTCGAAGTTGAATTTGTGGGGCATCCGTTGCTGGACACCTTACCCGAACATGAGGACAACTCAAAATCGTGGCGCACCTCGCAAGGGCTGAGCGACAGCCCCTTGCTCGCCTTGTTGCCGGGATCTCGGCCGCAGGAAATCCAACGGATGATGCCAGTGTTGGAAGCAGCAGCAGCGGACTTTCCAGATCATCAGGCCGTCGTGGCAGGCGCACCGGGGCGAACCCGGGCCGATTACCCCACGCAGCTTCCCGTTTTGTTCGGGCAAACCCGCGCATTGTTCCAACAGGCCCAAGCAGGCTGGATCACCAGCGGAACAGCCACCTTGGAGGCGGCCTTGCACGGCTTGCCTCACATCATTGTCTACCGCACCTCACCCCCAACCTACTTTATAGCGCGGCTGCTTGCGCGCGTTGAATTCATCGGATTGACCAACTTGATTTTAGGCCGAAAGGCCGTTCCTGAACGCATTCAAGGCGACTGCACAGCCGGTCAACTGAGCACCGACATGCGCGGGCTTCTCAACCATGGAACGCAAGCGGCACAACAACGCGCTGCCTTTGCTGAATTGAGAGTCAACTTGGGCGGCACCGGCGCATCAGACCGCGTAGCCGAGTGCATCCTTAGATGCCCGTCAGCACCTTCCCTCGAGGATAGTTAATCGTGTAGGAAATTTGCACGGTGCGATGGGCGCCCGGTTCGAGCGTGATGCCCCAACTGACCACCCCCGTTTCTGCGTCACGCGCGCCCCCGTCAAGCCCCAGCACTTCAATGTTGATGTCGTCGGATGCCGCCAGAGGAATGGACTCCTCAAGCAGCACCTTCCCCGTGCGGTCGCTGTTGTTTCGTACGGTGAGTCGATAGGCCAAATGCCGCTCCGAGCGAACCCCCATGCCTTTGGTTCCACTGAGTGTTTCGACCAACAAGCGGTCCACCGTCCATGCGCGGTCGAGCCCCACCATTATGAACACAGAGTCCCCGACGGCCACCGGCCAGGACTTGCCGTGAAAACGGCCGTCCACTGTACACTCCACTGCGGCATTGGTCGAGAGTGTGCCCCAAGCCGCGCGGTCCACGCCCAGTCGGATGCTCACGCCTGCAGCCTCGCGCGGCGTGGCGATGCGCACGGCGGAAAATTGCACGGGAACTTCCGAAATGCTGCGATACGCCGTTTGCATCATATCCAAAGAAAGCGCCTCATTCAAATGATAGCTCGCCCGGGAATGCGACGAACTCGACTCGAAAGGCACCGCCTCGAGGTCAAGCGATTCAGCACCATCACCCCTGCTTGCCACAGCGGAGGGCGCGCCCATAGCTTGCGCTGAGTGTTGTGAGCGAGCGCCTTTGTTCCGATAGGCTGCGCGGGTAGAAATTCGCCAGGTTGAGGCGGTCGCCGGGGCGATGCTTGTGCCCATCGCAGCATCGTGCAAAACGGGGGCGTGGGCGCCCGTGAAAGGGACCCTCAAACGAATCGCCGCCACGCGCTCCAACACGAGCTTATCCCCCGTCAGCTCCGCCTTACTCTGGGGTGCCCAACTCGATTGGGAAGTGGCCACGCGGGCCGTCAATACGATTGAGTTTCGGGCCATAGGCGCATCGGGCGCAATATGCACCACCCATTCCCATGCCCGGCGCGAAGACACGAGCGCCTGGGCCTTTTTCAACTCTTGGATTTCATCGCGCAAATCCACCAGCACCTCATCGAGCTCCAGCCCGCGAAAAAGCAGGGCCTTTACCTTATCATGATACCAGAGTGCCATGTCGTCTAGATCGTCCGTGAGCAATGGTTCATTCGTGCCAGAAATGCTGCGATTGGCCTTCAAAAGCAACAAATCTTCAGCGGCCAATTCCTTTAGAGAACTCTGCATAGCCAAGTCCGCTTCGATCTCCTGAATCTGCAGTTTTAATTCCTCGAACTGCTCTCGATCACCCTCAGAATACCAATCCACAGGGCGCGGCTCGGCTTCTACCGATTGCGGGCGCTGGAGACCTATGGCCCATGTCACCTGTGGTCGTTCGCTCGGGCTAAAAGTCCGAGCCACCACCACATCGCCAGCATAATCAGCTGATAATGATTTCCATTCCACTGACGCCCCATCGCGAAACACATCGAGCGCCGAAATTTCAGGCGGGAGTGCCAAATGCTCCTCTACTGCATTTGAAGGTTGAGCTGTGGCAATTATGGAGGCTTGGAGCAAGCAAGCGCAGCCTAGGGCAAGGGTGTAGAGATGAAATTGTTTCATAGCGAGTGTCTAACGCGTGCAGATGACGGTATCGTACGTGGTGGAATAGCCGGCCCAGATGCCCAAGCCGCCTTCTACGTTGGACTTCAAATCAGCCGGTGAGGCGAAGGGATTGGCCTGGGAGGCGAGCTGGAGTTCGTAGGAATCAATGGCGCGGAAGACCCCCAAATCGATATGTGACCACTCGACCGAAACCGTGTCCCCCACCTTGAAGTAGCCCGTCAAGTTGTGGCTGCCTGTGGAAGAAGTGGAATCCATGTCTGCGTTCTCGGGCGAGTCGGCACGGTAGTACCAAAATTCGAAGGTGACACCGTTGAACATCCTGTCATCGGTGACTGAACCTAGAGGGTACAGGATTTCAGAATCGAGAGGCTGGCCAGCAAAAGGGCTGCCTTCTGGACTGAGATTCAAGCGTTGGGCGCCCCAACGGTACGCGTTGCCCAAGGTATCGGGGTCGGTAAGCGTGGCGTGCAAAAATCCTAGCGAGTCGGTGATCGTGCCCGTGATTTCGTCGTGCTCAACCTCAAACCACACCTCATCTAAGGGGACGGGCGCGTGCAGCCGCGTGGCGGCCCGGACTTCGGCCTCGTCCAAGACCGCGTGCAGCGTATACGTATGGCCCGTTTCCCCTATCCAATCCAAGGCCGTGTAGAAGCACAATTCCATGGTCAACAGCAACTCCACTGGCACACCAAGCACCGCCGCCAACTCGGGCAAGGCCTCTGGCGGAATGTCCGAGGTGCACACCTCGAGCAAAGGTCGAACCTCGGGCTCATCAGGACTGCCAGTAGCCTGCACCTCAATCCAGACTTCGGCACCGCCGCGATACAGGGCGCCCAAGGACTCCATACCGATTGTCTCAAAGTAGCCCTGCGACCATGAAATGGCCACCACCGGCGGGGTGCCCGTAGCAATTCGTCCCTCCACCACAAGCTGTCGAGGCGCAGTCGGCAACTCCACCGTGATTTCCGTGGTGCAAGACGTCAAAAAGAACAAGAGGCAAAACAGTAAATTAGGAATTAATAAACTGAATGACAGCGTCTTGTGTTGATGATTAATTGAAATTGTCATATCAAGTGTTCAAAAATAGGACAAGCAGATGCGAGAACGCTTGGCAAAGTCAACTTGTATGATTCAATTTGCAGTCCGCCTTTTCGCTCTTCTCATGCTCAATCGACGCCAACTCAGGATTAAAGTCCTGCACGCTCTCTACGCTTACTACAGCGACGAAACCCGCGACACGTCTCAGACACAAAAGCTGCTTTTCGATTCGATTGAAAAGATGTACGACATGTACCTCTTGCTGCTGATGCTTATTTCCGAGCTACAGGACGCTGCCATCACACGCATCGAAGCCGGCCAAGACAAGCAAATGCCCACCGAACAGGAGCTGAACCCAAACACCAAGTTTGTCAACAACAGGCCGCTGCGCGTGGTGGTCAAGAGTGAAAACCTCAAGAAAATGGCCAAAGAGCGCAAAATCACCTGGGGTGAAAATGCTCACGTGGTCAAGCACGTTTTTCGCGAACTTCTTGAAGCGCCGGAGTACATCGAGTACATGGAAAGCGACGAATCAGGCTTTATTTACGACCGCGAGGCACTCAACCGGGTCTTCCGCAAGACCATCGTCAACAATGACATGCTTCAGGATTGGTTCGAGGAGCACAGCATTTTATGGGCAGACGACCTGGACTTGGCCAGTTCCATTGTGCTCAAAACCATCAAGACCATCACCGAGGACATGGAGGACTTCGAGATTCTAGAGCTTTGGAAGGACGATGGGGACGACAAGAAGTTTGTTTCGCGCTTGTTGGACCAAACGCTCAACTGGGCCCCCGAGCATGACAAGCTGATTTCGGCTGCTGCTGACAATTGGGAATTCGAGCGCATCGCTTTGATGGACCGACTCATCTTGCGCATGGCCTTGGCCGAGGCTCGGGAGTTTTCACAAGTTCCCCTGAAGGTGACGATCAACGAGTACATCGACTTGGCCAAGTACTACTCTACCGAGAAAAGCGGTGGTTTCGTCAACGGTGTGCTGGACCGCATGTTCACCAGCATGAGCGAGGACGGCACCATCGTCAAAACTGGGCGCGGCTTGATCCAATGATGCCAAATTTGACTGCCGGGTTGACGGCTGCCGCTCTTTTTGTTGCGGCTTCCTTGATTTTTTCTGGCTGCGAATCTGCACCTGCAGGCGTGGACGCTTCACTGATTCATATTGCAGGTCCGGAAGCATCAGCGGACGAGTTGAACGGGCCTGTTGTGTTGTGGGAAAGCGACAGCGTGGACGTGGGGCTGCTCGCTGAGGGTGAGCTAATTGAAGTCGCGTTTGTGTTTAAGAACATCGGAGAGGCTCCGCTGATCATTTCACAAGTGAGCACGAGTTGCGGCTGCACAGCTGTAAAAAATTGGCCTCGAAACCCGGTTGAAGTTGGATATGAAGGAACCATACTTATATCACTTAAAACCAGAAGTATAACCGGATTGTTTTCGGAAACGGCAAGCGTAGTTACCAACGCCACCCCATCAGCGCAGACCTTGATTTTAACTGGGAGGGTGCTCGGCCCAAACAGCTGATGTAATCTTGCAGAGCGATTCAATTAGACATCCACATGACCATCCTTTTTACCGGTATTTTTGCTCAAGCCGCTGGCGCGACCAACGACTACAGCTTCCTCATCCTATTGGGGGGGATGTTTATCATCTTCTACCTCTTCATGATCCGCCCGCAGTTGAAGAAGCAAAAGGAGGCCAATCAATTCCGCAGCAGCATCGGCGTGGGGGATGCCGTAGTCACCATCGGCGGATTGCATGGAAAGGTGATCAGCGTAAACGAAACGACCGTCGTACTGAAACTCGATGACGGCAAGGCCCGAGTGGATCTCACTGCTATTTCACCCACATCTTCTACGGACGAGATGCAGTTGCAGGCGAAAAAATGAGCTCTTGGTGGCGGGGGATCAACTGGCGGACTTTTGCCGTGAGTATGGCCTTAGCCACAGCTGTGTGGGCGCTCAACGCCTTGGACGAAACCCGCACAGTTACCTTTACTTTTCAGCTTGAACCCAGCGGCACACAGGCGAGGTGGGTCGAGTTGCCGCGGCCACAGCTCAGCGCCAGCGTGGAGCTTAGCGCTCAAGATTGGTTGGCGTTTGAACTTTTCGGTGGCCGTGATGCATTGGCCTTAGAAGTAAAGCACCTTGTCGACGGCACCCACAACATTTCCAGCGATGCTCTGCGAGGGCAAATCACCCAAAGGCTGGGCTCATCGGCCCGAGTAATAGCCTTCACACCGCCAACGGTTGAGGTCGACGTTGAACCGGTGGCCACCGCCTCCGTTGAAGTCCGCGTTCAAGTCGGCCTCGGCTCGGAGGCTGAAACTTTAACGGAACGCGCACTGATTTCCCCGCCAATGGCCACGCCTGCAATGGTGAGCGTGACAGGCCCCATTTCTGTGGTGGCCTCGCTTGATCACGTGTTTACGGCTCCGCTCGAAATCGAGCGCTATGAAGGCGACTCGGCCCGGCTGCCCTTCGATTTACCTGCAGGTCTAAACGTGGCTGTGGACTCGGCTGATGTGACTTGGCACTCCTCGCGGTGGGTGAGACAAACGCTCGAACTTGACGTGGAGTTACGCGACACGACCCGCAATCGAACCCTCTCCCCTAGCGACTTCCACCGGCTGCCTACTCAGGCCAATGTCACGTTCTTCTACCCCGAAGACCTGCCCGCACCCCATGCAGATCAGTTCCGCCTGGTCGCCGTCCAGCCCGCCGGATCGGGCCTGTGGAACTTGACCTTGCCGCTGCGACCCAAGTGGGCGCACGACCCTATTTTGAAACCTGGCCGCATCGAGGTGCTTCGCAAGGCGCAGCACTGATTCGAGCTGAATTATAGCTTCATCCAGCGCTAACGGGCGTGCGAGCCCGCCGCCTATCTTGCACGCCATGACCATGCCGCGCCCCTCACTTTTGCAGTCCCTCTTCCCCATCTTGGTGCTAGTCATCATGCTTGCCCTAGACGTGATGTACTTCGGCGAAGACAGCAGCTACGGCAGCAATCAAATGGCCCTGCTGACAGCCGGCGCAGTGGCGGTGGCCATCGGGGCCGCTCGCGGCTTGAAGTGGAAGGCCTTCGAAGAGAAAATTCGCGACACGATTGGTGACGCCATGGGTGCGATTCTAATCTTACTGATGATCGGCGCACTCTCGGGAACGTGGCTCATCTCAGGAATCATTCCCACGCTTATTCATATGGGAATTGACGTGCTCAGCCGTGAAATTTTTCTACCAGCGGCTTGCATCTTATGCGCGGCAGTTAGCTTGGGCACGGGTTCGAGTTGGGGCACCGTGGGCACCGTGGGGGTGGCCTTGATTGGCATTGGAAGTGCGCTGGGGCTGCCCGAAGGCTGGGTGGCCGGCGCCATCATATCAGGGGCCTATTTCGGGGACAAGCTCTCGCCGCTTTCAGACACCACCAACCTCGCACCGGCCGTTGCCGGGACCGACCTATTCACCCACATCCGCTTCATGCTGTGGACGACCATCCCTTCGTTCATCATCGCTCTCATTGTATTCACAGTGGCCGGGCTAGGCGGTGATGCGGGGGAGAGCTCCCTTGCAGGCCAACAGGCCATACAGTCCTTGATGGAACAACACTTCAACATCCACCCGGCGCTGTTCATTGTGCCGGTGGGTGTGATTGTCCTGATTGCGAAAAAAGTTGCGCCTGTACCAGCACTCTTCTTAGGAATGTTGGGCGGCGGTGTGGCGGCGGTGATTGCTCAACCCGACATCATTCGGTCGCTCGGACTCGGGCAGAACTACGCCGCACAGAGCTTTACGGCGCTGATGAGTTCATCCGCCTTAAAAACAACAATTGAGACGGGCGATGAGGCAGTGAACCAACTGCTCTCGGCGGGCGGCATGGCCGGCATGCTCAACACGGTTTGGCTGATCATTTGTGCCCTGAGCTTCGGCGCTGTTATGCAAGCAGCCGGCTTCTTAGAGCGCATCACGATAGCTATTTTAAGCGGGGTGAAGTCGACCTTTTCACTGGTAGCCAGCACCGCCGGATCGAGCCTGATGTTCAACGTCATTGCAGCAGACCAATACATCGCCATTGTCGTCCCCGGCAACATGTACCGCACAGCCTATGAAGAAAAAGGCTTGCCGCCCGAACTTTTGAGCCGGACGCTCGAGGATGCCGGTACGGTCACATCCGTTCTCATACCGTGGAACACGTGTGGGGTGGCCCAGGCAGGTGTGCTGGGCGTGGCCACCTCAGTGTATGCGCCGTTTGCCGTCTTCAATTACCTGAGCCCCATTATGAGCTTGATTGTGGCTGCGTTTGGAATTGGGATGAAGAAACGATGAAAGAGGCCTACCAAGCGCTTGAACATGTGAGAGAAATCCACGTTGAACGAGCCTGTGAGCACAACCTCCAAGCGATCGACGTGAAGATTCCGCGTGACCGCCTCGTGGTGATCACCGGGGTCAGCGGCAGCGGAAAAAGCAGCTTGGCTTTCGACACAATCCACGCTGAGGGGCAGCGCCGCTACCTTGAGACGTTCAGCGCCTACGCCCGTCAGTTCATGGGAGGGCTTGAGCGTCCCGACGTCGAGCGCATCACCGGGCTCTCGCCAGTGATTGCCATCGAGCAAAAGACCATTTCACGCAACCCGCGCTCCACGGTGGGCACGGTGACCGAACTTCTTGATTTTCTGCGCGTGTTGTTTGCACGGGCCGCCACGGCCTACTCGATCGAGACGGGCGAGGCGATGGTGAAGATGAGTGACGAGCAGGTCATCGCCCGCATCATAGAGCGCTTTTCTGGACAGCAGATCACCATACTCGCCCCCTTGATTCGCGCTCGAAAGGGGCACCACCGTGAATTGTTTGACAAAATTCTAAGGCGAGGCTACTTGCGCGCTCGGGTGGATGGCGAAATCGTAAAGCTGCACAAAGACTACCGCGTGGCCCGCTACGAAATCCACGACATCGAAGCGGTGGTCGACCGCCTGACCGTACCGATGAATGCTGAGGATAAAGGTGCCGCCCGGTTGATCAAGTCAGCGCGAACTGCTATGGGCATGGGCGGAGGGAGCATGATGGTTGTCGCTGAGCCAGGGGGCGACAAAAGCAACACCCAAGCCCCAAGGGTTGAGCCGAGGCATTACTCGCGCAACCTGATGTGCCCCAGCTCGGGCATCTCCTACCCCGAACCTGAGCCAAACTTGTTTTCATTCAACTCGCCATACGGTGCGTGTTCAGCTTGCAACGGCTTGGGGCTGGTATCTGAAGCGGCCCGCAACCTCCTCATCCCCGACAAGACGAAGAGCCTCAAAGAAGGCGGTCTGGCGCCTTTGGCCGCGCTCAAGTCCTCCACAACGGGCAAGGCCATCAGAAGCATCTTTGAGATGGCCGGCTACGACGAGCTCACACCCTTGGGGAATTTGGACGACCAGATTTTGGTTACGGTCTTGTATGGCAGTGACGCACCAATCCGGATTGCCGACAGTTTTGGCGGGTCGAAGGATGTACGATTTGACGGATTGGTGGCGGCCATCGAAAACGCAAGTCGAGTGAAGGCCAGTGCGAAAATGAAGCGCTGGGCACAGCAATTTATGCGCAAGCGCAAGTGCACTGCGTGCAACGGAACGCGCCTCAAGCCGCTTGCAAACCAATTCAAGATCGCCGGTCGAACCTTGCCCGAAATCGTTGCCATGGACTTAACGGCCTTGTCAGATTGGACGGCAGGCACCTGGGGAAAACTCTCAGAACGTGAACTGAAAATCGGCACCGAGCCATTAAAGGAAATCGAATCAAGACTGTCGTTCTTACTGGATATGGGGCTGGGGTATTTGTCTTTGGATCGATCAGCGCGTTCACTTTCAGGCGGTGAAGCCCAACGCATTCGGCTGGCCACTCAAATTGGAAGTCGCCTGACCAATGTGCTCTACATCCTTGACGAACCGAGCATCGGCCTGCACTCTCGGGACAACCAACGCTTGATTGACAGCCTGACAGCCTTGCGTGACATGGGCAACTCGATTATCGTGGTCGAGCACGACGAGGAAATCATGCGCCAAGCAGACCACCTGATCGACATCGGACCGGGCGCAGGCATTCACGGCGGACGCATTGTCGCCGAAGGGCCGCCAAGCACCCATTTCGACCAAGGCAGCATCACGGCGGCCTACCTCTCGGGCGAGCGGGTCATCCCCATTCCGACCACCCGCAGAAAGGGCAACGGCAAGCGGCTGCTGCTTCGTGGTGCAACAGGGCACAACCTCAAGGGCGACATCCTGGATTTACCGCTGGGCACTATCATCGCCGTGACCGGGGTCAGTGGCAGCGGGAAAAGCTCGCTCATCAACCAGACGCTTCACCCGATTTTGCACAACCACATTTGGGAGCCGACGCGCGTGCCGCTTCCCTACGATAAACTCGAGGGGATCGAGCACATCGACAAGGTCGTGGCAATCAACCAACGGCCCATTGGACGGACGCCGCGCTCAAATCCAGCGACCTACACGGGAATGTTCAGCGAGATCCGCACCCTTTACACTCAACTTCCAGAATCAAAAATCAGGGGGTACAAGCCCGGTCGATACTCATTCAACGTCAGCGGCGGGCGATGTGAAACGTGCAAAGGCGCGGGACTCCGGACCATCGAGATGAACTTCTTGCCCGACGTACATGTGCCGTGCGAATCGTGCATGGGACGTCGATACAACCGCGAGACGCTCGAAGTGCGGTACCGTGGAAAGTCGATCTCGGATGTGCTGGACATGACCGTAGAAGTTGCCTTGGAATTCTTCATTGCCCATCCAAAAATCAAGCGCATCCTTCAAACCATCTCCGATGTGGGGCTGGGCTACATCACCTTGGGCCAACCCAGCACGACACTAAGCGGCGGCGAAGCACAGCGGGTGAAGCTGGCCACCGAATTGGCAAAAAGAGGCACTGGGAACACCATCTATTTCCTGGACGAACCCACCACAGGCTTGCATTTTCAAGACATCGAAATGCTACTCGATGTGCTGCACCGACTTGCAGAAAAAGGCAACACCGTTCTGGTCATAGAACACCAACTCGACGTAATCTCCAGCGCAGATTTCGTTGTGGACATCGGGCCGGAAGGCGGGCAGCGAGGAGGGCAAATCATGGCCTGTGGAACGCCGGAGAAATTGGCCTTGACAAAGGGACACACAGGGGATTGTTTATCAAATCACTTAAAGCGCCTGCAAAAGATGAAATAGCATGCCTACTTTGCTCTGAAGATTTAAGACGAGATGAGCAAAAAGAAGAACGAAAAGAATCACCACTTGACACGAAGCTGGAAGGAGGTGAAGGCCCATGACAGCTGGTCTATCTTCAAGATTATGAGTGAGTTCGTGGAGGGCTTCGAGTCGCTCCACCGCATTGGCCCTTGCGTCAGCATTTTCGGGTCTGCCAGAAAAGCAGAGGATCACCCCGACTACCAGATGGCCCGAGAGGCGGGGCGATTGCTGGTGGAGAACGGCTACGGCGTAATTACCGGCGGCGGCCCCGGCATCATGGAGGCGGGCAACCGCGGCGCTTCAGAGGCCGGCGGCATCTCGGTAGGCCTCAATATGGTTTTGCCTTTTGAACAGCATCACAATCCGTGGATTTCGCGGGACAAAAATCTGGAATTCAACTACTTCTTTGTTCGCAAGGTCATGTTCATGAAGTACTCCCAAGGCTACATCGTCATGCCGGGTGGCTTTGGAACGCTGGACGAACTCTTTGAGGCCATCACCCTCATTCAGACAAGCAAATCGAAGCGCTTTCCAATCGTGCTGGTGCGTAAATCGTATTGGGTTGGCATGTTTGAGTGGGTCAAAGACACGCTGCTTAAAGATGCCAATGTCTCGGAAAAAGACCTCGACCTGATGCAGATGGTGGACACGCCGGAAGAGGCGGTTGAGATCATCAATGACTTCTACCAGAACGAGTTGATGCAACCAAACTTCTAGGCGTGCACTCACTATGTCGCACGTTCACAACTGCAAATTGAGCTGCATTTAATCTGAGACGGCCCCTCATGCTGTAAGAATCGGACAAGGTGTCGCACTAGTGGGCCTCAACACGGACGATTAGCTGTTAAAAGAGAACAGATTCTTCCCTTCGCGCGTCATTTTGTCAGCATCTGAGAGGTTCAGAGGCGGCAAACTTGAGCGGCACGGGATTTGACTAAGGGGCGGTCATGCAACAAGGTCAAATCAACGTCCAAACGGAAAATATTTTTCCGATCATCAAGAAGTTCTTGTACTCCGATCACGAGATCTTCCTTCGCGAACTCGTTTCCAACGCAATCGACGCCACCCAGAAGCGCAAATCGCTGATTCGCGTCGGTGAGCTCAAGGGCTCAGCGGAAAACGCACAAGTTCAAGTCCTCATCGACAAGGAGGCCAAAACACTCACTATTCGCGACGAAGGCATCGGCATGACAGCCGAAGAAATCGGTCGATACATCAATGAAATTGCGCTGTCTGGCGCTACAGAGTTTGTCGAAACCTTTCAAGACAAATACGAAGACCAGGGCGACGCAAAAGAGGCCATGATCGGCCATTTTGGCCTCGGGTTCTACAGCGCCTTTATGGTGGCTTCGAATGTGGAAATTCACTCGCTGAGCCAGCGCGAAGGCAGCGAAGCAGTCAAGTGGACCTGCGACGGCAGCCCCAATTTCCAGATGGGTCCATGCGAGAAAGATGTCTGTGGAACTGATGTTGTTTTACACATCGCCGAGGACAGTGACGAATTCCTCGAGGAACAGCGCATCCTGGGCATCCTCAACAAGTACTGCAAGTTTATGCCCGTTCCAGTGGTGAGTGGAGAGGAAACGCACATGGAGGACGACCCGGCCGCAGAAGTGGTGCTGGACGAAGACGGGAAGGAACAGCCAAAGGCCCAAATTGAGGTTTCAATCCCGCGCGTCATCAACGGCACGGCCCCCATTTGGACCAAGCAGCCCAAAGATCTCAAGCAAGAAGACTACAGCGATTTCTACCGCACGCTTTACCCGATGAATTTCGAGGAGCCGCTCTTTCAAATCCACCTGAATGTCGACTTCCCTTTCAACTTAACGGGTGTATTGTATTTCCCACGCCTCAAGCAAGGCATGGAAGTCCAGCGCGACAAGATTCATCTTTACTCGCAGCAGGTCTTTATCACGGACAACGTCGAGAACATCGTACCGGACTTTTTAACGCTACTCCACGGAGTGATTGATTCGCCGGACATTCCATTGAACGTTTCGCGCTCCTACTTACAAGAGGATGCCAATGTGAAGAAGATCACTTCGCATATCTCCAAAAAGGTCTCCGATAAACTGGGCCAAATGTTCAAGAAAGACCGCAAGGACTTTGAGGGCAAATGGGACGACATCAAAATGTTCATCGAGTACGGCATGTTGATGGACGAGAAATTTTTCGAACGCGCAGGCAAATTCGCATTGTACAAAGACGTGGCAGGCACCCCGCGCACCATGGCTGAACTGCTCGAACACGTGGCCCAAAACCACTTGGACAAGGACGGCAATACGGTCTTGCTCTACACCAACGATATGGAGGCGCAGCACAGCTACATCCGCTCGGCCGAAGAGGAGGGATACACGGTGTTGCACATCGACAGCCCACTGGTCAGCCACATGGTGCAAAAGCTAGAAATGTCAGGCGAAAAGCTGCAGTTGCGCCGGGTGGACGCAGACATAGTCAGCCGCCTTATCCCAAAGGAAGAGGCTCCAGAAGCGGCGCTTGATGCAGAAATTCAAAAAAGCATGACCGAAGAATTTGAAGGCCTGATGCCTTCGGGCGCGGGGGCCGGCACTTTCAAGGTCGCCTTTGCCTCGATGTCACCCTCTGCAGCCCCAGTGGTACTGACCCAAGGGGAGTTCATGCGGCGCATGAAAGACCAGCAACGTTTTGGCGGTGGTGGCATGGCCATGATGGGCAATCTGCCCGACAGCTATGACGTGATGTTCAATGCAAATCACCCGATGGTGTTGAGTTGGGCTGAGCAAAAACCAGCTGAACGCGAAGCGGCCGTCCGCCAATCAATCGATCTGGCGCGCTTGAGCCAAGGCTTGCTCTCGGGCCAGGAATTGACTGATTTCATCGCAACCGGTTTCGACGCACTAGCGCCAGCCGCCAAGAAGGCCACGGCCAAGAAGGCCACGGCCAAGAAGACCACGGCCAAGAAGACCACGGCCAAGAAGACCACGACCAAGAAGACCACGGCCAAGAAGGCCACCAAATCCTCGAAAAAATGAAAAAGCACTTGCGCTGGGCCATCCCATTGGGGCTAATTGTAATCGTTGGCATGAACGCCATGGGCAACTACAACGGCTTTGTCGATGCTGAAGAACGCGTCGGCGGTTTGTGGGCTGATGTGGAAACCCAATATCAACGTCGCTTCGACCTGATCCCCAATTTGGTGGAAACGGTCAAGGGTGTGGCGGACTTCGAAAAGAGCACCTTGGTGGAGGTGACTGAGGCGCGTGCTTCAGCTCTACAAGCCATGCAACAGGTCAAAGAAGGCGGAAGCATCGCTGATTTTGAACAAAAGAACTTGGTGTTCGGCTCGGCCTTGCGAGGCATGCTTGGCTACTCAGAGCAGTACCCTGAACTCAAGGCGAATCAGAATTTCTTAGACCTGCAACACCAGCTTGAAGGAACAGAGAATCGTGTGGCGGTGTCTCGTCGCGATTTCAACGCCGGCGTCAAGGGCTACAACAGCGAGGTGCGCCGCATCCCAGGTTCTCTATGGGCCGGAATGTTTGGCTTTGAAGTGCGTGAGTATTTTCAGGCCACGGCCACCGCTGAGCAGGCCCCAGCGGTTAGCTTCGGAAAGTGATGGGCGGGACAATGTTCCTCAGTTCCGAGCAGCAGCGACCAATCACCGATGCTATTGCAGCGGCTGAACGCCTCACCTCAGGCGAAATTCGCGTTCATATTGAGGCGCGTTGCAAGGCCGATGTGATGGACCGGGCAGCTTTCGTCTTTGAAAAGCTCGCAATGCACAAAACGGAACTGCGAAACGGCGTACTGTTCTATCTCGCCAGCGAATCCCGCAAGGTCGCCGTCCTAGGCGACGCCGGCATCCATGCCGCAGTGCCCGAGAATTTTTGGGATGATGTATTGGCCGTTTTGAAAAGCCGACTGGCCCAAAATGATGCCGCCGGTGGTTTAGTCGAGGGCATCCGCATGGCCGGTGAGCAGCTCGCGCAGTTCTTCCCTGTGGCTGAGGGCGACATCAACGAACTCACGGACGACATCAGTTTCGGAGCATGAGGTATTCACAACGATTTCTTTATGCCGCACTGTTGGGGCTGAGCACTGTCGCTTTCAACCCTGCACTGTTTGCACAAGATTGCCTTCCTGACAAGGCCCGTTCAAACGCATTCATTTACGACTACGCGGAGGTCATCCCTGAAACCCAAGAGGAGAGCCTACAGAGCTACCTAGCGGCCTTCACTGACACAACAAACCACGCCATCGTCGTGGTGACCCACCCCGATTTGTGCGGTTTGGAACCGAGCGACTTTGCCGTTCAGCTCGGCCGGCGCTGGGGCGTTGGAATCGGCGGAGAGGACAACGGAATAGTATTGGCCGTTCGACCCAAAACCCGATCCCAAAACGGTGGTGCTTTTATTGCGGTGGGCTACGGACTAGAAGGCCAGGTGACCGACTTGCAAACCGGGCGCATCGTAGATGAGGAGATGATTCCGCACTTCAAGCGGGAGGACTACGGCAGTGGGATTGCAGCTGCACTACAGGTGCTTGCACCCTTGGCCTCGGGCGAACTTGTGGAGTACAACGGGGAGCATAGAGACGGCCCTAGCCCTCTATTCATCCTCCTGCTACTGCTCGGGATTTTCATCTTCATTGTGCTAATTATCCGGCGCTCAGTTCAAAAATACGCCGACAAGCACGGCGTAGGGTTCTGGGCTGCATGGGCCTTGCTCAACGCGCTCCAAAACTCAAGCACTGGTCAATTCAGGCACTTCAAGGGCGGCTCTGGGCATTTTGGCAGCGGCGGCGGTGGATTTGGCGGCTTTGGTGGCGGCAGCTTCGGCGGCGGCGGGGCCGGTGGAAGCTGGTAACAATAGAAGTAGCGCAGGCATGGGATACTCGAAATGGATCGGCGGGGCCATCGGCTGGGCTTTGGGCGGGCCAATTGGTGCAATGCTCGGCTTCACCTTAGGCTCGATGGCCCAGGGGAGATCAATAGAACACAGCCGCCAGCAGACGGGTGGCGGAGATTTTGCAGCTGCGCTGATTGTATTGAGCGCGGCTGTGATGAAAGCCGACGAGCGCGTAATGCAATCGGAACTGGCCTACGTCAAACGATTTTTCAATAGCAACTTCCCTCCTCACTTGGCGGGAAAAATGCTATTCAGCCTGCAAGACGTGCTGAAGAAGGAGGTGGATTCACGGGGCGTCTGCATGCAGATCCGCAGCTTCATGGAACACAGCAAACGGCTATTGCTGCTGCAATACCTGTACGGCATTGCCCAAAGCGACGGTGAAGTGGATGTGCGTGAAGTCAATGCCATACGGCAGATGGCCGCGTGGATGGGTGTGAGCCAAAAGGACTGCAAATCCATTGAAGCGAGCTTCTATTCGGACAGCGCCTCGCACTATGCTGTGCTGGAGATTTCAGAATCTGCCTCGGAAAGTGAGGTCAAAAAAGCCTACCGACGGATGGCGCTGAAGTTCCATCCGGACAAGGTGCGCGATATGGGCGAGGAATACCAGCGGCAGGCGCGCGACCGGTTCGTGCGGATCAACGACGCCTACGAAGCGATCAAAGACCTGCGAGGAATCAAATAGGAGGCGACTATTTAAGACTGCAAATGGCGCTCAGCAGCGAAGATGGACAAAGCGATGAGCGCAAGGTTTGCAAGGCCGAGAGGGCCGCTACGTAAGAACCATGCGCCCAGTTCATGGCCCCAAAAATCTGTAGAAGCAAGGCCGAATGGCAACCATGATGCGGCTAAAAGGAGCCACATCCAAGGGGTCCAGCGATCTTTGCTTTGGCTCGAGTTGTGACTCAGAGCTAACATCAGCATGATGGCCAGAAGTGGCGCCGAGAATAGAAAGTGCTCCGTGTCAGTGGCCAGCATGCTGGGAATGAAAGCCAAGGCGACCGCCCATTGGAGGTGCTCGCGACGGGGGTCGCGCCCCGCGCTTCGATTGAACGGGCGACCGATCCACAAAGCCGCTGCCGTGGCGAGCGCACCCCAAGAGAGAAGCCAAGCCGACCGGATGGGCCAACCTGTGAGTCGGGCGACAAGGCCTTGAATTGTGTTATTCAAGCCCGCTGAGCCCGCGTTGTGCGCGAGCATGGCCTGCAACCATTGTGCGGGAGAGAAATCGGCGTGGGAGCTCAAGGCCCAAGGCAGAGCAAGGCAAGCCACCAAGCCCGCTGCCGTCCAAAGGACGGTACGCCAACGTCCCTGCCAAAGCCACAGGACTGGCAGCACTGCAAAGTGCGGCTTGAAGCACAGCAATACAGCCATCAGAAGGCCGACCGCAAGAGGCTGAAGGCGACCCGATGTGAGTCCGAGGGCGGCAGTAACGGCGGCAGTGAGCGCAAGCAGGTTCACATTGCCCAGCATAAGTTCACGAACAATGTGTGGGCTGAACAAAGCCAGCCATGCCAGCAGAATGAGCCACGGTTTCAGAGAGCGCCAATTGAACTCAGCCGAGGCCGACTGCCAGATTCCTACAACGCAACTGAGGTAGCGTGGGGCACCCCAAGCCAGGGCTAACACGATGAAGGCCGCATGCAACGCAACGGCTCCGGACCAACCGATCAATGCATACGGGACAAATGCCACGGCGGCCAACGGCGCGTACTTAAAGTAGCCGGAGCTCAGACCAAAAGGCACCCCATACATTGGCTCACCCTCAAGCCAAGCTTCAGCTGCACCCAAATACACCTTGAGATCAACAGGGTCGAGGCGACCAGAAGCTGCCATCCAGACCAGAAACGCCGCACAGATTGAGCCCAGCAGCGCGGCCGAGGGGAAAATTGAACTGCAAGAGTCGGCCGAGGGCGTCACGCTCTAGCGAATAACCACACGCTCTAAAACAGCAGTCATCCCATCTGTCAAGCGCAGCATGTACAACCCGGAGGCGCACGACGTAAGGTCCAGACCGTGACGTCCGCTTGACACACCTTGCCATGCAGATGTCCGAATGATGCGACCGGTCATATCGAGAAGTTCCACTTGCAAGTCCATTGAAGCAGCGAGTCCCTCTTCAAGTTCCAGCTCAAGCCACAACATATCAGAAGTTGGATTCGGATAGACATTCAATCGGCTGAGCCCTTCAATCTCTCCCACCGAAGAGAGAACGTCAACCATAACCTCAATGCGTTCCGAAACGCAACCTACAGCATCCATCGAAATCGACCAATCATAAAAGAAATAGTAGTAGCTCTCGCTATTTGCACCGGCCACTGATGTGCCCGTGATGGCCCCTGCACTACCCAAGGCGTACGGGTAAAACTGCTCGCTGCCAACGCCGTCGCGCCACAGCATCGGCGAATCGTCCATTGATCGCAAAGTCATGCCAGCTCCCGTCGGGACAAAGAAGCCGAGGTCTACAACGCTCTCTCCATTGGGCACAAGCACTGTGGCGCTGGCCAGTTCCTGACCTTCCGCTGTGAACAACGCGATGGTACGCATCGCCGCACCAAAGGCATGGACCACCACAGACTCAAGGGTGAACGGTTGATAGGCATCAAACTCTAAGTAATACCCTGGATTTGGATGATGCTGTCCAATGTCGTCAGGAGACTGCTTTCCACCTTGAGCGACTGTGGGATCGTAGCTCGCCTCGTTTTGAACCCAATAGGATGTCGACGCATCAGCGTACACCTCGAAGGATTGACCCGTGGCAAGTGGTGCGCCACCCTCCGCTTGGTCAAACCACGAGAGTGTTGGCACGTCCCCTTCAAAAATCACATTTCCAGGCGTCTCAAGCACAACATTGCTCACCACCGGAGTGTCCGGCAAAGGGTTCACACCCACTTCCAGCAATGCACTTTCGTTCACCTGCCCGCAGGCGTCCGTCAATAGCAAGCCGTATGTGCCAGCCTCTGACACCACAACGGTCTGTGCTGTCAACCCGCTCAATGAGCCTCCACTCCACAGGTAAGTCCCGCCGTCAGGAGCTGAGAGCGTGAGCACATCACCCGCACACAATTCCAATTGGCCCATGAAATCAATCACCGGCTCGATGGGCTCAACCAAAACCACATTGAAGGGCTCCGATGCGGCCGTACACGCCCCGTCACTCAGACTCACGTAGTACGTACCCGGCTCAGTAACCTCAAGCGTAGAAGCCGTAGCGCCCGTATTCCACATCGTCTCGTAGCCCTCGGTTGTAGACAACGTGAGCGACTCTCCGGGGCAAAGCAAATTGTCGCCGGAGCTCGACACCACCTGAGCGTCGATGTAACAGAACGGTGGAAAGGTGATGTCATCCACCCAGCACGCGTCAGCGCCGGAGCTGATGATGTTGTCCTTGATGTAGATCCACTCCAAAGTGTGGTATCCCGCCGTGAGCTCAAAGCTCTCGGTGTCCCAGTCGAGTTGGCCGCTCCAACTGGCCGCTTCTTCTCCGTCAACCTTGAAGTACAAAAAATCCCAGCCGTCTTCCGTGTCAACGCGGCGAGCGAAGGTTACGTTCCCGTCAGCAAGGAATTGCAGCGAAATTGTCAATGCCGTAGACTGGCTATCATCAATGCCTCCGCTTTCCAGGCAGTTGTCGCCTTGGTAGGGCTGGTTAGTTGAGACGAACCAGTCCTCATTTCCCGACATTCCCCAAGGGAAGGCCTCAGTCGTCCCGGACTCCCAATTCTCGATGACCAGGTTGATTATCTCGATGAAATCATCGGCTGCGTCGTACAAGCCCGCCGCGCCAGAAAATCCGATATAAGCCATTTCACCATCACCAGCATCGGGTGAAATCGTGATATTAAAAAGCAGGGTCGCAGCTGTATTTTCAGCCAATGTGCCCACGTCAAACGAGGCGTTATTCACCGTCACATCAGGGTGCACCAGGTCGATCAAGCCTGCCAAATCGTAGGCTACATCGTGCCCGGTGTTAAGCACTTCGATGGCCAGATCAGCCGTCTCGCCACTTTCCAATATGCCGTTGCCTCCGTCCAGCACCGTAAGGCCAACGACAGTCAAGACGGGGGCGTTGAGCGTGATGTTGAACGAGGTGTTCCAGGCGTTGTCAGCATCGTCGGTCGCAAGGATGTTGAATGTGACTGCATGCTGGTCCTCGACACCAGCCACCACATCAAAGCCGAAGCCTTCAAGGAGCAAGGCCTCCCCTGCTGCGATGTCCCCGGCGGGAAGTTCACCCGCAGTAATGACGACCCAAGGGTCGGTCGTACTAATGGTGACCATCACGTCTCCCGCCAAATCAACACCAACATTTTCCAGGTTCAAATCAAGTTCTATGGATTCGCCCTGATCCACAACGCCATCGAGGTCGCCGGTGACGTCGACTGCACCCGCATTCTGAGCAAACACATAGGGACCATCAGCCGGGACAGCTGTTATTTCAGCTTGGTATGGAATGGTGTTGTGCGCCGTGGCCGTCACCAGCAAGGTGGCTGGAGTCGAAAGTGGATTGCTGAACACGACGTCAGCCAAGCCCCCCGAGACAAAGCTTGTACCGAGAATCTGGTCGCCTGTGGTGACTGCGATCAATGCACCTTCAATGGGGCATAACACTTGAATGTTTGGCGCTCCGAGGAAGACCACATCAGGGTGCGAGCATTCAATCTGGGTGGGGTCGTCGGTACGCAGCACGACCGTCGGGTCACCGAAAACGCACCAGGTGTCCATCATCTCTTCGCCCGCCGCGCCGTACTCATCAATCATGCTGGCGTTGCCGTGGGCGACAATAGATCCAGTGGTATGCGCAATGGTCACGTCCCCGGCCCCAACCACCAAGTTCACCATTTCATCTTGGCCTTCCATAGGAGGTGCCCAGCTTTGCAAAACGCTGGAAAACGCGCCGCCGATTCCGCCCGTTGGACCGTCTGGCCCCTCAGCCTTAATCCACACCTCGCCGAAGCAATCGCCCGACCCTTCGCCTTCGTCAAAGTCACCCACACAACAAGCCACCGTCGATATGAACCCGTACATGTTATAGTTAAGTAACGTCTCGATAGCATTCACGTCAAAGCCTGTGGTGGCAATTCCTTCATGGTAGCCGTGGCCACAATAGTTGAAGAAGGTGCCCCCTTTGTTCACCAGCTCCACCATATCATTTGAGTTGGGACTCCCTGGATCGTCGCCGGTGCCGTCGGTGCTCACCGAAAATGCAGATTGGTCTTGGTCATACAACTCCCAAACCTCTGTGTAGGAGTAATCCAGAAGCAAATCCTTGATGGCGTTCAAGTGCTGCCAATCGGCTTGTCCCTCGTCACCGGCACCCGCGCCCTGCTCCGATCCAATGACAATCCCTGTGGTGAACCAATCCTCGCCCAAGAAGGGCATCTTCTCGTACTCGAGCGTACGTGAAACGACCGACGCCATCTCCTCAACGGTGTGCGTGAGCAAACGGCCGACAAAAAACTCTGGGTAATGGTCGTTGCCTTCGACGTAGGCATAGCAAGGGTCGCAATAACCGTCACCACCGCCGTTGCTGACCAGCTCAGAGGGCACTTGATCCTCATCACCGGCAATGATTACGTGGGTCAGGCCGTCATTGAAATACGCATCGGCTAAGTGAGCCTTGATCTGATCTATATCGCCCCCAAGATCCTCGGCGTACACCACCTGAGTCTCCCAACCTTTCTCAATCTTCCATTGCACCAGCGGTGCCAGCACATCGTCATACATCGGGTCAGTCAACACGATGATCTTGCCGAATTCCTGGATATAGTCGTAGCGGTCCTGCGAGGTTTGCGCATTAAGGAAGCGGCCTTCCATGGCGTGCTGAATAGCGGGGGTGTTTCGAGCTACTGCATTTGATGACAGCACATTGGCTCCAACACCTTCAACCTCGTAAACCCGGAGTTTGACTGTCTGCATCACGCGCAAAACGCGCTGCACGGGGTTGTACTGGAAAGGGAAAACGCGCACGGTTTGGCCGCGCATTCCGCGTTGAATAAATGGCTGGTTGAGCTGAGCATGAACGGCTGGAAAAAAGGCATCGACCGCATACACTTCGGCGGCCAGGCGCGGGACAGTTGACGGATCGACATCTCGGTAAAGGTTGCCTTGTGAAGGGGCAATATCGATGTCTTGGAATTCGACAAACTCCACATCAAGCACTTCCAATGCAGTATGGCTTTGGCTGTCGATAATGATTGTGGCACTAACCTGAGAAAGGTCAGGGGAGCCGGCCTTCAAGAGCGAATGGTCACCCAAGACGTGAGGTACAAGCGCCTCGCCTTCTGAGGTCTGCACAGGCGTAAACTCAGGGTCGCTGAAGTTGAACTCGATGACCGTGCCTTGCGGGCCGTCCTGAAGAAGTGTTGTGTAAGCAGAATTTTGCTGGGAGGCCAATGGGCCTGCAAACAATGCGACTGCAAGCAGCGCACAAAAGATGCGGTTGAGCATGAAATGAGGTTGTGAATTGGGAAGATGCTATGAATGCTACTCCGAAGGCAGCAAGAGAATGCGTTGGACATGTCGCCGGTCACCCGGCACAGAAGAGGACTTCTGCAGGGTTACAAGCGTCAATATTTGAGGCGATTTTGATGGGTACATCGTCAAGTTCAATGTGCCGCTAGTCGGCCGTTGTGTACCTAAGAGACGACCGGCGGCGTCGAAGAGTTGCACGCGCGTCTGAGGGAAAAATTCACCGGTCAAATGGAGGGTGCCAAAGGAGGGGTTGGGCGCCCACAGGATTGAATTTCCTAAGGCCAATTCTCCCACGCCAACCGCATATGTGCTCATGCGGAAGTACAAATCGCGCTTGGCGTCCTCATCCCCCTCGGGATAAATCCAAAAATGCCAGAAACCGTCACCTATGATTGCCAAAGGGTTCACCAGCAGTTTCAAGTAGGCGTGGGCGTCTGTGGCGGCGGGGATCATCGTGGCTGAGTTAGGAATGCCGTCGTAGCACTCGCCAAGGTCACAGAGATTTACATCCCAGCCTTCAGGCACCACCTCTTGGATTAAGCGCCAAGTGAAGGCCACGGAGTCTGCGGCTTCGTTCACCACATCGATCTGCATAATAGTCAGAATGGAATCGGCCGGGGCCGATGTCACCAAGGAGTCGGTCGGCGTGATAGAAAACTGGGCTCGTGCTTGAGGAACAACAAGGAGCGCGACCAAGCACAAGGTGGCAGACCTAACTGCGAAGCAGACGGTGTCAAATGGTGCGTGCATGGTCTGCAAGATACGGCGTTCGGCCGATGCGATTTCGCACAAAAAAGGGAAGCCCCCGCCGTTGCAGGAGCTTCTCTACGATTCACAACTGTGGTAGACTCTCGAACATGTTGAGAGTGCCTGTTCACCACGAAAGCAAGATACGAAATCTAACTCAATGAAATTGAATGTAATTAGATTTAATCTCCAATTACCCGCTATTCATCAACCCATACATCAACTTCATCGACCAGCAAGGCCACTTCATCCGGTGGCAAATTCTCGCCTGCTTTGGCCCTGCCCTCTAAATCGACACTGCGCTTGTAAGCCTGCTGGAGGTCAACCATCGCCAGGGAAGGTTTGACTTTATGAAGGGAGTGGTGCTGCATCATGGCATCGCCTGCTTTCAAAGCGGCTTGGATTTCCTTTCGAATTTCAGGCCAGCCCTTCTTAAACACTTCGACAATTTCCAGCCAAAGCGCCTCGTCCCCCTCACACATAGTGTATACTGGATGATCTTCACGCCGCTTTTTAGACTTTGACTTTGACTTTGGCTTAGTCTTTGGCATAGGTGCAGGGGGCAGGTCTTTCAGTGATTGCCGCATGACTTTGGATAGGTCGCCAGGTGTATACGGCTTTCGAATGTGCGTGTTCATCCCAGCATCCATTGCCGCGATAATGTCGTGCTCCAAGTCAAATGCGCTCAAGCCAATGATGACCGCCGCTTTCTTCGGTTTACCGGAGGTCGCCTGTGACGCCTCAAACGAGCGAATCAATCGGGTGGATTCCAAGCCATCACACGCCGGCATTTGCACGTCCATAAGCACCACGTCCCAGCGGTTGCGTTTGAACAACTCAAAGGCCAGCTCACCGTTTTCAACCACCTCGTAATCAGCGCCCCACCGCTGCATGAGTCGCGTGGCATAGCGCGCATTGAACGGGTTGTCTTCCGCGACAAGGACCCGTACACCTTTGAATTCTGAGGACGAGCCAATTGTTGAAGAACTATTGGTTAACACCTTATTGTGCGCCAAATGAACGAGCAACTCCACTTCAAAAGTTGAGCCCTTCCCCACTTCACTGACCACCGTGGCCCGCCCACCATGAATTTCTGCGAGCTCTCTCACAATGGAAAGCCCTAAGCCCGTGCTGCCGGATTGAAATTCCACACCTTGATCCACCTGATGAAAGCGGTCAAAAATGAAACCGAGCTGATCCGATGCAATACCTATACCCGTATCGGTCACCTGCAACACTACGCTCGGAGAATTCCCTTTAACCCCCGGTTTCCAACGCGCAGAAATCACAATGCTTCCGCTGTACGTGAATTTCACAGCATTGCTGCCAAGATTGAGCAAAATTTGCGACACGATGCCCCGGTCAAATTTCAACGAGCGCGGCAAATCCTCATCAACATCTAAACTGACAGTCACGCCTTTTTGCCGCAGAATGAACCGCAACGAATCGTACACCTCAAGCAAAGTGTTTCGTAAATCAGCAGCGCGGTATTCGCAACGAATATGGCCTTCCTCTAGCTTGCTGAGGTCGAGCACACTGTTGAGCAATCCTTGCAAGAGCCCGGCGGCCTGCAAAATTGACTCTGTAAATTCACCCTGCTCTTCCGTTAGCTCGGTATCCTTCAGTAAGTGAGCCATGCCAATCACCGCGTTCATCGGAGTCCGGATTTCATGGGACATTTTTGCCAGAAAATCCTTCTCAGCGGCTCGTGCAGAAAGGGCCTCTCGACGTGCACGGGCTAAGGCTTGTTCGTTTTTCTTTCGTTCCGAAATATCATAGTGTATGCCAATTGAGCCTATAACTACACCCTGTGAATCAAAGACCGGAGCCGCAGAAATGAGGAGGTGTTTTTCTTCACCCGACTTGGTCAGAACACCAATCTCGTATAAACCGGTACCGCCTTTGGCGCGCATCTCAATGTATTTTTCCATCTCGACCTGGTTGTCGGATGACAGAAGAAAGTCGGAGGGATCTCGGCCTATAAGCTCGTCTTCAGTGTAACCGAGCATTTCACAAAAATGGTCATAGGCCCGGACCACAATGCCGTGTAAATCGACCTCGAGCAAGCCGAGCTCCATGTTCTCAATGATGCCACGGTACTTCTCCTCACTGCTGCGAAGCGTGTCGTCAAACTCACGGGCCGCTGTGATATCACGTCCTACAACTTGCACAGTGCGCAGGAAGCCCTCTTCGTATTTAAACCGCACATTCTGACCGATCCAGCGGGTCGTGCCGTCTGCGTGAACCACCTGTACCTCAGCGTAAAGCTGGGCATCCTTGCGGCGCGCAGCCTCTTTGACGCGGTCCCCAAAAGCACGAAATCCAGGTGCAAGAAACTTGGTGAATCGCTGGCCGATCAATTCCTCTGGCGTGTAACCGAGCATTTGAAAAGTTGCTCGGTTTGCAAAGAGAATGCGCCCGGCACGATCCGTGGTGAAAATAGAATCGTTCACACTCTCTATCAAATCTCGAAGCTCAGCCTGGCTCAAACGCAAGCTTTGCGTGCGTTGAGCGATGGTCTGTTCCAATGAGCGGTTGAGCTCCTCCAAACGCTCAGGGCTATCCCGAGAATCTGAAGATGAAGATTTAGAAGAATGGGACGCCATTGAGGCCGAAATTACGGCATCAGCGGGCCATATTTGCGTAGGCGCATGCCGATAATACCACGCCTTTGTTGAATCCCACGAAATCATACGTGCTCCATACGGTGCTGCTTTGCAGCCTGTTTTTGTGTGCGAATTGTGCCGGTCAATCTCCACCAGCCGTTTGGAATCGTCTCTTGGTCGACCTCCAGCATCAAGCTTGGGTATTAGAGCTTGAGGCAATCGAGCCTGGCAGCGTTTTGTCAGCGATTGAGCCCCGCGTGGCCGAGTCTTATGACACACCCTCCGAATGGGCGCAGGACTTCATCACTGCCATGGAGTCGATGCCCGATGCCGCAAGGCACACCGACCGCATCATGCAGGGTTTGGAAGCACAAGGGATGCTGCGCTGGCGGCTGCTGCGAACCCTATCCGATCGGCATCGGACGGCTGCCGAACTTGCGCTGGTACAAGAGGGCCTGGTTCCCGAGTGGATCCATGTCGCTGCGGCGCTCACCGGATGCAACGCAGCCTACTACAGCAATGGGAATGCAGGGTCAGCTGCTGGGCAAGCGGGGCTTTGGGCACTTAACATCAAAGATGCAGAGCGTGCCGGGCTGGTCGTCCGCAGGGGTTACGACCAGCGCCACACACCGCAAGAGGCTCACCCCGCCGCCGCCCTGAAAATTGCCGCCCTCACCGAGCAATTCCCCGACGACCCCGTGCGGCAGGTTGTAGCCTTCATGCAAGGCGTTGCAACAGCGCGCTCCTTTCACTATTCCACGGCCGCCCCTTCATTGCTTCACACGCTTCACCGCGTCCGCGTCCTCGCCCAGCTGGACCGCAGCCTCGCCTGGGACCGGAGTGACGCCCTGTGGTTGATCCGCCAAGGGCGTTTAGACAGCTGTTCCTGCACCAACGCATGGCTCCTATCGGCCGCAGTCACCCATGGCCTCAGTCGTCGCTGGCTCCAGCAGGAAAACCCATGGCTCACATCCGACACTATCCCAGCGGGCACCACGGTTCTGCTGCCACCCAGCTCCCGGGCCGGTTTAAATCTCAAGCAACTTTGTGCAACATCACCTCCTGTAACCAAAGTAGCGGCTAAAGCCGAAACAGTACACTTAGAACACATCGTCCTCGTCGGCGAAGTCTTGGCCAGCATCGCTAGGAAATACGGGGTGCGCACATCGGACCTTCGACTGTGGAATGCCTTGGAAGGCGATGCTATTGCACTGGGTGAGACCTTGAAATTGTATGGTGTTGAGCCCCTTCAGACAGCTGTCCCAGTGAATGACATAGACGGCCTCCCTTTTTCATTTCACACCGTCAAAATTGGCGAAACCTTATGGAGCATAGCGGCCGCTTACCCGGAAATCTCCCCGGCTGATTTGATTCAGCTCAACGCCTTAGAAGAAGGCCAAGTCATCCGGCCTGGAGAACAACTGAAGATCCCACGCTGGTAGAACTCGCACGGCGGGCGCGAGAAACTCAAGACTGGCGACTCCTGAAAACCATAAAGATCAGCAATGCGACCCCCGCACCAAACGTGCCAAAGAACAACCCGATGGCCAGCCGCCACGCGCGGTGTACGGCGCGCTGCTGTTGCCCCTGCACCCGCGCTTCTAAAACGGCCAAGTGGGGCGGGTTGTGCGCTCCGATAGTGGCCGTTGAACTCGCCTGCCAAAGCGAAGCGCCCGTCCCCTTCGGAGCCAACGGCGCTATACGCTCAAATCCGTGGGAAGCTGGCGCATCCAAGAGGACCGCATCGGCAAATGTGGCCCGGTCAACCGGACGGGCCAGCGCATCAAAAAGCGAAATATGCGCGCGAGCAAAACTCGCAGAATCTGAGTTGAGAATCTCACCAAAATTCATGACCGCAAACCCATAGGACGGCATCAAGGTGCTGTGAAAGACCAGTGGATTTCCCCCGCCGCCGTCGACAGACCAGCCGCTAATATCCACTGGGAACTGCTCGCGATTGAACAGCTCCAACCGCCCACCAGCCAAGTCCAACTCGTGAAGCACCACATCGACATCCGAGGGCGGATTCGGCTCAAAGCGAAAATCCAGCGAGAGCGTGTCGCTGCTCACCCAACGCAGGGATGCGGGATTGTCCCCGGCGGAGTGATAGCCCAAACGAGGCAACAAGGCGAGCGGCAATTCTAAGCTGCGAAAAAATTGCCCCTCGAACGTGGAGTCCCTCGAAAAGTCCAGACGCTGGCCGTTGAGCAGAACTTGTCCGTGCTGCGCACCTTCCACGTTCAGACGCACAACAAAAGTCTCACCCAGCTCAAATACTTCAGCCAAATGCTTCATCAAAAACTGCGGACGCTCTATGGCAAAGACGTGCAAATCTTCCACCTTGCGACGCCATTTTTCAATCGAACCTTGGTTTGACTGGAACTTTCGGCGACCAGCAAAATGCCGTTCCATGGCCGGCTCATAGAGCGCTTCGAAATCATCGATACGCCTCTCCACGTTCGCGGGGCTGAGCACCGTGTTCAACAGGACGGTTGCCTGTAAAATAAAATCGTCCCTAAAGCCTTCATTCTCAAGGAGCGCACGAAGTAGTCCGGTCGCCCAAGACGGGTTGTACCAAACGGTTTGCTCCTTTGATGTGAACATAGCCAACATATTGTGCTTACGCTGGTCTGGAAAAAAGCCCAGGTCCGTGTCATAAACAATCCACCGAAATCGACCGTCCAGGGCTTCGGAACGCCAAAACCGAATATTCCCTCGGACATCGCGATTGGAAAAAAACAACTGGCATATCCAGAAATTCGTAAAATTCCGGGTGTCCATCAACTGTTGAACCTGCTGAAAATTCGAGTCCAATGCCATCGGATGCCTCCTGACAAAACGAAGCAAGTCGTTGTAGGCCTCATCGCTTCCGTGTTCCACAGTTCGCCCGCCCTGCAGGATGTCCAACCCTTTGAATGGCAACTGGTAATGGTCGCTGAAATAGTACTTGTTGATCTTCTCTCGAAGGTTGTACACGCCCCAATACTCGGAGTTGACGTAGAGATGTGCCGGGGCTGAGGCCTGAACATCCAGACCGGTTTCAGCGGCAAGGGAGGTGAGAAGGGCGTCTTTGAAGCGCAGAGAACGGTAGTCATTGCCTGAGTGCCGCAAAACCAAGTGCTTGTATTCTTGAGCGCCCGTACCAAACACGTCTGCATGAAAGCCCTCGGGCCAATGCAGGACGCTGTCCCCATCCATTTCGACAACCTGGGTCCGCGCGATGATGCGCAGTGACTTCTCTGGATAGTACCTCGACATACCTCCGAAAATTTTCAGTCCGGCCGGTCGGTCGATCAGCAATGCCCCCGTGTCATCAAAAACTTCCACAGTGCAGTCACGTTCCCAAGAGCGCTCCCAATTGGCATTTCTCCAATGCCCGGCCGTGCTGTCAAAATAGGCTTGTGGACCGCGGGCGTAGAGGCCATGGTTGCTGCCAAAGAGATCAGCTTCTGGAATCTCGATGTTCACCCGCATAAAGCCCGGATCTTGTGCACAGGCGCTAGGCGCAAACCCGAAACTCAGGAAAGCCACAACAAGCCCTGCCGCTGCCCTCCAAGGCCTACTTGTTCGGCACGATTTCAAATTCAACTCTGCGGTCACGTTCATCACCATATCGAGGCTCATTTGACCCGCAACTCTTGTGCACCACTTGTGTCATGTCGACCCCAATCACCTGCAGGTATTCGTACACCCGCATAGCGCGCAGCTTGGCAATGTGATTGTTCACAAAGTCATCGCCCGTGCCTGCATCAGAATGACCTGAAATTTCAACCGTCGAGTTTTGAATCGCTGGAATAATCGCTCCCAACCTGTTCAAAACCAACTTATCACCACTTAGAATTTGAACACCTCCCCTTTCGAAACTCACGGCAAATCCCAAGTCGACAATGTTCAAATTCAATCGAAGCGGCTTATCCGGGTCACGCTCAACACAAGAAATCAAGGCGGAGTCCACACCTGCGCCTATCAAATACGCACGCGCAGCATCAGCGCGCTCAGCCGCCTGCAGGTCACCGGAAGCGAAACCACACTCAACAGCCACCTGAACAGAGTCCTTCAGCATCGCAGCGTATTCGTCCAAGTACGTAGAAATCGATGGCGGCAACAGTTCGTCGCTCGCTGGAAACAAAAGCGAAGTGGCCGGCGTTTCAAAAGCCAAAGCAATGCTATCGAGCCCAAGCGCCTCGGCCGAGCGCGTGTCAGCGTAACACGGGCAGATTGCAGAACGCACCTCCGGCGAGATTGCATAGCGCTCTACGGGCTCGAAGTCTCGGATGGCCGTCCGGATCCGCTCATAACCAAGCGTCCAAGTGTCGGCGCAGTCCTCCCAGTAGTGAATACTCTTCTGATCGTCGTACCCACAAAATTGCTTGAGCAAAATCGCCGAAACAAAGCCCGACTGATGCCAGCCGTTCCAACAATGCAGATACACCGGACCGCGCCGCTCATCGACAATTGACGCATACGTCAACTGCAACAAGGTGTCGAGTTCTTCCGGGGTGTTGCCACCGATTTGGTAATAGTACAGGGTGTCGCTTTGGGTGCTGTCCACAAGAAATGCGGGGGCCGTTTCGAAATTGGTCTTGTACAAGTAAACGGCCGAGGAAAATCCGCCTTCCAATAAGCGCTGCAAACCGTCATTCGGCAAAGGGTTTTTGTTGCTGCGTTTGGCCGTGTTGTGGTAATAATTGTTTGCCCCACCGCGGTAGGCCACTCCGTGTAGCACCGGCCGGAAATTCCGCGTACCATACAGAGCATCAAAACCCTTGCCCCAATTGTCCGTGACCTTGTCCTCAACACAGTCGGCATCATACAAGTTCTTATAGGCCAGAAAGGGGGTCGTATCCACCTCAACGGGAAAGCTGACCTCTGCATGCTCTTTGGAGGCCGACGTAGATGAAGCCGCTTCATGCGGTTCACCCATGCTGCGATCGCCACGAACCAGCGCTTGCAACGGGCCGCACGAACTCAGGCTCAGCACGAGCACGACAAGCGCAGCGACTTGCACTACATCTAAAACCAGATGGGACAACGAGTTCTGGGGGAGCATGAACAGCGCGAAAGTAAAAGCGCGTCAGTCCCGGGCTCGTTCTACCTGAGCAATCTTCTCCACGACCTGCTCACAACGCACACCGTCATAGGCGCTGCACGACTTCTTATGGCGCGTGCATGATGTCATCAAAACTGCTATAAATAATGCGCCGAGAGTGGCCACTATCAGGCGCTGGGCGCGCTCGTGAAACTCGAGGGAGGAGCGGTTGATTTCTTTCGACATCTCTAATACTTGCAGGTACAGGGAAGCAACAAACTTACACCTTCTTTATTGCTTCTCGACCGCCAAAGGTTGCATCCCCGTTTTGTAATCGTCGATAATGCCAATTCAATTCCGCTCCTAGGCCGAATCCATTTCGCCTCCCCCTACCTTCGCCGCACCATGAAAAGCGCACCCTCTGCAGACCAACGCATCCTTGACATCGCCCTGGTTTTGGCCGTCGTGTACAACCTTGCCTTTTTGCTCGACGTCATCGGACTGGGCTCAGGTGCGTTGGCCAATGGCCTCGCTTCGCTCATGGATCAGGCCCAAGCAAACAAGGGCATCCTCACGTGGATTGAAGGGCTGGCCGCTGCCGCCATATTCCTCGACATCGTAGTGAGGTTTGACGACTACGGGAAACGCTCGTTGCGCGGCCGCAACGTGCGCCTTGTTGCAGTCGCTATCGCCTGCACCGGTCTAGTTTTCAAAGCCTTCACCTTCTACCTCGACAGCTCCTTCCTCGAGTAAATAGACCCGCGTATTTCTCGCCGCACTCCTATAGGGGGAGCGCACCAGCGTCAGTGCGCAGGTTGAAGCTGCCAAGCGATAAAACGCTCACGTGTCCAAAGGATGAACTCGTATTGGGTGAGAGCCTGGAGCAAATCGTCGCCGGGATCTACAAAGTCGATAAAGTTGTCAAACTCTTCGGAGGACAGCTCAACGATATCATAGTCCACGTATTGCATCAAAAGCTCCTTAAGCAGCGCGCGACGGCGGTCGTCGTTTTCCATGCGGATGACCTGACGTATGGATCGCTCGCGCCGTGAAAACTGCTCGTATAGAAATGTAATCGGGCTCTGGAATGCATCCACGCCAGAAGTGCGATAATCCTGCTCTTTGTAGCCGAGCGTTTCAATATCCTCTACGATTTGACGAAGCGTTCTCGGGGCAATGATTTCAGCTGTGGCCAGGGCCACTTGCAAAGGGCGAAGTTCAATGATTTGCTCCGTGCTATCGGCGATGTCAAATCCTGCAATGCGTACAGCCGTGTGAAAGCCGATAGCTCCGAAATGCAGCGTATCCCCTGTGCGGACCGTCCAAGCATAGCGCCCTTCAGCGCTACCGAAACGGCCAGCGCCCGTGCTGCGATTGACGACCATACAGCCGGGGATTCCACGCTGGTCAGGGCCGATGACTTGGCCGCGAATTTGGAGGTTCTGCGAGCTTGAGACGGATTGAGCTTGAGCCTGAGAGAAAAAAACCAAGGAGAACAAGGTCATGATGCTAGTGGCACTGACAAGAAAATTAAGACCACCGTAAAGCTTTTTCATCGGGGTGCAATCTAAATCCTAACTTTCGGCCAATGCCCAAGGCCTCATCTCCAAGTTCACAAGAAAATGCAAGCCGTGCTGCGATCGAACGTATCCGTTCGAAACATGCGCCAAGCCAAGAGGTCATTGCAAAATGGGGGGAGGCTATTGTTGCGGGAGATCGCAAGATGCTGGCCCGAGGCATTTCATTGGTGGAAAGCGAGAGGCCTCAGGACCGACGAGCTGCCGAACAACTGCTTAAACGGCTGCTCCCCTTCTCGGGGAAATCGGTGCGTGTGGGCGTGACGGGCGTTCCGGGGGCCGGAAAAAGCACCTTAATCGAGCGCATAGGGCTGGCGTGGATAGCCAAAGGGCAGCGCGTTGCAGTGCTGGCTGTGGACCCCTCGAGCCGGCGCACGGGTGGCAGCGTGCTGGGCGATAAAACGCGCATGGATGAGTTGGCCCGATCGACTGAGGCATTCGTGCGGCCAAGCCCAGCGGGTCAGACCTTAGGCGGGGTAGCTCGAGCGACGGGAGAGGCCATCGTGCTGTGCGAAGCGGCGGGATTTGACCGCATCGTGGTGGAGACCGTAGGTGTGGGGCAAAGTGAGACCGAGGTGCGCGAACTAACGGACTTTTTTGTTTTGGTGCTCATCGCCGGTGCGGGCGATGAGCTGCAGGGCATTAAACGCGGGGTGTTGGAATGGGCGGATGTTCTACTGGTGAACAAATGCGACGGAGACAATGTGGAGCGCGCTAAGGCAGCAACAGCTCGTTATGTTCGGGCGTTAGATATGTTGCCTCCGCCTCCCAGCGGGGAGGCCTGTCAAGTGATTGCCCTGAGCGCTTTACAGGGCGATGGCGTGCCGGATTTTCTGGAAATCTTAAGGGAGCGCGAGGCGCTGCTTCGGACCTCTGGGCAGTACGAAGCACTACGTGTTGAGCAGCGAATAGGGTCTTTGAATCGGCTCGTGCGGGCGAGCGCCTTGCAATTCTTGAGAGATCGACCGGGCTTTTCCGAAGGCTGGGACCAGGCCGTCATTGACGTCAAGGCCGGGCGAACCACCCCCTACTCAGCGATCGAAAAACTTATTTCCGGCGCATGAGCCTTTGGACACTGTGGGCCCTTTGGGCAGGTGCTGGAAGCGCTGTGGCAATGGCCGCCTTTGCAATGGGGAGATTGCACGCAGGACGAAATCACGAGGACGACCCCGGTGCAGACAGACTGCAACAAACGACCCCGCAGAGCGTTCCTGAGAGCGCGATGTGGCAGGATGAGTTGATGCGCTTAAAAGAGCGTGAGATCATCAATCAACGGCTATTAAAACTCGAATCTAGCGTGCTGCTCACCCGTGGAAACCCTGAAGATTTGGACGAGCTGATCGGGCGCATAGACCGCCGCATTGAAGGGGCATCTCCAGATCAAGCCGCAGAGTGTGTGAGCCGCTTTTCAACGCATTTGCGCAATGTATTCATGGCCTCGGACCAGCCGTGGCTGTCCGCGGATCAGGCGGCAGACCAGGTGGGCCGTTGGGTGAAATTTTTGGACTCGCTCGAGGCCGTACGCATCGCTTATGAAGTGCCCGATGAAATGCGGGCGCATGCGCGAGACGGAGCCCTAGCCAACGTCCTGCATCTGCTTAGCGTGGTGGAGCAATGGGGCATGTGTGCCTTGCGCCAAGAAATTGAGAAAGATGGATTTTCGATTCGCTGGGAAACAACAGACCGTGGGTTGACGCTGCTTTGCGAAGGCGTCTCGGCCACTTTGAAAGCTGACCACCCCTTGATTCATACCATTTTCAAATCGGGCGGCCTCTTGCGAAGTGAGCCGGGGCTGTTGTGCTTGACTTTGCCGTGGGGCAACGCCCCAACCCCGTCAGCATAGGCGTTTGATGGCCTCTTCAAGCTCTAGGGTTAGCTGCTCCGAAGTCCTCATGTTTCTAAGCGTGAGCTTTTTTGAGGCCCATTCATCCTCACCGATCACCACCGCCCAAGCAATGCCGCGATCATCAGCATATTTGAACTGCTTCTTCAGCTTTGCGGAGTCGGGGTACATCTCAACAACTCGGCCGCTTGAACGCAATCGCGCTGCCGCATCGAGCGAGGCATCCAAGGTCGCATCGCCCATGTGCATCACCAGCACGTCGGTGGCACAGGCCGCCGCGTCGGGGAAGGCATCGAAATGTTCGAGTACGTCGTAAATGCGGTCCGCACCAAAGGAAATGCCCACGCCGCTGACACCCTTCCACCCGAAGATACCTGTCAAATCAGCGTAACGTCCCCCGCCACAGACACTGCCCACCGGAGAATCCTCAATGCGCACCTCAAATATGGCACCCGTGTAGTAATCCAGGCCGCGGGCCAGTCCCGGTGAAAAAACGAGCTCAGGCGAGCTGATGCCACGCTGAGCTGCCCAGTTCCAAAGCTGGCGCATGTCGGCCAAGCCGGCGGAGATCAACGGGTGGTCAAATGTCTTTTCTAGCTCAACCATTGCATCAGTCCCAGCCCCTTTAATGGCGAACAGTTGCCCCGCAGCCGCCTGCACCTCGCTTGAAAAGCTCTGGGTTTCCAATTCGCGCAGGACCCCCTCGATGCCCACCTTGTCGAACTTGTCGATGGCCACCGTTAAATCGGTCAGGCGCTCACTCACCCCACAACTCGCTGCAAAACCAGCTAGAATTCTGCGGTCATTCATATGAATTCGAACACCGGGCAAGCCCAAATCGCCCAAAGCTTCGTGGAACAACTCCACGAGTTCGAGCTCGTTGAGCAGCCCCTCCGAACCGATGATGTCAGCATCGCATTGCGTGAACTCTTGATAACGACCCCGGCCCGGGCGGTCGCCGCGCCACACGGTTTGAATTTGGTAGCGCTTGAAAGGAAGCTGAAGCTCATTGCGGTGCATGGCCACAAACCGAGCAAAAGGCACGGTGAGATCGTATCGGAGCGCCTTTTTCGAAATCTGAAACGCCAAGCGCTTGCTATCGCGTTCGTCCAAAACTTGCCCGTCCGCCTTGGCCAGAAAGTCCCCGTTGTTCAGCACTTTAAAAATCAGCTGGTCGCCCTCTTCCCCGTATTTACCCGTGAGCGTCGATAGATTTTCAAGCGCAGGCGTTTCGATGGCCTGAAACCCCCGCCGAGCAAAAGACGAACGAATAGTGTCGAAAATCCACTGCCTGCGCGCCATCACCTGGGGCGCAAAATCACGGGTTCCTTTGGGAATGCTCGGCTTGCTCATTTCGTTCAGCTGATGGCGTGCGCTTGAGGTGTCAATTGCATTGTGGTGTCAAATGTACCAATGGAACAGGCTCAAACCTTCTCAACCAAGACGCGGCTATCCATGCCAATTCACGGGGGCCTCTCCCCGCTTTCGAAGCCAGTCATTCACAGCTTCAAAATGGCCGCAATCGAAAAACCCGCGGTAAGCGGACAACGGGCTAGGATGAGGCGCTTCAAGAATCAGGTGTTGCTGATTTACGGAGCTGCTGGCAATGGCCCCAGCGTGCCGACGGGCATGGGCGCCCCACAGCAGAAAGGCCACCGGTCGGAAATCCAGAACTTCTATGATGGCCGAAGTGAAACGACACCATGGCATATATCCATGAGATCCGGGTTGCCCCAACTCCACGGTGAGTACGTCGTTAAGCAGCAGCACACCGCTTTCCGCCCAATCAGACAGGTTCCCGTCCACCCGTGGAAAGCCGTTTCCATCCGGACCAATTTCCTTGAAAATATTGCGCAAACTTGGCGGCAATTTCTGACCTGATCCCACCGAAAATGCCAATCCATTTGCCTGGCCCACACCGTGATACGGGTCCTGACCAGTGATCATCACCCGGACGTCGGAGGGTTCACAAAAGCGCAAAGCTCGCAACCAATCTGAGGGCCTAGGTGCGCAGGGCGGTTGGCCTTCATGAAAGGCAGAATCCAATGCCTCTTCCAACTCCACAAACCAATCTTCATCGCGCAGAGCCCCTAAAATACCACGCCAAGCGGGCGACAACATTTCGATTTGATCAGAGAGTAATACGGCCATCGTTGACAAGAAGTGCGAAGGAAATTCAATTTAGGCTTTCGTTCCGGTGATTCAATCGGTATTTTTGCAGCTCGAATTGTCATGACCGACGCACTCAGGGAACAACTTTTATCCAACAAGGGCAAGACCTTGTACGGCTACCAAGAGTCTGCTATTGAGAAGATTATGGACCGCATGCGGTCCTTCCCTGAGAGATATAACTTGCTGTACCAGCTTCCCACGGGCGGAGGTAAAACTGTGATTTTTTCGGAACTCGCTAAGCGTTACATCTTGGAAACGGGCAAACAGGTGTTGATTTTGACGCACCGCATCGAGCTGCTTGGGCAGACCAGCGGAATGCTCACCGACATCGGTGTTTCAAACAAAATCATCGACTCCAAACTGAAGTTGCTTGAAAATGACACCGAGCATCACTGCTTCGTGGCCATGGTCGAAACCTTGAATAACCGGATGAATGACGAGCACATCGTCTTTCAAAACATGGGCTTGGTTATCATTGACGAAGCGCACTACAACAGTTTCCGTAAGCTGTTCGGTCACTTCAAGAACCAAATCCTCTTGGGCGTCACCGCCACACCACTCTCTTCGAACATCAAATTGCCATTGAAGGACAATTACTCGGAGCTCATCGTGGGGGAGTCTATCAATTCCTTGGTCGATCAAGAGTATTTGGCCCAGGCCAATACGTACTCATACGATGTGAACCTAAAATCGCTCAAGGTGGGCATCAACGGAGACTACACCGTGAACTCCTCCGAGCGTTTGTACGGCAATCACTTCATGCAGGAAAAGTTGCTTTATGCGTACGAACAGAAAGGCAAGGGCACCAAAACACTGATTTTCAACAACGGCATTCACACTTCGCTTCAAGTGGCCCAGCTATTCCGGGAAGAGGGGCTGGAAATTCGCCACTTGGACAACACGCACTCCGAGAGGGAGCGCGCTGATATTTTGCATTGGTTCCACACCAAGCACGACGCCATTCTGTCTTCGGTTAGCATTTTGACCACGGGCTTTGACGAGCCAGGGGTTGAAACGGTGATTCTCAACCGTGCCACAAAGTCCCTCACACTCTACCATCAGATGATTGGTCGGGGTTCGCGTGTATTGCCGAACAAGAAACAATTCACTGTTATCGATCTTGGAAACAATGCACGGCGCTTTGGTTTGTGGACGGCCCACGTGAATTGGGCTGACATCTTCCGCGCACCCAACGCCTACCTCGAAGGGCTGTACTCGGATGAGGAAATCGAAGACACCTTCGTCTATGAAATGCCAGAGGACTTGCTCAAGAAATTGAACTTGACCGAGACTCCTAAGTTTAGCATGAAGGAAGAATACGTGCGCGTGACACGTGCGGGGAAGCGCCCGAAAGCCGCCATCGAGGTCAGCATCGCCAACCACACCAAACTCATTGTTCCAGTGGCTGAAGACGTGTTCCACGCTCTCGAACTCGCCGGTGACCTTGACCAAGACATCGACCAGCGCGTGCGCGACTACACCAAGTGCATTTCCAAGACCACGGCCAACTACCGCACGTGGCTCATCGATGAGTACCAGCGCAAACTTGCGCAACAGCTGCGCGCCGCCTTCTCGGACTGACCGCTTCTCAAGACGATGGAGTACATTCCACGTGCATGGCGTGGCTCCCTTCCGCATTTTTCCTGCTCGGCATCTCAGCTCTGGCAATGCTCTTTTTCAAATTGGGCCAATTTTCCCATTCCAAAAACCCCGGCCGCGCCTCAACCGCCACAGCTCGTAGCCGTGCAGTTGACAAGCGGATCGAGGCGCCTCGTTCCGAACATGTGCAAATCGCCCAATTGCAGGCTGCCGCATTGGACCTTACCAAACGTCGCGCCCTGCACGACTCTCAGCTGGCTGCTTTGAGAAACCAGATGAACCCCCACTTCATCTTCAACACCCTCAACGGCATTTGCGCCGACGTTTTAGCCGGCCGCACATTGCGCGGTCGCACTTACCTGACAGCCTTCCGCGAGTTGGTCACCGGCGTTATGCGCCAAGCAGAAGCAGGTTGGATCAGCATCGATGAAGAAATATGCACCCTTAAACGGTACATAGAAATTGAATCGCTGCGGCTCGACCAACACATCGAATTCGCCTGTCCTCCGCCCCACACCTTCGACGTGGCTATCCCTAGTTTGCTGCTGCAACCCCTGA
>JAQWTJ010000084.1 GCA_029242765.1 Flavobacteriales bacterium | reverse complement strand
CGACTTGCAGGTCGAGCGTTCCATCATTGCTGAAGTACGATCCCGAGGCCAACTGATCCAGGTTCGCTGTCCACTGGTCAAGCGGAGCGGTTAGGCTCAAGTCTGAGCAGGCCGGCTCGAAATTGACATTCACAATGGCAGAGCCTTCAATGTTCCAATCGCAAACGGATAACATGATCAGCTTGACTTGGCCCTCCATAAACTCCTCGCTCTCAATTCCGCTGTGGTGAATGGATACTGGGATTTCGTAATCCCCAACCTGCCAATCAGGTGAAATTTCGTACTCTACAGATGGAGCGTTAGAGCCGCCGATGTACACATTGGCCCCGAGTGTATTTCCAAATGCATCCGCATAGAAGACAAAGTCCTGATCTGTGGCATATGGATTGGGGGCCATGTTTTTGATATGCATGGTGACGCCGATTGGCTGGTCCATCAAGGATGTTATCGGCGGGTTGACTTCAGTCAGCCCACTCAGCAACGTTCCGTCATTGGTGGTGTAGGACACCGTCACGTCTGGGACTTGTAGCGCCACAGACAGGGGTTGTACTTCAAAAATATTGGCTTTCGCGTCAGTCATCGGCGTGCTCAACTCGGAACACAGGGACGGGTGAATCCACAAGTCAGGGTTTTCGCTGCCCACAGCAGGTGCTATGAGTGCGTCATTGTCGAAAGAGGTGAGACCGAATTGATCTTCAAATTCCGATACGGTGAGATCTCTCCAAACGGCCATTGCGATGGCGTCACCAATCCCTACAGCTGCAAGGGCGATGCCGGTAGCAATAGTGGCGGCTCCTCCCGGTACGTTGCCGGTCGCAATCTGGGCAATACCCGCAACAGCCACAGCTGCAGAAACGACAGCGGTCGTTGTCAATATCGCAACATCCGCCCCAACAGTTGTTTCCAAAGCGTCATTCCCAATGACGATTCCGTCAATGATGGGCCATGCGGTACCGGTCTCGTCTCCGATTGTAAAGCTGCTAGGATTCAGCTGCCTTCCCCAAACAGGAGAGGTCTCGCCTCCACATGCTGTGAGATCGGCAGAGAGGTTGTAGTCCGAAGGGATTACAGCAGCGTAACATTCAAAGTAGCTGCTTGGTTCGTTTTGCATTGTAGGGCAGGATGCGACACTGCCCAAGTTCAGGAACAGTGGGCCATTCATGCCTCGCCCTGGAACAACGGCGACGAGGAAAAAGTCGCTTTCATCCACATCGCTCAACGTGTAGGAGTAGGTGACGGAAGTCTCTTCTGTCTTGCTACTTGACCGGGTTTCGGTCCGGGTGTTTTGATCCATCACGTCCGATACCAAACCAGCCCCTTGAACAGTCAGGCCCGCTTGGAAGGTGTCCGTCCATGTGGCAGAAAGCTCACGTGAGCGCGTTGTGGTTTCAACATTGGTCCTAGAAAGGGTTTGTGTGAATTGCGCACCACCGCCACTGAACGAGATAAAGAATGGTGCAAAGTCAGCATCGTTCCATAAGCTAGAGTCGGCGCTCAACCCGGTCGAAATGGGGTTGCCGTTAGCGTCCATGACGTTTTCGAAATCGTCGAGCCCCCAATCGTTCACTATGTCAGCAGATGAACTGAGATTTTCAATCCAATTGGTCAAGCTGTCCGGGTGGCTGTATGAAGCCAAATTTGAAAAGAGGAATTTTCTAGCGCTGATTTTTTCTAACTCATTTTCAGCAAGCATTTTCTTCCACTGCGCGATTTGAACATTGTAATATCGCACGCTGTCAAGGTCAATCTCGATCAGTGTAGCATCCCCGGTGGCTGTTTTTGCAGCTTCTACTTGTGCAGTACTCGCCCCAAACCTGTACCCTGGACCAATGCGGTCGTCACCGGTCAAATACTCGTTTGTTAAGCGCGTGGCAAGGGCCGTAGAAAAACTAGAGCCCGTAGTGATAATTTCTGCAATGTCGTCTCCCGTCAGGTCGGAGACGATGCTGGTGTTGGGGATTTGGTATCCCCTTTGTAAAGTACTGGCCGCCTTCAAATGGTCCGAATCGGCAGTATTTCGGGTATCCATCCACGTCTGATGATACAATTCCCAGCGGTGGTCGTCGTTGTTTGCTAGCTTCATGCCATCTGGGTAGGTCCAGCCCAAACTGGCATATGGAACAGACGCAGACGTTCCGTCAGGCCAAGTGTAGTAGTCTGAATGTGCTGCGAAATACGCGTCGCGGGCGATTTCAAGCAAAGCGATGTCCACATTTTCAATGGTGAACTGGGTTTTCATGAAATAGCTAGCAGGTAAGTCAGATTTCTTGATGGTCTCTGTCCAGCCCATTGCGAATTGCTTGATGCTGTAGTTGCCTCCAGTAAGCTTCAGCGAGCCGTCCGCATTGGCTTCGAAAAACGGGAGGTAATCCACGTACCCGTCGCCGTCAGAATCTTGCAAAACGTATTGACTTGGGGTTCCGGCGAGGGCGAGTCCGAGGTCTTCAGCAATGGTCGAAGAGGCCGCTGATGAAACGGCAACGTTGGCTGGATCCAGTCCGAAATTTGTAGTTACCCCCATGCTTGTATTGGTGACCTTTCCGTAGAACAAGTCTTGGTTGACGCCGTAATCCATGTCTTGGGGCTCGGCACTTGTGGTCACATTTTCGTTGAAGGTGAAGGTCTCATTCACATCGACTCCTTTGGAACTGTTATATCCGTACTCTTCTTGGTGTGTGACATTGGCAACGGGGTCGATTTCTGTTCCGCCACCAAATGACATTCCGATTCCCATGGGCTCGATGGCCATCTCGCCATCCAATTCGATGCTCGGAACGTATTCCAGATTTTGCTGCCGACTCTTCAAGTCGCCAGCGAGTGTTGAGGTGGTTTTGTTGTATGCAATCACTGAACCCGCCTCGATGCTGCAGAAACTGGCGTCGCCGGGGGGGTCGCGTAAAATGTATTCCAACGTGGGCTCCGCAGAAACGGGTACTGCCGGCGCACTGACAAAGCTTCCCATCAAAATGGCATCAAATCGGTTGTGACTGAAAGAAGTAGTGTTGTCGGGCGCCTTGTGAATCATGGGCAGCGTTGAAACATCTGTGGACGGGTCAATAATCTGACCGAAGGGCTGCCACGTTGCCATGCTTTGATCGCCTCGGAAGAGTTGAATTGACAGCAGCCCTCGAGGCACAATGTCCCCCGGGTTATAGGTCGGGGCAGCAGCTTTGAAGTCGTAAGCGATACCGCCGGCAGCGTCTAGATCTATAAACTTGGAGTCTTGTGGATATGATAGGGTGTTCATGATGGACACCTTGTAATCAGTACCGTAAAGCTCCGCAACGTCTGAGAATGTATGGTCATCAAAGCTTGTTGAGAATGCCAATTCAGCTGTGATACTCGTGCAGTAGCGCGACCCGCTGTTAAGCACAGGCAGCCCCAGCGGGAAAGGTGGTGTTCCGTCGTATGCATCTGCGGCGGGGTCTTGAACTCCTCTGCGGTACCCTTCGAGGTACGAGGCAGCGGGTGAAATATATTTCACCAAATCGTGGGTGATTTCGACTTCTGTTAAGCCGATAAACACATTGCCCAGCGATGCATGCAGACCTGTAGCTCGTGCGGTATCACATTTGACAGTGCCAGATTGGTCTGTTTTGGGTTGGATTTGCTCGACTGCAACCCTTGGCTCAGGTTTGAACACGAAGTCCAATCGGTCGTAGGCATCATCCGGCGTAGCGGCTTCGCCACCCAAGTCGTGCCCAGGGTAGGTGGCTTCCTGATCCCACGCTCTTTTCTCGGTGGTGTTCCACTGCTTGTAGTCCGGGTCATTTGCATTGTAGCCCCCGCTGCCGTCGTCTTGCAGATGCCCTGCGAATTCGTCAATCCACGAGCTAACAGCCGCTCCGGTCCACCCTGTTAGGGTGAAATTGCTGAAGGAATTTGCACTGAACACGTTAGGGTGGGCGGCGTTATCTGCAGAGGTGGCAGCGCGGTAAATTCCCGGTAGGACCTGCACGTCGTATTGGCCTTTGATATCTGTGGTGATTTGTACGGCAGGACAGGTGGCGGCCAGCTCATAGCTAGCGCTGCCCTCAATGGGTTTTTCCATTACAATCTGGAAAGATGCCTTTCCGAGGTTGTTGTCTGATGCGTCCCAGGCTTTTGCAGCTTGATGGTCGCCACCGATGATGCGGCCAACAATACGGCGGGTGGTCAAGTCGGTGAATCGAACTTGGTTGCTGGCTGCCTGAAGTTTGGGGCCAGAAATGAACAAACTCACGCCGAGGCCTGTTGAAGCAAAGGTGTGGTCGTCTGAAGTCTCATTTTCATCCAAATGCGTGTACACGGGCTCGACAGAAACGTTTCCACGAGGGATGTAAAGTGTTGCGCGCCCCAAGGCGTCAGTTTCAATGGGGTTGTCCGTCGAGTCCTTTGCAACGGTGCCATCGACCATAAATCGGACGCCCTTGACCGGGCAATCTCCAGTTGTAGTGATTCCCGTTCCTGAGAAATCGTCAAATCCACTCTGAATGCCTTGGTACATGACCTCCATATCAATTTGGAAGGCGCTCTCATCGGTGAAGTCCTTGTTTTCCGCATGCAGGATCATGTCGCCAATCATTGCAATCTGCAGCCCGGGATTGAATAGGTGGGCAAAGCCCGATGTGCTTTTCGATGGGTTGATATCGAACATGTTTCCTGACCCACTGAACTTGATATTCGGGATCAAGTACTGCCCGGACTCAGTTGAGCTGAGCGTCCAATTGCCCAAAGAAAGTGGGATGTCCCGCGGTAGGTCTTCGCTAAAGTAGTTTCCGCCCGGCATAGCGCTGATTTGGCTATATGTGTCCTCAACTGTGTTGTGACTCTGAGTCTTGATATTGGCGTTGTTGTGGTTCCACGCATCGAGATCCGCGTCAAATTTGGCACGGTCGTACAGCACATTGCCCAAGCCTTCGTCGGCGTCGTACATCAAGAACAGGCCAGCCTGCTGGTTGTTTGGATACCGCTGCATCCAGTAGAATGCCATCTCGGTGCTGGTGTAATCGAGATGATACATTGGGTTGGGTACGCTGGTGCCCCCCACAGTGATTGTGGGCTGGTTCATGCGCAAGTCTTCGTCTAAGACGTCATAAGCAGCCCCGGTCCAGCCTCGGATCTCGTCGTAATTGGCCGGGTGGGCCACAAGTTGGCTCGTTTCGGTGGTCACCCCCGCACAGGCAAGTTGACAGTCGCCATGTACGTTAGCGAATGGGTTGTAGTTGCAGGCGTTGTAAACCCGCGCGCAGCCAGGATTGCATAGCCCCCATGGTGCACGGCGCACGGAGCGGTGTCCCGAGTTGGTTTGCCCGATGGCAGCACCCGACTCAGAAAGATCGCCCCATTGGTTGAAGACCAGGTTTCCGTTGATTCCGGTGTTGGTTCCAGTTGAGTACATCTGAGCTCCGGACATGTGGTCCACAAGGCGCCCAGAATTGTCAGGACTCAGCACTGAGACGAGCGAGGACAGTGGCAAGATGCCTGCATCCGCGTTGACCCACTGCCCGTCTGTCGTTTCAAGACCGCTGCTGTACAGGTCGCTTGTCGAGAGGGATTGGAATAGAGCCAAAGTCTGAGCCTTGGAAAGGCTGGCGCTCCAAATTGAGAGCTGGTGAATCAGCACGTCGGCACCCCCCAAAGTGATGGACGTCGGCGCGAGCTGACCGGACCAGGGTTCTGTAATGTCTGATGCAGTGAAATCAAATTCTCGGGTGCTATTCCACGGCTCTGCATCCCCGTCATTCAGATCGGTTGAGCGGAGCGTGAAACCAGCATTGCTGCCGAATGCAAGTGCAGCGTGGTACCATTGCCCAGGCACGAGATTGAACTCGTTGTATGGCGCTTCAGGGCTTCGGCTGAGTGTGACACTGGGGCCGGAGAGCTGGAACTTGATTCCATCGACGTTTTGAGGATCAGAGTCGGCAACCGACTTGAGGGTAACAGACCCCACGCTGTTCGTGATTTTGAAGATGTCGCCCGCTAGGCTAGGCGCCCGGAACCAGAATGCGTATGTCCCGTAATGACCAATGTCTGCGAGACCGTCTGCGAGATTGAGCAGGTAACTGGAGCCGTGGTCAAATTGCACGGAATAACAGTCTGCGCAGTCGGTCATCAAGTCGTTCAAATCCCCGTTATCTGTCGTCAAGGCGCACCCTCCCCCGGAAATGGAAAAGTCATATTCGCCGTCATTAACCTCTGAAGTCAGATATTGAATGCAGTTGACGTACTCGTTCCCTCTGTCGTTACGGACAGAGAAGTTTCCTGTGAAGGTGGTGGCATCTTGCTGCGTGGACGAGTCTTTGACCCGGATGCGGTAGTCATAAGCGGGGAGCTTGACCGTCAATACGGGCATTGAGTAGGGGTAGGTCGATGGCGAGGCGTCGTACACGTCCTCAAGGTCGCTTTGGAAACTGTGGTACAGGCTTTCTACGCCGTCGACGATCTTGTAGATGGCGGGTGCTTCGGTAGGCGAGCCAGTCGATCCATCGGAGAACCAGCGGACTGAGATCAGCTCTCCTGATCCGAGGGCGTCGTAATTGCACGCACCAGATTCAGCCCTGTTGTTGTCGTACGTGTCCGTAACCGTGTTGACTTCGGGGTCTGTACAGCCGCCAGCAAGGTACTCGCATGACGCCTGTAAACCTGAAACTGAAAGTGGGGCGAAATTTGATCCGAAGGGGTCTGAACACTCCGCACTTCCATGGGCTGCGCCGTTCCAGAGGATGCTGTGCCATCCTGCACGGACCATTGCAAGCATGTCGTCTGCTCCGGCGAGGGGTAGTGTGCCCGTTTCAGGCAGGCCTATTTCTGTCGCGTCGGCATGGGTCGTTAATGAGACATAGATTCCAGGTACAGGGCTTTCCAGTCCATTCGATACATTGACAATGATGTGGTTGAAAGCACCCTTTTCAAGCTCAATATTGAAAGGATAGGAGGTGCCCCCTTGCCTTAACAACAGGCGGTAATTCCCAGCACTGGCCTCGTCCGAAGTTCCCCAAATTGAGAAGGCTT